>VGWI01000066.1 GCA_016873655.1 Lentisphaerota bacterium
TGGTGGACTGGGCCGAAACATTCGTTCGCATTGTCGAAGCGGCGAAGGTCGGGCGGCCTGTTGAGGAAACGGCTCTCGGCCTGCACCATGCGGTTGCCGATGCGGCCGTGGCGATGGTAGAATATGCGTTTTCGTTGACGCCGCACCGCGCGGTTGCGTTGAGCGGCGGCGTCTTCATGAACCGGATACTGAACACGCTGCTTGCGGCGCGGCTTGGAAGGCTTGGCGTCGATCTGCTGCTGCATCGGCTTACGCCGCCGAACGATGGATGTATCGCCTTCGGTCAGGCGGTGACCGCCGGATGGCGCAGCGGATAGGCGTATCCGCGGAAGGACACGGCAAGATGTGCCTGGCAGTGCCAATGGAGTTGACGGACGTACGAACGGGCGGCAGGGGCACCGCGCGCGCGGACGGCATCGTCAGGGATGTGGATATCTCTCTCATTGACGATCCAAGAACGGGAGAGTTTGTCATCGTCCACGCCGGCTTCGCCATCGAGCGGCTTGACCGCGCGGAAGCAGAGGCGCGGATAGCGCTGTTCGAAGACATGGCGCGCCGAGTCAGCACGCCGGAGTTCGCAAGTTGAAGTACGTCGACGCATTCCGTGATCCGGCTGCATCGAGAGCCGTCGTTTCCGAACTAGCTTCTCTCGCCGGGAAACTCAGGGAGTCGGGCATCCGGCCGGCCATCATGGAAGTGTGCGGCACACACACGATGGCGATCGCACGCAACGGCATACGCGACGTCCTGCCGCCCGAGGTCTCGCTGATCAGCGGGCCGGGATGCCCGGTGTGCGTCACGGAGCCTGGCTACATCGACGCCGCCATACTGGCCGCCACGCGCGCCACGGTCTTCACCTTCGGGGACATGCTCAACGTGCCCGGCTCGGAGGATTCCCTGGCCACCGCGCGCGCGGCGGGAGCCGATGTCCACCCCTGCTATTCACCTTCCGCCGCGCTCGACTTCGCGCGCGCCAATCCCGCGCGCGAAACGGTGTTCCTCGCAATCGGGTTTGAAACCACGATCGCACCCGTCGCCGCCCTCGCCGCCGCGGCAGAGAACGGGCTGCCCAATTTCTCCATGCTGACCGCACTGAAACTCGTCCCGCCCGCGCTCGCGGCCCTTGTCTCGGACCCGGCAGTCCATATTGACGCTTTCCTCTGCCCCGCCCACGTCAGCGCAATTATCGGGTCCGACGCCTACGCGCCGTTTGCAGGACCAGGCGGACGCCCGTGCGTCATAGCCGGCTTCGAGCCGCTCGATATCCTCTATGGTATCCGATGCATCCTCGCCCAGCTCGCGGACGGGCAAGCTTTCGTTGAGAACGAGTACGCCCGCGTGGTAAAGCCCGAAGGCAACGTGAAGGCGCAGAATCTCATCTCCCGTTACATGGAACCTTACGACGCCGCATGGCGCGGAATAGGCGTCATCCCGGCCAGCGGGTTGCGCCTGAGGAAGCAATATGGCGCCATGGATGCCGAGTCCAGGTTCGGGATCAGAGTTGAGCCCGGAACGCCCCCGACGGGTTGCAGATGCGGAGATGTTCTGAAGGGCATTCTCAACCCGCCCGGCTGCCCTCTGTTCGATGGACGTTGCACGCCGGAAAACCCGGTCGGGCCGTGCATGGTCAGCTCCGAAGGCGCATGCGCGGCATGGCACTCGTACAGGCGCATTGCGCCCGCAGGGAAGGACGCTTGAAAGAGCACGGACAGATTCTCCTTGCGCACGGCGGCGGCGGACGCATGTCACGCAGTCTCATCGAAGCCGAAATAGCGCCGCGTTTCGGCAAGGGCCCGCTGAAAGGGTTCCCCGACGCAGCGTCGCTGCCGGATCCGGATGGACCGCTGGTCTTCACGACGGACAGCTTTGTCGTGCAGCCGCTTGAGTTCCCCGGCGGCGACATAGGCAAGCTGGCCGTGCACGGTACGGTGAACGATATCTGCGTGTGCGGAGGCAAGCCGCTGTGGCTCTCCGTCGGCCTAATCCTCGAAGAAGGACTGAACATCTCGCTCCTGCGGAGGATTCTTGACTCTCTCGCCGCCGCGGCGGACGAGTGCGGCGTCACCGTAGTCACGGGAGACACCAAGGTCGTGGCCCGGGGACAGTGCGACGGACTCTACATCAACACGTCCGGCATCGGCCGGGCGCTGCCGGGCTTCTCGCTCGGACCGGAAATGATCCGGCCGGGCGACGCCGTTCTCGCAAGCGGACCGCTGGGCGACCACGGAATGGCGGTTCTGTGCGCCCGGGAAGCCGTCCTGTCCGGAACCGGCCCGATGAGCGATACCGGTCCGGTGCACAGGCTTGTCGCCGCCGCGGCGGACATGGCCGGCGCCGTCCGCTTCATGCGCGACCCGACACGCGGCGGCGTCGCAGCGGTCGTCAACGAGGCAGTGCACGGGACGCCCTGCGGTGTGGCCCTGGACGAACAGAACATCCCTGTCTCACCGGCAACCCGGTCCGCCGCCGAACTGCTCGGGCTCGACATCCTTCATGTCGCCTCGGAAGGTCGCATCCTTCTCTTCTGCGCGCCCGAGGCATGCGACCCCATTCTCACGGCATGGAAAGCCATTCCGGAAGGACGGAATGCCTGCCGCATGGGAACCGTAACCGCTGACGCTGGCAGTGTCCTGCTGAACACCCTCGCCGGCGGAAGAAGGCTGGTGGATATGCCGCAGGGCGAACTGCTGCCGAGGATATGCTGAGTGCACGAGCTCTCAATAGCGATGTCACTGGTGTCGGAACTCGGACGGATAGCCGGCGAGCACGGCGGAGCCGTTGTGTCCAGAGTACGCCTGAGGGTGGGAACGCTCTCCGGCGTGGACCCGGAAGCGCTCCGCATGGCCTTCCCGTTCGCCGCGGCAAACACGCCGGCCGCCGCGGCGGCGCTCGACATCAATATCGTGCGCGCAACGGTCCGCTGCCGCTCCTGCGGGGAGCAAAGCATGCCCGAAGAGCCGTTCGCCCCGTGCGGCGGGTGCGGATCCGACGAAACGGAGATAGTCGACGGTCGCGACCTCGTGATTGAATCGGCGGAACTGGAAACAGCGGCGGCTTCGCCCGATGCCAAGCCTGCCGCCCACGGGAGATCGTAACATGTGCAAGGACTGCGGCTGCGGTGAGACGCCCCATCACCGCCATCACCATGACCACGGCGGCGTTCCGCATTCTCACGAACCGGGCGGGCCGGTCCACGTCCACCCCCCGTCGGATGCCGTGCTGAAGGAATCGGTCGAACGCAGCCTGCTCGCCGACAACGACGAGTCCGCGGCGAAAAACAGGAAATGGATGGAAGCGCGCGGAATAACTGCGCTCAACATCATATCCTCGCCCGGCTCAGGCAAAACAACACTGCTGGAGAAGACCCTCGACCGTCTGCGCGGCAGGATAAAGTGCGCTGTGATCACCGGCGATCAGCGCACCGACCACGACGCTCGCCGCCTCGAAGGCCGGGGCGCGCCGGTAATCCAGATCGAAACCTTCAACGCGTGCCATCTGGACGCGCGCCGGGTAGGAGAATGCCTGCCGCGCGTTGCGGACGACGGCGCCAGACTGCTGTTCATCGAGAACGTCGGCAACCTTGTCTGCCCCGCCGCGTTCGACCTCGGCGAGAGCTTCAAGGTCGCCCTGCTCTCCGTGACCGAAGGAGAGGACAAGCCGGCCAAGTACCCCGCGCTCTTTTCCTCAGCTCCGGTAACGGTCCTGACGAAGCTCGATCTCGTCCCGCACCTCGACTGGGATTCGGCAACCTGCCTGATGTGGCTCCGGAAAACGCATCCGGGAGCATTCGTCTTCCAGCTCAGCGCACGCACGGGCGAAGGAATGGACGCCTGGATCGACTACCTGGCCGGACTCGCCGGGTAGTGCCGGCAGAACTCCTTCCATCCCGCTGGTCAGGGCTGCCCATCTCATCAAGCGGTTCAAGAAAGGGCCACGCATGACTGCCGCTGAGAAACACGGAGCGTCGCTCGAATCCGCCGGACATTGGCGCCTGGCTGTCGGCCGTGTTCATCTCGCGGCTTCATCGAGGCGCGGCGCGGCCGGCGACCGCTCCACGGAGACGCGGGCGGTTCTCCTGTTCCGCGCTTGACCCGCCGTGGTTTCCTGTCTTCCATTGTCGCATGGATCCACACGCCCGTCCCGGCTTGCCCCGCGTCCACGCACGCACGGCGCTCCCGCTCGTTCTGCTGCTTCTCACCTCCTGCGCCACAAACCCGGCCGTCATGCCGTACGGCAACGTGGAACTCGTTCCGGTGAAGAATCCCGACTGCAGCGCTTTCATCGTCATACGGCAGGACTGGAACCACCGCCTGGGCTTCGTTGACGCCGACAACAACCTCACGATCATCACCGCCGATCTCGACGCAAACGGCGCGATTGAGGCGGTTCTGCCTTCACCGGACTGCGGCAAGGTCCTGATCCTTTCCAGCGGCGAAGGCCATCAGTTCCTCGCCATCTACGAGGTGATAACCATCCTCGACGGCTACGACAGCCCCGGCGCCTTGCCGGCGATGACCACGCTCGACCCGTATCCGGACAGTCTCGCGGACATCAGGTGGATCGACGAAAACACACTGGAATTCATGTCGGCGCTCGATCTGGTCTCTTTCGACCCGGAACAGCGCAGGGGCGAGTGGCCCTTGGATTCCGAGGCCCCGCCAGCCCGGAAGTGGCTGTGGCATCTCAGGTTCGACTGCTTCGAGGAAGCCCCCTGACATGAACAATTGGCGGCACGCATGCAGGCACATACTCTTCTGCGCCTCGGCGCTGTACCTCACCTCGTTCGTCCGGCACGCCTGCGCCGACGGCACTGTCGCGTTCGGGGTCTTGTCCGGCGCAACCCTGGGCGGAACAACTGAACAACTGGAGCCGATCGCCGGGATTGAACTCTCGGCACCCCTGTCCCACAGCCTGCGGGCGGAAATGGCAGTGCTTCGTTTCACCGACCACCCGGAAGAGGAAAGGCTCGGAATCACCGTGACCGGCGCATCGGAGATCACCCCGATCCAGCTATCCTGCAGGTACGTCCGGCGCCTGACAGCATCGGTGGAGGCTTCCGCCCTCGCCGGAATAGGCTGGTACCTGAGCCGGAACATTGAAGTTGAAACGTCGGGAATCATTCCGGGCGGACCGGTGAGCACGGCCGGCGACGTGATCGTGGACAGAAACGACGCCGCCGGCTGGCATGCGGGGTTAGGGCTTGAGTGGACGCCTCTCGCTCGGGTCGCGGCCGGCCTGGAGTACCGGTTCGCTTCCACCTTCAACCGTGCCGTGATCCACGGCCTCAAGCCGAATTCACCGGAAGGCATCGACGCCATCGAGGCGTTTGAGAAGGATTTCCGGGACAATAACGAGATCGGCGCGCTGCTGCTCACCCTCCGCTGCCGGTTCTGACCCACCGCCCATCCCGCTGGTCGGCGGGACGGAAGCGCACTACACGCCGCCGGCGACTTGATGACCGCACTGCCCTGTGGTATCAACAACCTGCAGCGCGCGGTGCGCGCGGCTCAATGCGGAGGACTGAAACACATGCGCAAGCAATCCCTCGAGTTCCTGCGTCAGCTTCTCAATACGCCGTCCCCCAGCGGCAGCGAACCGCGCGCCCAGCGCCTCTGGTGCGACTACGTGCGGGACTTCGCCGACGAGGTGGTGACGGACCCGCACGGCAACGCCACAGCCATCGTGAATCCGCGCGGAAACCCGAAGCTAATGCTCGACGCGCACATGGACGAGATAGGCATGATCATCAAGTACATTGACGACAAGGGGTTTCTCTACGTCCAGCGGATCGGCGGAGTGGACCCGGCGCTGGTCGCCGGCAAACGCGTGTGGATCCACACGGGAAAAGGCCCCGTCGCCGGCGTAGTCGGCTGCACGCCGATCCACCTTCAGGACCGGACGACAGAAAAGAAGACACCGAAACTCCACGAGCTCTACGTTGACATCGGCGCGACAAGCAGGAAAACCGCGGAACGCCGCGTCTCAATCGGCGACGCCCTGACCTTCGCGGACGAGTTCCAGATGTTGACCGACGACACCGCTGTCGCACGCGGCATGGACAACCGGTGCGGCGCATGGGTCGTTGCCGAAGCGCTGCGCATGGCGAAGGAACGCTCGCCAAAGTGCGCGATCTACGCCTGTAGTTCCATCCAGGAGGAAGTCGGCTGCATCGGGGCAACCATGCAGGCGCAGAGAATCAAGCCGGACGCCGCGATCGTTGTGGACGTTACCTTCTCGACCGACACCCCGGGCATAGACGTGAAACAGTTCGGCGAAGTGAAGCTCGGAGGAGGACCCACGATCAGCATCGGCAGGGAGAACCACCCGGTCCTCGTGGACCGGATCCGAAAGGTCGCGCGCAAGAACAAGATCCCGCACCAGATCGAGACATTCCACGTCGCCGGCGGAACCGACGCGCAGGCGATCTATGTCCAGAACGGCGGCGTTCCCTGCTGCCTCGTTGGCCTGCCGAACAGGTACATGCATTCGACCGTCGAGACCGTCTGTCTCAAGGATCTGCAGCACGCTTCCGAACTGCTCGCATGCATGGCAACGGACATAAAGACAGGCGAGAGATTCGCGGTGAAGATCTGATGAGGCCGGACGAATGGCGCGGGCCGCTTGCGCTCGCCTGCACCCTCTGCGCAGCCGTGCTATCCGCGGGCTGCGGCTCGCGCGAGAGACCGGTTGATGCCGCCAGCAGACAGGGCGTGCTCCTCCTCGGGAACCTCTCGGAACCGAAAGACCTCGATCCGCACGTCATCACGGGCGTCTCCGAGTTCAACATTGTCTCGGCATTGCTGGAGGGGCTGGTGGCTGAGGGCCCGCAGGACCTCGCGCCCGAGCCGGGGGCGGCAGAGTCGTGGTCCGTCTCGGACGATGGTACAGTCTATACGTTCACGCTCAGGCAGAACGGTTTGTGGTCCAATGGCGACCCGGTGACCTCGGCCGATTTCATGTTCTCGTTCCGCCGCATGCTCTCGCCGGAGCTGGGCAGCCCGTACGCGTACATGCTGTTCGGAGCAAAGAACGCGGAAGCCTACCACAAGGGTTCAATCACCAACTTCGCCGACGTGGGCTTCGAGGCGCCGGACTCGCGCACCGTCAGAATCACGCTCAATGCGCCGATCCCGTACTTCCTCTCGCTGCTGGCCCATCATTCCTGGTTTCCCGTGCACCAGCCCACAATCCGCGCGCACGGTGCGGAAACGACGATTGGCACCGCATGGACAAAACCCGGCAGTTTCGTGGGTAACGGCCCGTTCGTCCTGAAAACATGGGAGCCCGGCAACCGCATTGAGGTGGAAGTAAACGACTCTTACTGGGACCGGGCGCGTGTCAAACTGAACGCCATCAAGTTCTACCCTATCGGCGACCACAAGATCGAGGAGCGCGCCTTCCTCGCCGGCCAGTTGCACGTCACGGGCACGGTGCCGCTGGACCGCATATCGTACTACAGCTCAACCCGCCCGGAACTGCTCCGCCTGAACCCGTACCTGGGGGTCTACTATTACCTCTTCAACGTCACAAAACCGCCGCTGAACGATGTACGCGTGCGGCGAGCGCTTTCAATGTCCGTCAACCGCGGGCAGATCGTCCGCTACGTGACGAAAGGCGGCGAGGACCCGGCCTTCTGCTTCACCCCGCCCGGCGCCGGGAAATACTCATCCTCCGCGCGCCTCGACGAGGACGCCGCCGGCGCCCGCGCGCTCCTGGCGTCAGCCGGCTACCCTGGCGGCACAAACTTCCCGCGGATCGCGCTGCTCTACAACAATTCCGACGCGCATGCACGCATCGCGCAGTCCCTACGCCAGATGTGGACAACGCAGCTCGGGATAGACGTGGAACTGGTCAACATGGAATGGAAGGTGTACCTGGACCAGACACAGTCCCTGAAGTACGACATCGCGCGGGCCGGCTGGATCGGCGACTACGCCGACCCCAACACGTTCCTGGACATGTGGGTTACCGGCGGGGGCAACAACCGCACGGGCTGGTCGAACAGGCAGTACGACATTCTTGTTTCACAGGCCGCGGCGGAACCGAATACGGAGGAGCGGACGCGCCGTTTCCAGCAGGCCGAGGCGATCCTGCTCGAAGAGTCGCCGGTCATGCCGATCTATTTCTATCGCAGCAAGTCGCTGGTGCACCAGTCCGTGCGGGGGTGGTATTCGACCATTCTGGACCGCCACCCCTACAAACACGTTTACCTGACCCCCGGCGGCTGACCACGGCATGAAGAGATTCCTCCTAGGCCGCATCGCCCAGACGGTTCCCGTGCTTTGGGCCACGGTGACGATAGCGTTTGTCCTCATCCGCCTGGCGCCCGGTGGCCCGTTTACCGACGAACGCAACTACACGGCGGAGTCCATCCAACGTCTCAACGCCCATTACGGCCTCGACGACCCGGTGCCGGTCCAGTACGTCCGCTACCTCGGCCGGCTCCTGCACGGGGATCTCGGCCCGTCGTTCAAGTACGCCAACCGGACAGTGAACGAGATCATCGCGGATACCTTCCCCGTCTCCCTGCAGCTCGGCGCGCTTGCCCTTCTCTTTGCGCTGGCGATGGGAATCCCCGCCGGCATCGTCGCTGCCCTGAAGCCGCACTCGGCTTGGGACAATGCGGTGATGACACTGGCGCTCCTTGGAATCAGCATGCCTTCCTTCGTGCTCGGGCCGTTGCTGGTGATGTTCTTCTCTCTCAGGCTGGGATGGCTTCCGGCTTCCGGCTGGGAGTCGTGGCCGGACCGCGTCCTGCCGGCCCTGACGCTCGGCGCCGTCTATGCGGCATACATCGCGCGAATGAGCCGCGCGGGAATGCTCGAAATCCTCCCCATGGACTTCGTGCGCACTGCGCGGGCAAAGGGCCTCGGCGCGGCGGCCGTGATCGTGCGCCACGTCCTGAAGCCCGGCATGATCCCGGTCGTCTCGTTCCTCGGCCCCGCGACGGCGGGTCTTGTAACCGGATCTTTCGTCGTCGAAACACTCTTTCATGTGCCCGGCATGGGCAGCATGTTCGTTGTCGGCGCGTTCAACAGGGACTACTCACTGGTACTCGGGATGGTGGTCTTCTATTCGGCGGTCATTTCGATCTTTAATCTCGGGGTTGACGTGGCGCTCGGCGCAATGGACCCGCGCATGAGGTCGCACAGGAGGATATGACACTGCAACCCGCCCGTACTCCGCCCCGCCTCTGGCACAGGTTCAGGCGCCATCGCGCCGCGATCGCCGGCCTCGCCGTGCTTGGACTGATCTCGTCGGCCTCGGTTTTCGCGCCTGCGTTCGCGCCGTACCCGCCCGATGCCCAGAACCTCGAACTGGGCGCGGCGGCGCCCTCGACGGAACACCTGCTGGGGACCGACGTGCTGGGTCGCGACCTCCTTTCGCGCCTTCTCCACGGGGGGCGCATATCTCTGGCCGTCGGGGTCTGCGGAACACTTGTCTCGCTGATAATAGGAGTCGGCTACGGCGCCCTTTCAGGCTATACCGGCGGAAGACTTGACGACATCATGATGCGGGTGGTGGACGTCCTGTACGCCCTTCCGTTCGCGGTGCTCGTCATCGTGCTGATGGTGGTGTTCGGCAGAAATCTCGTCCTGATGTTCGTCGCAATCGGCGCCGTCGAGTGGCTGACCATGGCGCGCATCGTGCGCGGCCAGGTGCTGGCAATCCGCCAGGAACCCTACGTCAAGGCGGCGCAGGTTCTCGGGTTTTCCCACGCGCGCATCCTCTTCCTGCACGTCCTTCCGAACGTGATTGGACCTGTCGTTGTCTACACAACGCTGACCGTTCCCCGCGTGATCCTGCTGGAGGCGTTCATCAGCTTTCTCGGGCTGGGAGTCCAGCCACCGATGAGCTCGTGGGGACTGCTGATACGGGAAGGCGCGGAAACGATGGACAGCTTCCCGTGGCTGATGGTCTTCCCGGGCGCGGAGCTGGCTCTGGCGCTGTTCGCCCTGAACTTCGTCGGCGACGGCTTGCGCGATGCGCTCGATCCCCGCTTCGCCGGAAAAACCTGAGCGGCGCTATTCCGCCGGAATGCCTCCGGGCACCGACACTTCCACGGTGCCGCCGTCGGCCGGAATTCCGGACTCGGACATCGTTCCAGCAGCCGGCATTGCAGCCGACGGCATGTCGGGCACCGGCACTTCCATCGGCACCGTCTCGTCAATACCCGCGTCCAGGGGCGCTTCAATGCCGCCGCCGGGCTGCCCGGCCGGGGAAGACGGCGCCGCCGGACCGCGCGCGGACTCCGTCGGGGTTGACCGTATTCCGTCGGTCACGGACCTCGGCGCCGCGCGGCGCGCGCCCAGATACGCCAGGGCAGTTGTGTTGACCAGGAAAATCACGGCAAGAACGACAGTCGTACGCGTGAGCACGTTGCCCACCTGCGCGCCGAAGAGCGACTCCCCGACACCGGCGCCGAACATCATGCCCGCTCCCTGCTGCTTCGACTTCTGCAGAAGTATCACCCCGACCAGCAGGAAAGCGCTGACCACTTCAATGAACAGTAACATGAATCTCAGGACCGTCATCGCCGCACCTCCAATCAGCACGAGAGCGCCGCACGCACTATCTCGCAGAACTGGCGCGCTTCAAGCGCCGCCCCGCCCACAAGTCCGCCGTCAATATCAGGCTGCGAGATCAGCGCGGCCGCGTTGTCGGGCTTCATGCTGCCACCGTAGAGTATGCGCACCGAATCCGCCTTCGACCCGCCGATGCCGCCGAGCACGGACCTGATGTACTTGTGCATGGCCTGGGCCGTCTCCGGCGTCGCCGTGCGCCCGGTGCCTATCGCCCAGACCGGCTCGTATGCCACGAGCACCTTGTCGAGCACGTCGCCCAGCCCGTCGAGGCTGCCCTGCAACTGAGTCCGGACCACCGACTCCGCGCAGCCGGCGTCGCGTTCGGTCAGCGTTTCACCTACACACACGATCGGAAGCAGGTTCGCCTTCAGCGCCGCCTTTGCCTTCCTGTTCACGACATCGTCGGTCTCGTGGAAATATGTCCGACGTTCGCTGTGGCCGAGGATGACGTAGTGGCAGAAAAGGTCACGGAGCATGTTGGCGGAAATCTCGCCGGTGTACGCCCCGTCCGGCTCCGAGTGCATGTTCTGAGCGCCGAGCTTCAACCGCGATTCGGATATGGCGTCGCCGACCACCTTGAGAGCGGTGAACGGCGGGCAGAGAACGATCTCCACGTCGCTGCACTCGCCCATCTCGCGCTTCACGGACGAAGCGAGGTCTTCCGCCTCGTTGACGGCCTTGTTCATCTTCCAGTTGCCGGCAATCGTACACTTCCTGAACTTGCTCACTGATACTCCCCCGGCGGCCACGCCGCCATTCAGATGTTACTTGTCGTTCAAAGCCGCGACACCCGGCAGTTCCTTGCCCTCGAGGAACTCAAGGCTCGCGCCGCCGCCGGTGCTTATGTGCGACATCTTGGAAGCCATGCCACTCTGGTTCACCGCAGCCACACTGTCGCCGCCGCCGATAATGCTGACGCACCCGGAGTTGGCCGCGACCGCATTCACGATTCCCATCGTCCCGGCGGCAAACGGTTTCATCTCGAAACAGCCCATCGGGCCGTTCCACACCACCGTCCGCGCTTCTCTGATCACCGCCGAGTAAGCCTTGATCGTCTTCGGGCCGATGTCCAGAGCCATCCAGCCCTCGGGAATGTCGTTGCCGGTCACCTTCACCGCTGCGGCCTCATCGAACTTGTCGGCCGCCACGTTATCTTCCGGCAGCATGAACCGGACGCCTTTCGACGCGGCCATGTCCAGCATCTCCTTCGCGTAGGCAAGCTGGTCCGTCTCGCAAAGCGACTTGCCGACCGAATGGCCCTTCGCCTTCAGAAACGTGTAGGCCATGCCGCCGCCGACGATCAGGGTATCCACCTTGCCGAGAAGGTTGCGCACGACGGCGAGCTTGTCGGACACCTTCGCGCCGCCAAGTATCGCGACGAACGGACGGGCCGGGCTCTCGACCGCCTTGCCAAGGTACTCGATCTCCTTCTCCATCAGGAAGCCGGCAACGCTGGTCTTGACGTACTTGCAGACAACGGCGGTTGATGCATGGGCGCGGTGCGCGGAGCCGAACGCGTCGTTGCAGTATATCTCGCCGTACGACGCAAGTTTCTGCGCCATGGCCTTCTGCTTTTCCTTGAGGTCGGCTTTCTTTGCCTGGTATTCCTCATCGGACATGCCTTCGGCCTTCTTCGTCTTGCCCTCTTCCTCCTTGTAGAAACGGGTATTCTCGAGCATCACGATCCCGCCGGCCGGAAGCGATTTCACCGCGTCATCCGCCGCCATGCAGTCCGGCGCGAAAGTCACGGGCATGCCCAGGACCTTGGCAAGATGGACGGCGACCGGCTTCAGGCTGAATTCCGCCTCGTAGCCCTTCCCCTTCGGGCGCCCGAGATGACTCATCAGCACAAGCGAACCGCCATTCTCCAGCACGTGGCGGATCGAAGGCAGCGCGGCCCGGACACGGGTGTCGTCGGAAATAACGCCGCCCTCTATCGGGACGTTGAAGTCCACGCGCATCAGGACGCGCCTGCCCTTCAGTTCAATATCACGGAGCGTAAGCTTGTTCATCTTCGGTGCCCCCCATAATGCAATCGCGGCAGCGCCGTCTCCGGCGCCGCCGCGATCCGCCTTCAACACGCCGCAGAAGCTACGCGCAGCGCCTTACTTCACCGTCTCCATGTGCACGATCAAGTCGAGAAGCTTGTTCGAATAGCCCCACTCGTTGTCGTACCATGAGACCAGCTTCGCGAATCCCGGGTTGAGCATGATGCCCGCGCCGGCGTCGAAGATCGACGTGCGCTTGTCGTGATTGAAGTCGGTCGAAACAACGTCGTCCTCGGTGTAGCCGAGAATGCCCTTCAGCGGCCCCTCGCTCGCGGCCTTCATCGCCGCACAGATCGCCTTGTAAGCCGAATCCGCATCGGCGCCGGCCGGCTTGGCCAGCTTCACCGTCAGGTCAACCACGGAGACGTTCAGAGTGGGAACCCGGAACGCCATGCCGGTGAGCTTGCCCTTGAGCTCCGGGATCACCTTGCCGACCGCCTTCGCGGCGCCGGTCGAGGACGGGATGATGTTGCCGGCCGCAGCGCGCCCGCCGCGGAAGTCCTTCTTGCCGCCCGGCCCGTCCACGGTCTTCTGCGTGGCGGTCGTGGCGTGCACGGTCGTCATCAGGCCTTCGGCGATGCCCCAGTTGTCGTTCACGACCTTGGCGATGGGCGCAAGGCAGTTCGTCGTGCACGAGGCATTCGAAACGTACGCCTGGCCCTTGTAGGTCTTGTGGTTCACGCCCATCACGAACATCGGAGTGTCGTCCTTCGAGGGCGCGGACATGACCACGCGCCTGGCGCCGGCCTTGATGTGCCCCTCGGCCTTCGCCTGCTCGAGGAAAAAGCCCGTGGATTCGCAGATGTACTCGGCGCCTACATCGCCCCACTTCAGGTTCGCAGGATCCCGCTCGGCCGTGAGACGAATCTTGCTGCCGTTAACCACAAGGGCGCCGTCGGCCGCCTCAACCGTTCCCTGAAACACGCCGTGGACGCTGTCGTACTTGAGCATGTACGCGAGCTGCTTGGAGTCGAACAGGTCGTTGATCCCGACGACCTCAATCTTTGGATTCTCCATCGCCGCGCGGAACACGAGCCTGCCGATCCGTCCGAACCCGTTGATGCCTACCTTGATCGCCATGTCTGAACTCCCTCCAGTGGAACCACATTGCGCCATGCAGCTGCGCCGCAGCACGGCCCCCCTAAACAGGGCGGGAATGGTATGGGAGCAGCATTAGTGCGTCAACCTCAAAACCGCGACAGAAACCGCGCCTTGACTGCCTGAACGGCGCGGCTAGGCTACGCGGAACAGGAAGAACCCCCCGGCGCTGCGGAGAAACAGACCGAGGACACCCCGGCAAGATGAGAATACTGGACAAATACCTGGTTCGC
>VGWI01000067.1 GCA_016873655.1 Lentisphaerota bacterium
TGCGCGGCAGATACGTGGCAGTTTCTCAGCTCCTTGCAGCCCAGGAAGGAATTGCCGCCGAAGGCGGTTCCCCGGGCGCGATAAATGCGATGACCCGTCTCTCATTGTGGCAGACGGTCGACGGCGACGCAATCAGACCGATATTTGACCTGCTTGAAACGGCTGCCCTGAAACCGGCTTGCAGGTTCGAACCGGACTTCTCCAACGGTGCCGGAGCTGCTCCGATGCATGTCATGCAGCTTGTGGCGGCCGTGCGGCTGCTGGTCCTGCGGTCATGGCTTCATTCGGAGGCCGGCCGCGCCGACCAGGCGCTTGCCGACTCAGCCACGGCAATGAGGCTGTGCGCTTTTCTGAAGTCCGAGCCGGTTACAGCGTCCCAGCAATGGCGGACAGTTGCCGGAAGCGCGGCCATCTCGCGCCTCTCGCAGGCGCTTCGGACGAAGGGGAAGGGGACTATCACGGCCCCGGCCCTGGACAGGGTGGACAGGGCGCTCATCCTGCTGCGGGATCCCTCGGGCGTAGGATTCGCGAGGGGGCTTGACGGTGAAAGGGTCTTCTTCGGGTCCTGGATTGGCAAAGGGCTCCTCAAGGGCAGGCTTCCCACGCTGGAAGGGACAGGGGAATTGCCTCGCTGGATGAGGCTCTATGCGACATATGCCGCGAAACCGTTGCTCAGGCGCGACGTGGCCGCGTTCATGGACGCCATGGGCCGCGCGCGTTCTCTTGCCTCCAAGGCGTTTCACGAACGGCAAGCAGGTCTGGCGGCGATAGCGCGATCGATCGAAGGCAGGCCGCTGTCCGCGTCGCTTATTCCCCGGTTCGTTCCGCTTTCAGAGCGCCTGGCGGTTTTTGAGGCGCAGGTGGAGATGTCAAGGGCTGCCGTGGCGCTGGAGCGTTTCCGCCTGGCGACGAAGAGGTACCCTGGAAGTCTCTCCGAACTGCAGCCGCCAAAGCCGCCCCTGCAGGACCCGTTTGACAACGCGTTTCGCTACAGGCCGACAGCCGACGGCTTCGTCCTTTACAGCGTTGGACCTGACGGCCAGGACAACGGCGGCGCCGGCGGGTCGGATTGTGTCTGGCCGGGAACCGCCAGCGAACGCTAGCGCGCATTATTCATGAACCTTCTGCTGCGAGTGCACATGATACGCCACCTAAGCGACTTACCTTGATGACCGACTTTGACGTGTGTCAACACGCCGCCATCCGGCCCTCTTCGGCAAGCCGCTGATCTGACGCACCCTGCGCCCTCTCGCGACGAAGAACATGAATAATGTGCGCTAGCCCCCGGCAGTTTCTCTCTGCAGGGCAAACACCTCGTCAATCCCGGCCTCTATGTCGGCAATGCTGCTTATCGCCTCAAGCCTGCGGCGCAGAGAGGACCACCCGCGCATCCCGGTCAGGTACCGCGCAAGGTGTGCCCTGAACTGAAGCACGCCGGCGTGCTCAGCGGAGATCTTCGCCTTCTGTCTGTGTGCATACTCAATTCTCTTCAGGCTGATTATGCTTTCCAGCTGCCTCAGGGCCGTCTTCCTGATTTCCGCGAGCGAAGGGCCCTGGTCCGGTTCGCCGGCGCAAAGCCGCCGGATCCTGTCGAATATCCACGGATTACCCACGGCAGCCCTGCCGATCAGGACGCCGCTGACGCCGGTGTCCCTTACCATGTTCAACGCATCGGCCGCACACTCAACGCCGCCGTTTCCCATGACCGGAATTGATACCGACTGCCTGGCCGCTGAAAGCAGTCCCCAGTGAGCAGGTCCGGAATGCTTGTCTTCCGCGAACCGCGCGTGAATCGAAACCATTGACGCTCCGCCCTGTTCGGCGGCCCTTGCGAGATCAATCGCCATCGTCTGTGCCGATGTCCAACCCACGCGCGTCTTCACGGTGACGGGCATCTTCACCCTCGAAGTCATCGCGCGCACGAGGGACTCCAGTTTCGCCGGCGTGCGCGTGAGCGCCGCCCCTGCGCCGCGCGCCACTATCTTGCGCACAGGGCAGCCCGCGTTCAGGTCGATGAAATCGAACCTGTTCTGCGCCTCTATCCACTCGGCCGCTGCGGCAAGCGCGTCGGGGTCAGAGCCGTATATGTGCGCCCCCAGCGGCCGTTCCGACGCATCGGCATGTAGCAGGTGGCGTGTTCTCCGGCATCCGCGGGCAAGTGCCCTGGCATTCGCAACCTCGGTGAGAGCAAAACCGCATCCGTGCTCGAAACACAGGCGCCTCATCGCTGAATCCGTGTAGCCGGCCATCGGGGAGAGCCCGAACGGGAAGGCAATGGTCGCATGGCCGATCGCCACGGGATCTGGGCTGACGATGTTCACTTCAGCGAAGCCCACTCGCGGACGACGGACCGTGGAAGGCCCATCACGTTTGTCCTCGACCCCGTGAATGAATCTATGATCATCTCCGGATGCTGGTCGATGTCGTAGGAACCCGACTTGTCGAGCGGATGCACCCGGTTGAAGTACTCCATGGCGGCGGCGCGGTCAACTGCCCTGAAGACCACGGTTGATTCGCAGATTCTCTCGTGCAGTCCGCCGCCCGGAGCAGAGAACGCCACACCCGTTATGACCGTGTGACTGCGCCCGGAAAAGGCAAGAAGCTGACGGATGGCATCCTCCATCGATACGGGTTTGGCCACGCAACGCCCGTCGAGCTCAATGACAGTGTCGGCGGCCAGGATGCACGCGTCCGGAATTGAGGACCGGCAGGCATCATGCTTGCGGCGCGCATTCTCCACGGCCGTTCGCCTGGGATCTTCTTCGTACATAACCTCGTCGGTATGCTGGGCTGCGACCGCGACGTCAAGCCCGCAAGCCCTGGCGATCTTCAACCTTCGCGGCGAAGCCGAAGCCAATACCATGCGGTAACAATTCCTGCCGCTGACTGCCAGCACGGGTTCAGAACCTCAATCGAAGTCGAGGCGATAGCTGCAGACGCCACCTTCGGTTGTCATGGATGTCTTGCAGCCGCACTTGTTCAGAACTGCCTGCATTGCCCGGTTCTCTCGCAGCACTTCCGCAGTGAAACCGCTTATGCCGTTACGCTTCGCCAGCGATACGAGGTACTTGAGGAGGAACGTGCCGATGCCCCTGTTCTGCCATTTGTCGTGCACGACGAAGGCCACTTCCGCGCGGTTGGTCTGTGCGTCGAGGTAGTACCGGCCTACTGCGATCATCTCGTCCCCGTGCGCCTCCGGAAGCGTCGCGACTATTGCCATGTCGGTGCGGTGGTCTATGAACACGAAATCCTGTATGTCCTTCTGCGTGATGTGCTTCACGTGGGACATGAAACGGTAGTAGATCGTCTCCTGGCTGAGTTGGTAGAAGAGGTCCTTCATGCTGGGCACGTCGGTCGGGTGGATCGGGCGCAGGTGCACTTCCGTTCCGTCGTCGAGGATCATCCGGGCATGCAGGGCAGGGGGCGAGACAACTATCTTGCCCTCAACACCGGCCATTTCCGACCTTACGTAGCGCGCCTCGATGGCCTCCTCGAGAAGCTGGCGGCGGAACTTGGGATGTGCGATCGAAATGAGCGCGATTGCCCGCTCCTGAACCGTCTTTCCGTGCAGGTACGCGGCTCCGTACTCGGTAACGACATAGTGCACGTCGCCGCGTGTCGTCACCACGCCGGCGCCCGGACTCAGCCTGCACACGATTCTCGAGACCGAGTCATCCTGAGCCGTCGAAGCCAGCGCTATTATGGCGCGACCGGAGGGAGCGCGCGAAGCGCCGCGGTTAAAGTCAACCTGCCCGCCTATGCCGGAATAGAACCTGGAGCCCAGTGAATCAGCGCATACCTGCCCGGTCAGGTCCACTTCCAAGGCGATATTAATCGCCACCATCTTCCTTTGCTGGGCGATAATGAACGGGTCGTTCACATACTCGGACGGATGGAACGAGAACACGGGGTTGTTGTTCACGTAGTCGTAGAGCTTTCTCGTGCCGAGACAGAAACTCGCGACAACACGGCCTGGATCAAGCGTCTTGTACTTGCCGGTCACGGTGCCCGATTCGATAAGGTCAATCAGGGAGTCGGTGAACATCTCCGTATGGATGCCCAGGTCCTTCTTGTTCTTCAAGAACTCCATGACTGCCTGCGGTATCTGACCGATCCCGAATTCAATCGTTGATCCGTCTTCCACGAGGGCCGCGATGTACTCGCCAATCCGGCGCGTACACTCGCCGGGTTCCGGCGGAGGAATCTCCGGAATCGGCTCGTCGGCGGGAACAAGACAGTCGAGGTTTGTCACATGGATCATCGAGTCCCCGAGCGTCCTGGGCATCATCGCGTTGACCTGTGCAATCACCAGTCCGGCATTCTCGACAGCGCTGCGCACGATATCCACGCTGACACCGAGGCTGCACATGCCGCGCTCGTCCGGCGGGGTCACCGAAACCAGCGCGACGTCGATCGGCATCTTGCCGGACTCGAAAAGACGCGGGATTTCAGACAGGAATATCGGCGTGTAGTCACCCAGCCCCTCCTGGACGAGCGGCCGCACCGGTTCCGAGATGAACATGCTGTTCAACCTGAAGGAGGACGCGAGTTCCGACTTCGCGTAGGGCGTCTCTCCGAGCGCCAAGAGGCTGAGTATCTCCGTATCGGGCAGAGACCGAACGGCAGCCACAAGCGCGCGCAGGATCGCGGTAGGCTGTGCGCAACCTGTCCCGACAAATATGCGCTGGCCCCCGTGAAGCCTTGACACCGCCTCCGCGGCTGTCAGGACCATGCCGGAGTACTTTTTCTTCCATTCCGGATCAATCAATGCCGTTTGTTTTTCCTTCATGTCCGCAAGGCCTCTTTCTAGTGGGATCCATGCCAGGCGTTGTCCCTGCGCCCGGCAAGCGTGATGCGCGCGTCCGCGACGAGGGGATCGGTTCCGACCGTCCCGACGATCAGCGGGTTTATGTCCAACTCCTGAACCTCAGGAAAATCAGTTGCCAGCTGGCTCAGCTTTTGAATCGATGCCGCGAGGGAATCAAGATCCACGCTCTTCTGGCCGCGGACGCCCTCGAGCAGTTTGTACGACCGCGTGCCGCGCAGCATCTGGAGCGCTTCGTCGCGGGTGATCGGGGCAAGGTGGAATGTGACATCCCGCATCACCTCAACGAATATGCCGCCAAGGCCGAACATCAGCATCGGGCCGAACTGCGGGTCGCGCGTCATGCCGAGGATCACCTCGCGGCCGCGTTCACCCATCTTCTCAACGTAGACGCCTTCAAGGTTGGCTTCAGGTGCGGCGCGGCCGATGCGCAGCATCATGAGGTCATAGGCGTCGCGCACGGCGTCCGGGTTGGCCAGGTTCAATCTCACGCCCCCGACATCGGACTTGTGTATCACGTCGGGAGACACGATCTTCATCGCCACGGGAAACCCGATCCTTATGGCGACATCCACCGCATCCTGGCACGTCGCGGCCACGGCTCCGTCGGGCACGTTGAACCCGTACGAACGCATTATGTCCTTGGCCGGCGCTTCGCCCATCTGCAGCCGGCCCGTGCGCATGTGTCGCAGGATGATGCGTTCCGCCTTGCGCCTGTTGACCGGGAAGCGCGCGACAACCCGTTCGGGGCGCCTGCGCCACGCGGCGTAGTCACACATCGCCCTGAGAGCCGCGACGGCGCGTTCCGGGGCGGGGTAGTCAGGCAGGTTGCACGCCACAAGCTCTTCGCGACCGGGCATGACGTCTTCCCCGCCCATGAACGAGACGAGCACCGGTTTGGAGCCGTTAAGACAGCCGGCTATCGCGCGCGCGGTCTCCGCCGGCCTTGTCATGGCCTGAGGCGTGAGGATCACGATGATCGCGTCAATCGAATCATCATCCTGCGCGGCGTTGAGCGCGGTCGCGTACCGTACCGGATCGGCGTCGCCCAGAACGTCAATCGGGTTTCCTACGCTTGCCGCGGCGGGCAGTTTTTCTCTGAGCGCCGTGGCAACATTCGTGGCGAGCGGAGTGACCCGCATCCCGGCCTGCTCGACAGCGTCAGCCGCCATGATGCCCGGTCCGCCGGCATTGGTTATTATCGCCACGTTGTTGCCCTTCGGCAGCGGCTGCATGGCAAGCGCGGTGGCGTAGTCGAAGAGCGCCTCGAAGGTCTCAGCCCTTATCACGCCTGAACGTCGAAACGCAGCGCCGTACGCGATGTCGGCACCGGCAAGGCTTCCCGTGTGTGAAGACGCCGCTTTTGCTCCGGCCAGGGTGGTTCCGGCTTTCAGTATGACAACCGGTTTCTTCGACGCGGCGGCTTCGGCCGCCTTCACGAAATCCTTCCCGGATCCGATGCTCTCAAGGTACGCCGCTATGACAGTCGTGTCTCCGTCCTCGGCAAACGCCTGCAGGAAGTCGTTCTCGGCGAGGTCCGCCTTGTTGCCCATGCTGATGACCTTTGCCAGGCCGAGATGGCGGGCCGCTGCCCAGTCGAGAATCGCCGTGCACAGCGCGCCGGACTGGGAAATTACCGATATTCCGCCGAAGGAAGGCATCCGTTTTGCGAACGAAGCGTTCATGCGTATTCGTGAGTTGATCAGCCCCAGGCAGTTGGGCCCCAGGAGGCGGGCATTGCGCAGCCGGCACAGTTCCACAATCTCCTGCTCCATGCGCGCGCCTTCCTGGCCGACTTCACGGAATCCGGCAGTGATCACACAGACCGCGCCGGCGCCGGCATTGAGAATGTCGGTAACAGCCGCCTTCACTGCAGGCGAGGGCACAGCAACGACCCCCAGATCCACCTTCCCGCCGAAGGAAGCCAGGTCCGGGTAGCATTTCAGGCCGAGCACGTCTTCTGCGGATGGGTTCACCGGGACAATCGTGCCTTCGAAGCCGCCGGAAACAAGGTTCGCCACGATCTCGTGCCCGACCTTGCCGGGCGTGCGGGATGCGCCGACGACGGCTACGCAGCGTGGTTCGAGTAGGTGCTCTATCATTGCGGAATCCGTTCTCCTCAGAATCTCTTTTCTGTTCGCTTTGCCGGCTGCAAGTCTAGGCGGCATCCGACCGAAGCGCAAGACAAAGGCGTTAAGTAATTAACGAATGCCCGGCATCGTCATTCGTCCGGCGAAAGACCGTGCAGGGGAAACACCGTGCGACGCACCGCGGAAACTACTCTTTCAACTTCGGAATCGACCGTCTCTCGCCGGCCTCCGTCGGAAATGAGCATTCTGTCGCGCAGCCCTCCGTGCCATTCGGAAGTGCCAAGCATCACGCCCCCCAGGCCGAAGGACAGGTCGCTTGCCGAACCGCGACCGCAAAGGATGCTCCACATGAGCGCCCATCCGCGCGCGGTGTGTTCCGGGTTGTACCCGCCTCCGCCAGTTGCAACCACCGGACGCCCCATGCGCATCAGGGCCTCCATGCAGTCGGCATAGGCGTTGTTCGTGAGGTGAAGATGGGCGAGAGGGTCACCGGCCAGCCCGTCCATTCCAAGCTCAACCACAATCACGTCCGGATCGTAGGCCGAGATGAGAGGAACCGCCACCCGGCGAAATGCCAGCAGGTAGGCGTCGTCGTAGGTGCCGACAGGCAGGGGAACGTTCACGCTGTATCCCTCGCCGGGGCCTTCTCCGATCTCTGTCTCGAAGCCGGTCCCGGGAAAGAGCGAACGGCCTGACTCGTGAATCGATACCGTCATCACATCCGACCGCCTGTAGAAGGCATCCTGAACTCCGTCGCAATGATGCACGTCCAGATCGAGGAACAGAACGCGTTTCCCGGCCGAGGCCAGTTCCATGCAGGCCAGAACTATGTCGTTCACGAAACAGAAACCGGCGGCTCGTTCGGGAGCGGCGTGGTGAAAGCCGCCCGACGGGTTGAACGCGGACCTGTATCGCCCGGAGGCAACGAGCCTTGCGGCGGTCAGTGTTGCCCCCGCGGCAAGCGCGGGGTAGTCGTACATGGCGCCGAAGATGGGGCAGTCCGGCGTTCCGAATCCCATATCCAAACCAGCCGGCGTCGCTGCGCCCGACCGTCCAGCGCTTTCCAGTTCCTTCAGGTACCTCGTCGTATGGAATGCGGAAAGCTCGTCAAAGGTCGCCGCCCGTGGATGGACCTCTTCCACGTCATCCCCGGAAAGAAGGTCCATCGAGTCCGCTATTGCGCGCGCACGCCCGGCGCGTCCCGTCTTGAACGGCGATGCCTGTGGATAGCCAGGTTTATCCAGCTCAGGCGAATGAACGAACGCGTGCAGAGACGGCAGCACGCTCGGATCAGAATCCGCGAGATGGTCTGCAGGCTTCATCGTCAAAGCACCGGGCTCATGCCCGCGCAGCCCCGGCAGCGCGCAAGGCGGCGTCATAGTCGGGATGCTGGCTGATTTCCCCGACGATCTCGCAATAGGATACCCGACCGTCGCGGCCGATGACGATTACGGCCCTTGCAAGCAGGCCCATGCCCTTGAGGAGCAGGCCGTAGTTCATGCCGAACTCGCGCCACACGCAGTCCGACAGAACCCGTATGCCGGAAATCTTCTCGGCGGCGCAGAACCGCTTCTGCGCGAACGGAAGATCCGTGCTTACGGTAATCGCCGAAAGGCCTTTCAGTTTCCCGATCTCGGCATTGAACCGCTTTGTCTGCAGCGCGCACACACTCGTGTCGAGGCTCGGGACGGAGCTGATCAGGAGCGGGCTGCCGGCAAACGAGTCCAGCGAGACGACGTTGAAACCTTCATCCACAACGCGGAACGGCGGCGCAACTGAACCCTCCGCGATGTCCGGCCCAAGCAGAACCGCCGGCTTGCCCGTCAGCGTTACCACTCCGTTTCGTTCTTGCGTCACCATGGGTTCAGGCTCCTTTCTTGAATCACTGACTCGAAGGGAGTGTACCAGCGGGGACTGCTTGCGTGCCAGCGCACTTTCGTTCGGCGCTGCCGGGCGCTGTACACGAGCTCCCGGTGTCGGGGAGGAATGCGGAGTCCAGCCCGGCGCGCACGGAGTCCTTCAGCCGCACCTCAAGCTGTTCGCAGGCGGACGGCAACCTGGCAACACACGCCGCACGCGAAAGGACTTCCGCGAGATCCGGCGGACGGATGTCAAAAGGAGCTTTCGCGGCGTGCGTCCGTTCACTCGGCATCTCCTTTCGCGTAGAAACCGGCGTTCGACCGCGCGCATTGTCCACGAGGACTGCATCCATCGCAACGCCGGACACGTTGCTGCAGACGCCGCGGCTGTTGTGTTTATTCGCTCCATCACCTCAACTGATTGATTGCTTGTTGACTAGCAATCGCCGCGCACACTATGCTCGTCCCTCGTCGTTCACGCATACTGCGTTGACGTCGATTGTCTTCGGGGCAAGGTGATCCCGGACCGAGATGGGGGACGGGTGATTCCTGACCGGCGGTTAAAGCCCGCGACTCTCTGCCTTACCGGCAGGGATTGATCCGGTGAAAGTCCGGGGCCGACAGTAGAGTCTGGATGGAAGAAGACGTTGCAGGATGCTGCATTGCGTTGCATTGCCGCGCGCCTGCACCAGAGAGTCTTCCATTCGCGCCTCTTCCCTTGAAGTTGCTGTCAGTATTTCGGGAGTGGAGCCATGTTTGATCCGATAGATGAAGTAATCGAAGCCTTCGGCCGCGGCGAAATCGTTGTCGTGACGGATGACGAGAAACGCGAGAACGAGGGGGACCTGATCATGGCCGCTGAGCTCGCCACCGACAGGGATGTCAACTTCATGGCAGTGCACGGCCGGGGCCTGATCTGCGTGGCTATGACCGGCGACCGCCTGAAAACCCTTGGCATAGGCCGCATGGCAACGCGAAATTCGGGAGATGCCTTCAGAACGGCGTTCATGGAGTCTGTCGACGCGGCCAGCGGCATATCAACAGGCATAAGCGCGGCTGACCGGGCCAGGACCATCGCGGTTCTCCTGGACGATTCAAGCAGCGCGGACGACATCGTAAGTCCTGGGCATACGTTCCCTCTTCAGGCCATGAAAGGCGGCGTGTTGCGCAGGGCCGGGCATACCGAGGCCGCAGTTGACCTGGCAAGGCTGGCAGGAAGAAAACCCGCCGGACTTATCTGCGAGATACTGCGCGAGGACGGTCAGATGGCAAGGCTTCCGGAACTCAAGGAGTTCGCCAGGAAGCATAACCTCAGGATAACCAGCGTCGCTGACATCATTTCGCACCGCAGGAGGAACGAGAAGCTCGTTAAGGAGGTCCGCAACGTTGCCATGCCTACGAATTTCGGACTGTTCCGCCTGCACCTCTATGAGAGCCTTCTTGACGGAGAACACCACGTTGCACTCGTGCTGGGCGATTCAACAGACCCGGAACCGGCTCTTGTCAGGGTCCACAGCGAGTGCCTCACCGGCGACGTTCTGGGCTCCCTTCGCTGTGACTGCGGATGCCAGCTCAGGAAAGCGCTGGAAATGATAGGCCGCGAAGGGCGCGGCGTGCTCCTCTATATGCGTCAGGAGGGAAGGGGTATCGGCCTCGTCAACAAGATCCATGCGTATGCCTTGCAGGACGGAGGAATGGATACGGTGGAAGCCAACGTCCACCTCGGCTTCGATGTTGACCTGCGGGAGTACGGAGTGGGAGCCCAGATCCTGAGCGATCTCGGGTTGAGAAGAATAAGGCTGATGACGAACAACCCGCGCAAGATTGTCGGACTTGAGGGACACGGGCTCGAGATTGTGGAAAGGGTTCCGATCATGTGCGGCGCAGGCGTCCACAACAAACGCTACCTTTCCACGAAGAAGGCCAAGATGGGCCATATTCTATGAGGAAGCTATCCGTATTCCGTAACGATTGAGGACAGAGAGGAAGACAGGCAGGGAGGAAGACAAGATGAACGTGAAGACTGTGTCAGCGAACCTCACGGTAAAGGGGCAGAAGTTTGGGGTCGTGGTCAGCAGGTTCAACGATTTTCTGACCCGGCAGCTTGTGGATGGCGCCGTCGACTGCCTGGTGAGGCATGGTTGCGCCGAGAAAGACATCACGGTGGCATGGGTGCCGGGGGCGAACGAAATACCGATCGTCGTGAACGCCATGGCCCGCAAAGGCGGCGTTTCGGCCATCGTCGCCCTTGGCGCGGTTGTGCAGGGCTCGACACCGCACGCGGGACTGATCAACACTCAGGTATCAAGATCGCTGAGTTCAATATCGCTGGACTCGGGCATTCCGGTGGTCAACGGCGTTGTCTGCGCTGACACGCTGGAGCAGGCGATCGAGCGATGCGGAACAAAGGCGGGAAACAAGGGATGGTCGGCAGCGCAGGCGGCTATCGAAATGGCAAACCTGCTCGAAAGCATGGAGTGACTGGAAGCATCCGGACGGTTCTTGAATGAGCACCAGAAGACAGGGCAGAGAATGGGTGGTTCAGCTTCTGTTCCAGGTTGATCTCAACCCGGCGCCTCCGCGAGAGGTCCTTGACGGGTTCTGGACGGCATGCGAAGGCCCAAAGCAAACGAAGGCGTTCGCGGAACGCATTTTTCTGGGGGTGCTGGAAAAGAGGGAAGAGCTGGACAAGTTCATCTCGTCCAGCGCCCACAACTGGCGCATCGAACGCATGGGCGTGGTCGACCGGAATGTGCTGCGCATGGCCCTTTACGAGCTTCTGTACTGCCCGGATATCCCACCTGTAGTGACCATAAACGAGGCGGTTGACCTCGCGAAGTTCTTCAGCAATTCGGAGTCGGGCCGGTTCGTAAACGGAATACTGGACCGGGCCAGGAAGACACTCAAGCGGCCTGCGCGGTCGGCTGACACGACTCACACGCGGTGAAGAGCGAACCATGCCCGTAAGGATGGACAGTGACGATCAATGGATGGCCAGGGCAATAGCCCTCGCCAGGCGGGCAGAGGGGCTGACGCGCCCTAATCCACCGGTCGGCGCGGTCGTTGTCCGAAACGGCAAGGCGGTAGGTGAGGGGTATCACCGCAAAGCCGGCGGACCTCACGCGGAGGTCATCGCCCTTCGGATGGCGGATCGCCTGGCAAGAGGGGCGACGGTTTATATCTCTCTTGAGCCGTGCAGCACCTTCGGACGCACACCGCCTTGCACCGACGCGCTGATTGAGGCCGGCGTGGGTCGGGTTGTTGTGTCAGTCCTGGACCCAAACCCCATCCATCGCGGCCGCGGCGTGAGATTGCTTCGCAGGGCCGGAATGGAAGTCTCGATTGGCGTCCTGGAAAACCATGGAAACGAGACTATCGCACCGTTCGCGTGCTGGATCCGGAATCACAGGCCCTTTGTTACGCTGAAGATGGCAATGAGCCTTGACGCACGGATTGCCGGAGCGGACGGCCGTTCGAAGTGGATCACTGGCAGCCGGGCCCGTGCTGCCGTCCAGGAACTCAGGTCTAGGGCAGACGCCATAATGGTGGGCGTGGGAACAGTTCTCGCCGACAACCCGAGCCTGATATGCAGGTCCCGCAGGACCCGCAGACCGGCAAGGGTTGTGGTTGATTCGCTCTGCAGAACGCCCGTCAGGGCTCGCATGCTCCGCGAATCCGGCGGCGGGCGGGTGATCATCGCTGCCGGACCGGATGCCCCGGCAGCCCGAGTCAAGGCTCTCCGCGGCGCTGGCGCAGCCGTCACAGTCATGCCTGCATCCGCTCCGGGGAGGATTGATCTGCACGCGCTCATGAGGATGCTTGGGAAAGAAGGATACCTCCACGTGCTCTGTGAAGGCGGCGGCGCGCTTGCCGGATCGCTGGTTTCGTCAGGGCTCGTCGATGAGCTGTGGACCTTCATCGCGCCCATTCTGCTCGGAGGAGGAACGGCAAAGCCGGCATTCGATATGGAGGGGAGACCGTTGTCCTCCGCCTTGGACCTTGATATCATTGAACACGTGAGGTTTTGTAAGGATCTTCTTATCCGGGCAAAGCCACGCATCACAGGCAGGACGCGACATGTTCACGGGACTTGTTGAGCAGGTTGGTCGCATAGCCGCATTGAGTCGCGTTGCGGACGGCGGACGGATCGATGTCGATCATGGCATGTTCGACACACCCCTCCGCAGCGGCGACAGCGTTGCCGTCGCAGGGGTATGCCTGACGGTGAAACCGGTCTCTAAAACCAGGTTCCGCGCAGACTTGCTGGCCGAGACTTTTCTCAAGACGAAGTTCTCGCGGATCGTGCCGGGAGCGCGAGTGAATATTGAACGCCCGATCCGGGCGGGCGGACATATGGGGGGGCATTTCGTGACCGGTCACATCGACGGCACGGGGAGAGTCGCATCAGTGCGCGCCATGGGCCGCGACAAGGCTGTGAGAATCAGTTGCAGGAAGGATATTCTGGCCGACATCGTCGTCAAAGGGTCCATCGCCGTAAACGGTGTAAGCTTGACTGTTGTCGCTCTTTCGGACTCCTGGTTCGAGTTCCATATGATTCCAGTAACCAGCGGGGCGACCACCCTCGATTCCCTGAAACCCGGCGAGCTCGTTAACATCGAAACGGATATCCTGGCAAAACACGCGCGCCGGGTGGCCAAAGGCAGCGCGGCGTCCGGCAAGGCCACGGTGACAGAACAGCTTCTGCGCGATTCGGGCATTGCCTGACCGCTATCTTCCATCCTCCTCGATGTTGACAGGAGAACCTCAGCGACGTTATTGTCGGCGTCCTTGACGACAGCCGATTGTCGGATCGCTGGGGGACCAACGGACCG
>VGWI01000068.1 GCA_016873655.1 Lentisphaerota bacterium
GCTGATAGTGCGCGTTAACCGCTGTGTCTCTCATGCCGGCACTGTAGCCGATGCCTCTACCTCTGACACCCCACAATCACGTCTCCGCCAGTACGAAATCCCCCCACAAACCCGGAAGCGCCGTAAAAATACAGCTTCCATGAACCGGGCTGTTGTTGCACGTCCACATCCACCCACGTGCCATTGTCTGCGCGCGGCATGATGAACCCCGTGAAGCCGTCGTTTTCCTTGGCGGGGTTGAACAGGTTCTGCCACTGGCGTGCGCGCGCAAAGTATCTTGCCGCATCGGCCTCCTTGCCAAGCCCCCGGGCTACCTGGGCAATGGCAAAATCGTTGTAGGCGTATTCGAGGGTGTCGGAATTCGAATTCATACCACCACGAATCCAGCCTCGTCGCTGGTAATCATCTCCTCTGACGTTTCCCTTACGCTCCTTGTCCGCGTTAAACTTCAGCACGGCATAAGCCTTCACCCAATCCACACCCTGGAGACCTTTGACATACGCGTCAGCAATGATGTTGTCCACATCGTTCCCGCCCTGGTCGCGGTTGCCGCTCCCGCCCCACCCCGCCGTGAAAGAATCCCGCACCTGACCATCCACCCGCAGACGCTCGGCAAACGAGGCGATGGAGCCGCGCACCATATCGGGCTGAATTGACATCATCAGCGGATACTTTGTGCGCCACGTGTCCCAAATCGCGTAGTGATCGTCCCACATGGGCGCATCGGCCGGGAAACGCTCAAACTCGCCGGTGCGGTCTCGGGGCATGATGTGTGCGTGATAGAGGGCGGTGTAGAACTGGACGCGCTGGGTCTCGCTGCCGCCGTCAACCGCAATGCGGCCCAGTGCCTCGTTCCACGCCTGCCGTCCGGCGTCGCAAACAGCCTTATAATCCCAGCCGGGAATCTCCCGCTTCAGCAGGTCGCGCGCACGTTCGACGCTGCGAAAAGAAACACCGAGCTTGAGTTGCACCGCTTGGCCAGCCCGGGTGGAAAAACGACACCAGCCCCCCACTCGATCGCCTTTCGTTGTCCACTGCTCCGAAAGCCTGTCGCGATCAATCTGGTCATTCTTCCAGGTGCCGAAAGCCGATGGCGCCTGGTCCAGTTCGGCATAGAAATACACTGTGTAGCGACCACCTCCCCAACCGCCAGAATAGGTGCTTGAGCCGGTAAAACACCGTTGTGTGGGATCATAGGCAATGACGCTATCCCTGCTACTGCCGCCTATTCTGCGATTGATGTCGCCGGGGATCGAATGGGCCAGGTCAAGCATCAGGTGGGCGTCGTCGCTGGCCGGGAAGGTGAAGCGGTAGATCGCCGCATTGCGGGTCGGCGCAAGTTCCGCGAGTATATCGTACGTCGTCAGCCGAACCTGATAGGAGTACGCCGTGGCCTTTTCTTCGGCTTTCGGAGAGTCATGCTTGGTGTGCTTCACGGCCAGTCCGATCTGGGGAGAGATCAACAGATTGCCATAGCGCCCCCAACCGGTTCCACTGGCGTGGAACTGACTGAATCCGCGGATGGGCTGCTCGGGATCGTAGCCGTCGTTGCCTCCGTTGGGCGTGTCGGGGCTGGGATGAATGGACCCATGAGGCATGGCGGGGCCAATCACTGTGGATCCGACCCCAATCACCCCGATACGGGGGTCAACGAGATCCGCCAGTTCGCCCGCCCACAGGTCCGCTGCAAAAGCCGAAGTCAACGCCAATCCGGCGAACCTCAATGTATTTCTCAACCATGTCGTTATGGTCATGTTCTCCATGAATTCCAATTCGCCAGCGTCACATACCTGAGCTGGGGAATGTCTGTAATGGCTGACTGACCGGCTACAATCTTCCTGGACTGCCACGCCAAAGGAGATTGTCGTATGCCAGCAAGTTCAGCCGGGAGTAAGCGTGCCATCTTTCCTCAGGTTTGTGAACTCATTCCGCCGCACTTGTTGCCGAAGGTTGCGCGCAAGCACGGGATCAAGTCGCGGGGCATCACGCCGTGGACCACACCGCCATCGTTGAAGCGCTTCCAAAGTACGGCGAAGTAAACCGGGCCTGGCGACATCGCGAAAGCCGGAGGCAGGAACAAACATGAGCAAACACGAGTTGACGAATCAGGGATTGAAGCTGGAGGTCTACTCTTTCAACGCAAAGCGCGGATAGAATCGCGGCTGGAACGGATAGTTGATCCCGTAGGCCATACGCATGCTGTAACGCATTCCCTTATCGTCGTCGCCATCGCAGACCATGCTGTTGAAGCCGAATTCGTCGCCGGGTTCCAAGCCCAGCGAAGTCAGCGGCAGGCGTACGCCGTAGCGGGTCACTTTGGTCGTATCGTCCCGCTTCACCGAACACGTCACGGTGGGACACAGCGCCTGGTTTGGCCCGGCGAACTGGTGCATGGCCACGCCGTTGGTGGTGAGGGCCGCGACCAGGTTCCAGTGCGCGCCGCTGGACGTCAGGATGCCGAACTGGATCGCATCGCCGTTCCAGATGGATTCCCCGCTTTGGGCATTCCAATGCCGGTCGTCGGTCACTTCGGCGCCCACATAAAGTGACGTCTCATCCCAGGCCAGGAACACCGTTGCGCTCACATCCGTCGGTCCGCCCCACAGGATACGTTCCTGGTACTTCATAAGACACCGGCTGTTGAATGGCATGACATCCTCACCGGTCGCCAGCAGGGCAATCGGCTGCCCCATTCCTTCGGGCGCCTTGTCCAGGCTGAGCGGCGCGTTAGCACGGGCGACCGTACGCACGGGGGCGGAGTCCAAACGCTGCGGTAGAGCCCTGACGATAGGATCCCCCTCCGGCGCGGTCCGCGCTCCGCGCCAACCGGCGTATTTCTCAGACTCACCCCCCAGGATCGAGAAACGGTCGGACCTCCCGTTGCAGGCGTCTGAGCGACCGCCAGTACCCATGTGACCGACTTTGGTGTACCTGCGATACCGCATATAGGCTCCGCGATAGACGACGTCGCGATTCAGCGCCGACGGCCAGTCCTGCGGCAGGTCCACCGTGCCGCGACCATGCGTGCCTGCGAACCGGCGGCCGGCGGCCGTGGCCACGGAAACCTGCCGCTCATACACGTTGCCAAGGTTGATTTCCTGGAGCCCCCAGAACGAAAACCCCGCATCGTTGTTCTCCGGGTACTCGTCCCCGCGAACAGCCTTTTCGAATTCCAGTTCCGACATCGGTCGCAAGCCGGCCCAGGCTGCAAGGCAGGCATTGTCCTCCCACGAGACCCAGAGCGTTGGCGCTTCCGGCTGCGTGGGTGTGAAGGTTTGGTCCGGAGCCGTCCCGCCGCGCGTGATCGAACGCCCCTGGCCGTCGCTGTACCAGCGTTTCCCCGCCTGTTCCGGGGTGAGCGTGTTCAGGAAGTCGGCATAAAGCTCTTGCGTGAAATAAGGGCGCTTCATGCAGTAGAACGCGCTGTAGCCCGTGGGAAACGCCGCGGGGATCTCGCTGTTGTCTTCCGGCATCAACCCGGCGGCCCACAGTTTTCCTTTCTGCCGGCCGGTGGGAATCGCCCCGGGGCTCGTGACACGGTACGCGGGGCGCTCGGCGGGATCGTCCGTACACGTGAAGGCGAAGAAACGGTTGATCCGGTCCCTATCCGTACCCAGGTAGAAGGGCCCTTCGCCCACGTACGTCATCTCCACGCCAAACGCGCGAAGTTCGGTTGCTGGCTGTCGGTTGTCGGTTGTCGGTAAGGACAGGTCCAGAATGGCGGTCACCTTGCGCGCGGAAACGCCGTCGCGGCCGTCCCGGGCCAGGCGCACAAACATGCCGACACAGCCCCCATGGTCCGTCGGCGCAACGAACTCCAGCGGGGTCCCTTCGCCCACGGCAAATCCGGCCGGGTTGACCATCTTGTCCGCTGCGAGCGGCGCATGCCGCCACTCCTTTGCGCCGGCCGGTTTGACCTTGAAGAAGACCCACACGGCATCATGGTATCGGCCGAAGCGATAGGTGTTGGTCCAGGCGATATCGAACGTCGCCGTCGCGGTCTTAGCGTCCCGCGGCGCCAACGACACCTTCCCGATCTTTAGCCCATCGCCGCGGGCGAGGCCGGCGGCGAGCAACATAATGCCAGCGAAACCTACAATTCGTTTTATCGTCGTCATGGTTTCTTCCTGCTTTTTCAGTCTTCCTTCGGCGCGGTTCTGACGCCGCGCCAGCCATCCCATCTCCTGCGTTCTGCAATCGCCTTGTCCGCGAGATCACGGCGGGACGGATGCCCCATCTCGTTGTATCCGCCGAAATAGCCTGTGCCGATGGCGTCATCCTTCGGCCAGTCCGGTGGTGGCGTCAGTGTGCCGTCGCCATGCGTACCCTTGAAACTCCGGCCCTGAGGAGTGGCAACCGAAACCGCCCTCTCCAGCGCCGTTCGCCAGCCGGTCCAATCCCCCACGTCCCAGCAGGAGGGATGGTCAAGTTTATCGCCCGTCTCCGTGGTCGGCTCCATGAATCCGCGTCCGATTTTGGCCCGTTCCATTTCCGACATGGGCCGGATCGCGGCCCATGAGGCATAGGCTCTTCCGTCGGCCCACGACGTATACCCGTCGAAGTGCGTGTCTTCCTTGGCTGAATAGACGTTGTTGGCGCATGTGATTTTGCTCCCCGGCTGCCACCGTTGCGCTGCCTGTTCCGGGGTGAGGGTGTTCAGGAAGGTCACGTAATAGTTCAACTTGATCTGGGTCTTCATGCAGTAGAACGCGCCGTAGCCCTTGGGAAACGCCGCCGGGATCTCGCCCTGATCTTCGGGCTGGGCGCCGAGCGCCCAGAGCTTGCCGGGTTGCTGCCCGGTCGGGATCGCACCTTCGCTGGTGACCCGGTAGGGCTTGGTATTCACCGTGCCGTCGGCAAACTCGTAGAATTGATTGGTATGGTTTCCGGCGGTGTTCAGGTAGAACGCGCCTTCGGGGATGTACACCATCTCGAGCCCGGCTGCGCGCACATCGACTTTGGCATTTGGGGCCAGTCCGGGGTTGCCCGCCAGATCCCACATAACGGTTACATTCGTGGCCGTCACCTTGCCATACCCGAGTTCCGCGCGACGAATGAACACGCTCAGCCGGTCTTCTGGCACGATAAATTCCAGCGGCGTTCCCGACTGCTGGCTGTAGCCCGCCGGGTTCTTCACCTTCTCAGCCGCCAGACGCGCGTGCTGCCATTCGCCGGAGCCTTCCGGCTTCACCTTGAAGACGACCCACGCCGCGTCGTGGTTGTTCTCATACCGCCAGGAGTTCTCCCAGGAAAGATCGAACGAAATCGTCCGTGCTATCGAGTCCTGCGGCGCGACCTTGACGTTCTGGATCGAGACTTTCGACGGCCAGTCGTTATACCCCGCCAGCGCCGTCCCTGCAGCCAGCAACGGAATCAGCGCCAGACCGCACGCGCTACGCTTTGCTACCCGCATTCTCATGTCGGATTCCTTTCCTTAAAAACGTGCCCGATAGTACCATTCGGGATTTGCCCATCAAGCAGAGTTCCTGTCTGCCCCTCTGTCCCTGGCCCTGTCGCCCCTTCTCTCATCTTGACCCCTGCCTCCCGGCCTTGCTAACGTTTCCCGCGCACAGGCCGGTCGAAAACTAATTTCCCCGCGCCGAAGTGGCCGGCATCTCGCTGGCGCGTCATGATCGGCCAGAACCGGGCTCTGGGTTTCACCCATGCAGAGGGTTCGGCGCGGCAGGCGGCATCCAAGGAAACCGAGATGAAACTCACCGATGTGGCGAGGAGGAATTCTCTCCGAGAGGGACATTGCATGAACAAACAGAAAACCAACATTGTAATGATTCTGACGGACGATCTCGGCTATGGCGATTGCAGTTGCTACGGTCAGAAGACGTGGATCACGCCCCATATTGACCGCATGGCTGCCGAAGGGATGCGTTTCACCGACTTCTACACCACGAGCCCGGTCTGTTCACCGGCCCGCACTTCGATACTGACCGGGCTGCACTCCGGGCATCTGCCCATCCGTCATCTGGACGATCAATTCTTGCCTGACGACATCCCCACGATACCGCAGTTGCTCAAGCGGCAGGGCTATGTCAGCGCTTGTATCGGCAAATACGGGGTTGGTAGCGGGCAACCCGATGTGGATCCTATTCGCAAGGGGTTTGATTATCACTATGGCTACAACTGCATGCGCCATGCCCATAACTACTTCCCGCCCTTCCTGCGCGAGAACGGCATGAAAGTGCCTTTGCGCAACAAACCGCCGGAAGGGGACAAGCGACAGTGGGAAACGGGTGTTGGCGTGGCCGAGGTCAAGGTGGATTACTCGCCGGACTTCATTGAAGCGCGCGCGCTGGAGTTCATCCGCGACTGCAAGGACCGGCCCTTCTTCCTGCACTACTGCCCGACCTTGCCGCATGCCAACAACGAGGGTTGGGAGCCTCCTCACGGCATGGAAGTGGACCACTACGGCGACTTCGCCGACCGCGACTGGCCGCTGAACGAAAAGGGCTTTGCGCGCATGGTTCAGCGCATTGACATCACGGTGGGCCGCATCATGGACACCCTGAAGGACCTGGGCCTTGCCGAGAACACGCTGGTCATCTTCTCAAGCGACAATGGTCCGCACAACGAAGGTGGCCACAGTGTTACCCGTTTTGATTCGGCCGGCGGGTTCCAAGGGTACAAACGCAGTCTTCATGAGGGGGGCATCCGTATTCCCTTCATCGCCTGGTGGCCCGGCACGATCACGCCGGGAGTGTCCGATCACATGGGCTACTTCCCGGATCTGCTGCCGACCTTTTGCGATGCAGCCCACGCCGATCATACCGGTGCGTGCGACGGTCTCACCATGCTCCCGCTGCTAAAGGGCGATCGAACCGCGCAACCCCTGCATGAATACCTGTATTTCGAGTATCTTGGACAACTGGCCGTGCGAAAAGGCGACTGGAAGTATTACGTTACCGACAAGGGCGAAGAGGCCTTGTACCATCTGGCTGAGGATCGCCATGAAGATCACGATGTGAAGGCCTCGCAGCAGAAGATCTTCGCCGAGCTAAAGGCGTGCGTAGCGCGCGAACACCAGGACTACACCGCTTCGACCGTGCCTGTTTTCTACGATCCGCAATACAGCAGGCTCCGTAATGAGATGCCTTCCTAATGAGGCTACACCCGAGGCACGCATGAGCAGCAGCTACCGCAACTCCAGACTGTCCATCGAGCAGCGCGTTCGCGATCTCCTCGCCCGCATGACACTGGCAGAGAAGGTTGGGCAGGTCATGCAGCCGGCAGGCGGCTGGCGGGCTTACCGCCGCGATGGCGAGGCCGTGGCCATCGTCCCCGAGTGGGAGCATCGGATCGTCACACAAGGCATCGGCGCCCGTCTATATCATGCCGACGCGCTATGGCATGCCATACCTAAACGGACAACCGATGTCGTTTTACGGCGGGGGGCCGTGGCACCAGCCGATGTATTTCACCTGTGCGGATATTCCCGGTCCGGTGCCGGTTTCGGTGGAGCTGGGGTTCCTCGCGCCCGGGGAGATCCGCACGGTGACGGCCCATCCGCTGTCGCGCGGCATCGCCGTGAAACTTGAGGGGACGCGCGTCAGCTTCACTGTGGACCAGCCTGGAACCGTGACGCTGGTCGTGAATGGAGATCATCGTACCCGCCCGTTGCACCTGTTTTTCTCTCCGCCGGTGGAAGCGCCGCCGCCGGATGCAATTGTCTTCGGGCCGGGCTTTCATGACCTGGGCTATGACAAGCCGATCACGTTGACCAACGGGCAGACGCTCTATCTCGCGCCGGGTGCCTGGGTTGAAGGACTGATTCGTGCGAATGGCGCCCGCAATATCCGGATCATGGGGCGCGGCGTGCTCGCCCAGCGCCGGGTCGGGAGCGAGCACTATTCCGGCTGCGCCTGTGCGCCCGCGGGGATTGTGCTGAGCGACTGTCAGGACGTCTCGATCAGCGGCATTGTCGAAACGCGCGGCATCGGCGGTTGGTGCAGTATGCTGTCCAACTGCGATCGGGTGATGGTACGGGATTACCACGTTCTGGCGTCCGTGGTCTGGTCGGCCGACGGCTTCAACCCCTGCAACAGCCGGGACGTGACCGTGGAGCGCAGCTTCATCCGCTCCGGCGATGATGCCATCGCCATCAAGGGGAATACCGGCGGCAATGTTTTGACTCTGCCGCATATTCCACCCAGCACCCAGCCACCTGTGGAGAATATCCTCATTCGCAACTGCGTCTTTTGGAGCGACCACAACGAAGTGATCGTCATCGGCTGCGAAACCAGGGCCCGGCACATCCGCAATATTCGGATCAGCGACTGCGACGTGCTTTTTCATTATGCCCATGAGGGGCTTGGCGTGTTTGGCATTATCCCGCTGCACGGCACGGAAATCAGCGATATTGTCTACGAGAACATTCGTGTCGAGCACTGCGAGGAACAGTTGTTCTGCTTCCGGTTCTTAGACAATATCTGGGGAATCCCTGGCGACCAGTCATTTCCCGGCGGGATTTCCAATGTCACCATCCGCAACGTTACCGTGCTGCACCAGAAGGACGGACCCCGCAGCGAGTTTACCGGATGGGCGGCCGATAAGCGGATTGATAATGTCCGTATCGAAGGGCTGCGCTATGGTGACAAACTGATCACGGATGCGACGGGTATGGGGCTGCGAAAAAATGAGCATGTGGCGGATGTAAACTACAAATGAATCGTCTACGTTCTTGACGGGATTGGGTCAGGCGTCTGCAAAGCTAAGAGAAAAGGAAGAACACATCATGAAGAAGCGTAAGAAGCAGCCTTACGACGTTGCGGCGTATATCTGGCCATCCTACACCGGGGATGAGCCGCGTACCCGCATGTTCTGGCCGGAAGGCAATGGGGAGTGGCAGACCGTACAGAAAGCCACGGCCAAGTATCCGGGGCACGCCTGGCCACGGCGGCCGCTCTGGGGGTACTGCAACGAGGCCGATCCCTATGTGATGGAGATGCAGATCAACGCCGCCGCCGATCACGGGGTCAACGTCTTCATCTACGACTGGTATTGGTACGACGACCGCCCCTTTTTGGAACAGTGCCTCAACAACGGCTATCTCAAGGCGCGCAACAACGATCGCGTGAAGTTCTACCTGATGTGGGCCAATCATGACGTGACGCATGGCTGGGACAAACGCATTGCACACATTGAGAACAACATCATCTGGCAGGGCGCCGTTGACCGGGGGCAGTTCGAAACGATCGCCCACCGGTTGATCGACCGCTACTTTCATCACCCGTCCTACTACACCATCGCTGGCAAGCCGGTGTTCATGATCTACGATGCGCAGCGACTGGTACACGGTCTCGGCGGCGTTGCCCGCACGGCGGAAGCATTTGTCTGGTTCCGGGAACAGGCCGTCAAAGCCGGGTTGCCGGGCCTGCACCTCCAGCTCACAAGCTGGGGTGCCAACAACCTCAACCTCAGCGGCGTGGATGCCGGGGCCTGCGCCACACCCAGTGAAAACGTCAAGATCATGGGCTTCGACAGTCAGACCCATTACCAAATGGTGCACTTCACGCACATTGACCGGGACTACGCGGCGATCATCCCGGACATGGTCAAGGAGTGGGAGCTCATGGACAAGAGCTACAACATCCCGTACTTTCCTCACGTCTCAGTCGGGTGGGACAACAATCCTCGTTTCCAGACCTTCCGCCCAGGGGTGGTCAAAAACAACACGCCGGAACAGTTCCGGAAGGCGCTCGAATTGGCTCGTGATTATGCCGACCGCCATCCCGGCCAGCCGCCGCTGATCACGATCAACAGTTGGAACGAATGGACCGAGACCAGCTATCTTCAGCCGGATGATCTGAACGGATACGGCTATCTGGAGGCTGTCAAGGCGGTCTTCACCGTGAAACACTCATGACCCGATGATAGAAGGGCCGAACGGGTGTCGTCGCAGGGATAGAGCAAGGAATGGGGCGAGGGGGTAGGTAGAATCGAAAGATTTGATTGAATCGATTCGGTTGACAGGAAGAAAAGGAGACTCGACATGTTTGGCGGCACCGGCGGCTATTTCCGTCTGGATTCGTGGATCCTGGCCAACATCGTGCAGCTTGGCACGGAGAAGTTCTGCGGGTTGTTTCTCAATCGCAGTAACGACCCCTGCGGCCGGCAGTTCGACCAGATGACGCAGGCAGCCCGGTCGGGATGCGCCAATAACGCGGAGGGCTCGGCGCGGCGGGCGACGTCCAAGGAGACCGAGATGAAGCTCACGGACGTGGCGCGGTCCAGCCTGGCTGAACTGTCGGGCGATTACCTGAACTGGCTTTTGCGACAGGAGAAGGTCCCCTGGGCCAAGGAGAGCCCGGAGGCGCGGGCGGTGTATGCCGTGCGGTTGGACAAGGCCGACTACGGCGCGGATGTGGTGCATGATGCCTGCGCGCATATTCTGACGCAGAAAAAGAAGTTTGCGAAGTGGCTGGAGTCGGGCGACGACGAGGTGATGGCGAATGCCCTGCTGATTCTGATTGCGCGGGTGATCAACATGTTGAACCACCAGATGGAAACGCAGGGCGAGGTGTTCGCGCAGGAGGGCGGTTTCCGGGAGAAGCTCACCAGCATCCGGGTGGGAGCCCGGTCGAAGCAGGAAGACGCGCCCTCGTGCCCCGAGTGCGGAAAGCCCATGACCCGCCGCCAGGCCCGCAGCGGAAGGAATGCGGGCAAGGCGTTCTGGGGCTGCACGGGCTATCCGGCCTGCAAGGGCGCGCGGGAGATCGGAGAGATGGGGAAGGCGAAGGAATCGAGGGAATCGAATGATTCGAATTAGTCGATTCTTTCGATTCAATCGACAAAGGGAGACAGACACGCATGACATCCCGTGAACGCATGCTGACCGCGCTGAATAACGGGCGGCCGGACCGGCTGCCTTGCCAGGTGCACGGATGGATGCCGTACTATCTCCAGCACTACCTGAACGGAATGGACTGGTGGCAGGCTGATCGTTCGAGTTAGTCGATTCGCTCGACTCTGGCCGGAAGAACTGGGACGAAGAGAGGAAGTTCGACTATGAGCGCACAGCGATTCACGAGGCGGTTTCCCCTGGTGTTGGCCGGCATCCTAGGCCTGGCGACCTGCTACGGCAACGATGTCCTGGCGGCGGCGAAACCAAAAGACAAGCCCGGGGCGGCTGCTCCGACCGTGGTTGTCTATCCGGCGCCGGAGGGTTCGCCGGTTTCCGCGGACTACGTGGTGACGGTTGATGGAAGGAAGTCGCCGGTCTATGGGGTTCCATCCAAGTACATGACTCCGGCATGTTTCTCCTACTTCGACACCGCCGGACCGGTCACGATCGACGTGACTGTTAAGTTTCTGCCCGGCGACAAGATTGCCGACGTTTCGGTTCATCCTCTGGCGCTTGGTATTGTGGCCGCGCGCCGCGGCAATCGCGTCACATTCAAGGCGCCTGGCCCGGGCAATATCACTCTGCTGGTGAACGGAGATTACAGGAACCGGCCTCTGCATCTCTTCATCAATCCGCCGGCGGAAGCGCCACCGAAGGATGCGATCTTCTTCGGGCCGGGCAAGCATGTGCTCGGGTACGACAAGCCGATTACACTGACCAACGGGACAACCCTCTATATCGCCGGCGGCGCCTGGGTGGAAGGCATCGTTCGGGCTCGAGATGCGCGCAACATTCGAGTGGTTGGCCGCGGTGTTCTCTGCCAGAACACGACCCAGGGCAAGGATTACAATGGGGCCGATAATGCGCCGCCGGGAATCCATTTCAGCAATTGTCAGGATGTCGCCATGGAAGGGATCATCGAGACGCGGTCGGTGATCGGGTGGTGCAGTCTGGCGAGCAACTGTGACCGGATTGCCCTGCGCGGCTATCGCGTCCTGGCACCGGTGGTTTGGTCAACAGACGGCTTCAACCCCTGCAATAGCCGGGATGTCACCATAGAAGGGTGTTTCTTCCGGACCGGCGACGACTGCATCGCGATCAAGGGAAACATGGGTCCTGATCTGTTCAAGGAACCTCACGCCCCTCCGGCTGCACAGCCGCCGGTCGAGAACATCAGCATCAGCAACTGCGTGCTCTGGAGCGACCACAACGAGGTTATTGCCATCGGCTGCGAAACCCGGGCCAAGTACTTCCGTAATATCCAGATCCGGGATTGCGATGTGCTGTTTCATGGGCGCAGCCTGAACCTGGGCGTCTTTGGGATTGTTCCCCTTCATGGCACGGAGATCAGCGGCATTGTCTATGAGAACATCCGGGTCGAGCACTGCGAAGAGAATCTTTTCTGTTTTCGTTTCTTGACGAGTATCTGGAAAATTCCAGGTGACCAGTCATTCCCGGGAACGATCACCGATGTTACCATCCGAAACATTTCGGTCCGCAATCAAGTCGGCGGGCCCCGCAGCGAGTTTTCGGGGTGGGCCGCCGACAAGCAGATCACGAACGTATCCATCAGCGGAGTTCGCTACGGCGACACGTTGGTCGCCACGGCGGAAGACATGGGACTTAAGCGCAATTCATTTGTCTCCGACGTACGTTTTTTGGACGGGACGTCGGCGAAATCCGCGCCGAAGTATCTTAAGGCGAAAGTCGTGAGCGAATGAAGTCATCGTGGTGGCTCACCTGAGTCGCATGTGGTAAGGTCTGTCAGATCGCAATTAAACCGGTGGAGGCTCGCAGCATGACAAACAAGCATAACATCTCACAGATGGGGATCCCGGTCATCGGCAGTTGGGACGTGATCGTGGTGGGCGGCGGGCCCGCCGGATGCACGGCCGCGGTTTCGGCCGCCAGGGAAGGAGCTAAGACCTTGCTCATTGAAGCGACAGGCAGCCTTGGCGGAATGGGGACATCCGGACTGATCCCCGCCTGGTGCCCTTTCTCCGACCAGCAGAAGATCGTGTACAAGGGTATGGGTGAGAAAATCTTCGCAGCCGCGAAGGAGGGGGTGGCGCATGTCGCGAAGGATGCTACGGAATGGGTTCCGATCGATGCCGAGCGCCTGAAGCGGGTTTATGATGATTTCGTGAGGGAATCGGGCGCGGAGATCCTGTTCAACACCTTCCTCTCCGGCGTCGACGTGGACACTAACGGGAAGGTCTCTGGGATTATCGTAGCGAACAAGCGCGGTCTCGTGGCGTACAAGGCGAAAGTGTTTGTCGACTGCTCTGGCGACGCGGATCTCGCGGCCTGGGCCGGCGCGGATTTCGAGAA
>VGWI01000069.1 GCA_016873655.1 Lentisphaerota bacterium
GCGTTCCGCCGTTGTCAGGCCGTTTGTCGGCGTAGCGGAGATGTCGGCCTTGTCATTGTCAAGCACCCTCACAAGAACGTTCGAAACCGGCAGCCCGATGTAATTGGAGTCCTTGGTCCCCGCCGCGACGACGCGGTGACGGACGGGCGTGAAATGGGTGCCCTCGGGGACGGCGTCGTCGACGGCCCTTATCTCAACGGTCTGCGGGGTATTCCAGTTGGCGGTCGTGAATAGCAGGTTGGTCGGCGTCGCCGTGACCTGGTTGTTCGTGGTGATGACTGCTATCTGCACATTGCCCGTCACCACGGTGTTGAGGGCGACCGTGTACGTGTCGGGCACTGTCGGCGTGGCCTCGTTGACTTCGGTGTCGCCGTCAGTTTCCTGTACCTGTATGGCGTAGCCGTCGAGCGACACGCGCAGGTTCATCGGATCGAACACCTTGATCGATCCGTCGTGTGCGGCGAACCTGTACTCGTAGGTGGCGGGAGCCTGGGGCACCACGATGGTTGCGTTAGTCTGGTTGCGGTGTGTGAGCGGCAGAGTGGGGGATGGCGGAGACGCCTGTGACCACCACGAGGTCACGGAACCTGACGGCAGCCCGTCATCGGACCTGACCCCGTAGAGCTGTTGCGTAACCACCAGCGGATGCCATACGACGGTGCGGTCCTCCCCGGCGTAGGAGACGGGCGAAATGTTCCCTGTTGCCGCGGGGATGACCTGTTTTGCCTGGGACGGGCTGCTCCAGCGCAGTTCCGCGACCGATTGACCGGCCCCCTGGTAGTACTCGAGCCGGATGGGGTAGGCCCTGCCCGCCTCAAGGGCTATGCTGCCGCTCCATTCGGTGGCCGACTGGCCGATCCACTTGTCAACGAGCGGCTGACCGTTGACCCACAGACGCGCGCCGTCGTCGGTGTAGGTATGGAAGGTATAGAGCTCGCTGTAGGCCACACGGACCATGCCGGTCCAGACCACTGAGAAGTTGACTCCGTTCACGCCCGGCGCAGGCGACGAGCCGTTCCAGTAGAAGCTGATGGTGGGGTCGCTGCGCTGGAGCACGAAAGTGTTGAACGAAGTGCCGTTGTAATAGCGCCCGGTCATGCCGACAAGGCCCGGAGGCTTGTGGCCGACGACGACAGTTGTTGTGGATGTGGCGGCGAGCAATCCGTCGGAAGCAAGTGCCTGAAGCGTGTAGTTCCCATTCACGGGGAAGTACGCGTGGGAGTTCAGGGGGGCGGATATGGTTCCCTTCGCTGCGCCGTTGACGATCGACGCCTGTGCCGGGCCGGAAACCTGCCTCCACCAAGACGTAACGTAGTTGAACGGGTTGCCGGGGACATCATCGCTGACGGCCGCTTCCAATGCCAAAGCGTTGCGGTTCGTCGCCAGGTAGACCGGCTCCTGCTTCGGCCAGACCATGGTTATCACGGGCCTGTTGTTCAGAAGAGCGGTGTTCGTGCCGACGATGAACACGTTATCCACGCGCCAGTCTCCGGAGGCCGAGGTCGTGGCGGAGGCGGCGAGCCTGAACGTAACGGAGTTGGATACGCCGGCCAGAGCCAGGTCGTTTATCCGGCGGTTCCAGTTGGTGGACGTGGTTCCTGAAGCTATCGCGGCGGTGTAGTTGTCGCGGCTGGAGTAAAGCGCCCAGTTCGTCGGGCCGCCGGCGGACCGGCGCTCGTCGAAGCCGAGACGGATCACGCTCATGGAGTAGTGGTTGCTCAGGTTGGCTGTGAACGTGAACCACTGCCCGGCCGGGAAGTTGGTTGCGTTCGCGGCCCAGTAGGGGTTGCCTCCGGCGCCGGTTGGCGCGGCGGTCTTTGTCCCGAAGTCGGACGCGCTCATCACGACGCCGGCCACTGTGTCAACGGCGCGAGTGAAGATGTTGGTCACGGCAAGGATCGAGTGCGCGCCGAGCCCGGAGAAAGTGTCAACGGGTTGGGAAATCCATTCCTCCGAGACGTCAAAGGCGTTGTCAGGGGCGGTGTCTCCAAAGGGGACCGAGGAAGACCTGCGCAGAGTGCTGTCGAGGGTGGAGACGCCGTTGCTGCTCCAGCGTGTTCCGGGGTCCTCGCCGCGTCTGCCGATGGAGTCGAGGATTGTTCCGGACGCGCCGCCGGAGCGGAGCAGAACCGCGTCATCGCCGTTGAAGGCGAGGTTGCCGTTGGTCTGGTTTGCGAGGGACCGGAGCGAGGCTGAGGCGAGGGAGTGTGCCAGGACGTGCGTCTGGCCTGACGCGAGAGAGCCGGTCAGCGCGATCGTGTCGCCGGGCGACGTGTTGCCGTCGTAGTAGACCTGCACGACGAACTGGCCGCCAGAAAGACTGATGTTCGTCGGCGTGCCGTTGAAGATCTCCAGTGCCTTGTTGTGCGAAGTGCCCTCCACGTATTCTGAGATCAGCACGCCGCCGTTCGGACGCGGCAGGTCGAAATCATAGTAGACGTGGGCGCCGTCGCGCGCGGAGGTCGGGTCGCGGCCCGAATTGACCTCGTCGCCGTCATTCATGAAGTCGCCGTCGGTGTCCGGGATGTTCGGGTCCGTGTTCCACTGGTATTCGGCGATGTTCGGGAGGCCGTCCGAGTCCAGGTCGTCGTTTGCGTCCGGAACGAGCGGGTCCGGACGGCCGGCTTCGCGCTCGCGTATTTCCCACCAGTCCGGCATGCCGTCGCCGTCGGTGTCATGCCTGCGAGGATCGGTGTTGTAGAGGCGCACTTCATCGCCGTCGATGATGCCGTCGTTATCCTGATCGGCGTTCGTCGGGTCGAGGCCGGCGGTGAATTCACCCCAGTTGCAGATGCCGTCGTTGTCGAAGTCGCCGTAGGCTCCGTTCGTCGTGGTTCCGAAGTGTTCGAGTTCCCACAGGTCCGGCATGCCGTCGCCGTCGGCGTCGCCGGAGATGTTCTGGAGGATCACCAGTCCGTTGGTGCCGGCGGCGGCATAGATGAACGTGTCGCGCACGAACACGCCGTTGACTTTGACTGAAGGCCAGTTGGTGGACCAGACCGTCCGCGGCGCGTTCGGGTTGTAGATATCGATGACGCGCAGGCCGTCAGAGCCGCAGGCGGCAAAGGCGAGGTTCCCGAGCACTTCCACGTCGCGCGCGCCTGTCAGACCGCTCTTCAGTGACGACTCCAGAACGGGGTTGGTTCGATCCGAGGCGTCGAGCAGGAGCAGGCCTTCCGGGCCGCCTGCCACGTAGACCGTGCTGGAGACGGCGAACGCGTCGCGCGCCTGCAGGTTGTTAGTGATGAACATGCCCTGGTAGTAGGGTGCGGCCGGGTCTGCAAGATCGTAGACAAGGACTGCGTCGAAGTCGGAAACGTACAGGTTTGTTCCCCGGACATAGAGGTCCCTGGTGTCGAAGGCCCACCCTTCATCGTCTATCTCCAGGTAGTCTTTCGACGGGGCGGCGGGGTTGGACACGTCAACAACGTAGAAGGTGTTGTAGCCGTCGGCCAGGTACACCTTGCTGCCGGCGAGATCCAGGCCGTAGCCGTAGCAGTCGCCCATGCCGGTGAAGTGGCCGACACGCGTGATATTCGTCGGCGAGGAAGTGTTCAGGATCACGAGTCCGTTTGTGCCGGCGGCCACGAACGCGTTGGTTCCGCGGACGGCCACTTCGAATACCGTGCCCGCCATCAGGTTCGATCCGAGCAGCGACGGAGACGTCGGTGTTGAGACGTTCACCATGTAGAGACCGTTGCCGTTCGCGAGGTAGGCGATCCCGTTCGTGGTAAAGACGTCCTGCGCCTCGCCGGCGCCGGGCTTGAACGAGCCCTTCCTCTGTATATTGATGTTGTCAACCACGCCTTCCCGGTTCGTCGGATTGGTCCCGTAGAGGATTTCCCATCCGTCCACCAGGCTGTCCCCGTCGTAGTCGGCGTTGGTCGGGATCAGGTTGTAGAGATACTCCTGCAGGTTCGACAGGTGGTCCGAATCAGTGTCTGCCGCGGCGTCGGCCGGGTTGTAGGGGTCCAGGCCATACCGTGCTTCCCATGCGTTGGGCATGCCGTCGCCATCGGCGTCGTCGCTGATGATGACCGTCCACTCGGCAAAGACGGTGCTGTTCGTGCGCTTGTAGAGGTTGTCTTCCACGTGGCACCTCAGCGACCAGACGCCGGCGTCGCCGATAACGGTGCTGATCGTGTAGTTGGTGGAAGTGCCGGTTTTCGCAGTGATCCCGTTTGTCACCCAGACATAGTTCAGCGGCGTGTAGTTCTCCGGGTCATTCGCGTTTACGCGGAACGTCTGGTTGGTGCCTTCCGCCATCACGAAGACGCCGGCCGCCGGGGTGGTGGAAAGAATGCGCGGCGGCCTGTTCGGGTTCTGTTTCACCTCCAGCGTGAGTTCGCGGCGGTCCACGGAGCCCTGCTGATCCTGCACACTGAAGGGCAGGAACCCGCGGCGCACCGGCACGAACGGCGTGCCGGAGAGGACGCCGGAAGCCGAGACGTTCATGTCGTCGGGTATGCCGACGTTGCGGTAGAGGATGTCGTTCGCGGCGTGCATGCTGCCGGAATAGGTGAGCGGGTGCTGGTCGCGCTCTATGCCGCCGTTGGATATCCCTATTCTGCCGCCGTCGCGGTTGGCGTCGCTGACGGTGGGCGTGTTGCTGTCGCCGTACCGCATCCGGATCCGGCCGTCCGGGTACAGGGTGGTGGAGAACTTCACCGGGCGGTCGGGGGGGTTGTAGTTGCCGGTGAAAAGGTTCCCGTGCCACCTGAAGGTCGCTACCCTGGAATTGGTGTGGGCCATCACGTCAAAGAAGGACGAGGCCCCGAATGATCCGTGCGGGTACCCGAGCGGAACGATCGCGGGCACCGGAAGCGCGAGCGTGTCGGCGATGTACGTGCTGTCGTGGACGGCCAGATCGCGGAAGTAGATGTGGCCCCGGCGGTCGTTCGCCGTGTCGCTTGCCCGGCTGTAGAGTTCGATGCCCTTGACGGGGCCGGTGTTGCCGAACGGGACCGTAATTCGGAACTGGTGCAAAGGCGACCTGACAGGACACGAGGCAGTGATTTCGCAGCGGTCATCGCTGAGCATTCTCAGCGCCATGTAGGATGGTCTGGCGGCGTTGAAGGTCAAGTTGGTAGAGAAGCGGACTTGGTATGGGACTCCGTTGCTTGTGTAGTAGTGGCGGTTGAGGTTCCCCTTCTCGTATGCCTCAAAGCGGACGAGCTCCTGTCCTGCTTCGTTGAGCAGCCGGAAACCGGCCCGGCTGCCGTCGAGGTCGTTGTCCAGGAAGGTGTCAATGTCCATCCTCAAGGTAACCATGTCGTTCACGTTCAGGGCATCGGCAAACTGCCTGGTTGCCGTGGCGAATGAGCCTTTTTCGGAATAGAGGTGCCAGGTTGTTCCAAGCTCGTTCGTGGTGATTATGTCCGCCACGGCGGGCGCAACGGCGTTGAGAGTCCACGCGCCCATTCCGAAGCCGCCGTTGTCGCCCGATGTCCAACCGGCCGGGTATGGCTGGTACACGGTGTTTGTCGGGCTGTCTGACGCCTGCATCCGGGGCTGCTCGAGGAAGACGCGGCCGTAAGAGTCCACGAACGCCTGCGTATGGATGTTGCCGTAGAACGGGAATTCGAACGGGAGCTTAATCGGCCTGTAGAAGTACGGCGATCCGCCCTGGTCGCTGGCGAACGACACCCAGGTGGACGGCTGCTCATAGCGGGCGTAGGTCTTAAGCGCCGTGTTTGTGAACACGATATCCGCGTGGAGATTCCAGTTCAGGTTGTCGGTTGACGTGTCGATGTACTTCGATTGATCGGTGGCGTTGCCGCCGGATATCCCGACGATCAGCCTCTTCTGCCAATCGAGGGTCTTGTCGGACCATGTATTTCCGCGGCCGTAGCGCATGCGGACGTTACCGTTCCGGTCCAGCGTTACAGAGTGGCTGTAGGGCGCGCCCTCGCTCCTCGTGTGCCACGTGATTGTCGCGCTGTCCAGGTCGTCGGACACCATCATGTCGCTCCAGGCCCCGCTGAGGATGTTCCTGGCGTTGTTGTTGTCGAAGCGTGTCCAGAACACCGCGATCATTCTGCGCGAGTCGAATGCCGCGGTTGACGGGGCTACTCCGCTGAACGGATCCAGGAAGATAGCTCCGGTCTCCTCGATCCAGATATCCTGGTAACTGCGGCCGTAAAACGGGAAGGCGAACGGGAGTCTCACGTAACGGCCCTGATTGCCCCAGACGCTCAGTCCCGGCCATGACCTGCCGTCGGACGATGAAGCGTAGCCGCCCGTGACCTCGTTGAAGACGATGTCGTCGGCATTGGACATTGAGGAAGTGCCGCTGCGGGCGCTGAGCGCGTACAGTCCGCTTTCTCCGGCGGATACGCCGATCATGCCGCCGCGCAGGTTGCCGTCGCCGTACCGCAGCGTGATGCGGCCGCTATTCCACAGGCGGGCGGCGAAGTTCACCGCCCCGCCGTCGAAGTACCGGCCGTTCCAACGGATCGTGACAGACTCGGCGTCCGAAGAGACGTAGATGTTGCCGCTGCCGAGCGTGGTCAGGTCGTCCCACAACACGGCGATCATGCGCTCGGCCTTGAGCGCTTCGAGCGACTCCTGCGGGTTCGACGGGTCGTAGCCCGAGCCTGACGCCTCGAACACGATGCGGCCGTTGCTGTCAATGAGGCAGTTCGTGTAGTTGCGGCCGTAGAACGGGAAGGTGATGGGCAGGTTCAGGTTCCAGGTGAAGTCATCCGCCTTCCATCCCTTCGCCGTGCCGGTTGCGGAGAACGTGTTGGAAGAGGACTGTTCCCCGTAGGTGGTTTCGAGCGACCAGGAATACGCAGGCACGCCGTTGGTGGCCTTGAGCGGAGTCACCGCGTAGCTGACGAGCTGGGTGCCGACCGGCAGCGCGCGCGATGCTATGTCCACGCCCTTGGATATCACCATGGTACGTATGCTGGACCCGATTATCCCGTCATTGTCGGTCGCATTGACAATGAACCTGTTTGTTCCGGAGAGCAGCGGCGTGCCGCTCAGGAGTCCGCTGCGTGAAAGAGCGACCCCGGGAGGCAGCCCGATATCCGGCGTGAAGATATAGTCCTGGGCGTTGGCCAGGCTGTCCCCGGTCCACCGTTCGGTATTGGAGCCGGAGAACGAGCTCGCGCCGATATATCCGCCGTTTGCGTTGCCGGCGCCGTACTTGAGCCGGAATGAACCGTCATTGTTGAGGGTGATCGACGCGTTAACGGGGTTGGTGGTGCCGGTGTAGCGGCCTCGCCACAGGATTGTCGCGGAGGTGGCGTTCGTCTGGATGTAGATGTCGTACGGGTCGCTTGTGGCGTCGCAATAGGTGTTGATGTTGTTCCATATCACGAAAATCGCGCGTTCCATGTCCCATGCCTTTGCCGGGGTGGGGGCGGGGTCGGACGTGGGGACGTCGAACGTTACGCGGCCGTTTGTATCCACGAACAACTGGCGATGCATCCTGCCGGTGTAGGGGAAGTCGAAGGGCAGATTCACGGTGAACGAGGTGTCTTCGCCCCACCACTTCTGGCGGGTTCCAACCTGCGCATACGAGCTTGCGGCGCGTGTGACCCTGTAGCTGTACACGTCCGAGGAGAAGTCGTACGGGTCCGCGCCGCCCGCCGCCGAGAACTGGACCGGCGTCATGGTCTTGCGCTCGATCGCGGACAGCGGCGGCGCGCTTATGACCGGGCCGTTGACGATGCGTATGGCGTCGAAAAGATGGCCGCGGTATTCGTCTGGCAAGTTTTGAGTATAGGCGTGAAAGCGCAGGACCATGGCTGAGTTGAAGGAGAGCCCTGGATTCCTGTGCACATGATTGTCCAGCGATATGAAGTGAGATTTCCAGTCAGACGTGGCGTTTTCAGCCGGAGACAGCCCCTTCAATTTCCAGAAGTCCCGATAGTTCGAGCTGGCCGCCAGACCAACAACGTTGCCGGTGTGGCCGGTGAACCGCGGTGGCATTTGACCGCCAGTGTTTCCGGTGTTGAGCCTGTGGCTGAACACGATGCAGACGTTGCTCCGGCCCGCCATGTCCAGCGGCAGGTCGAGTATCCCGGATCCCTTGTCCTTGAGAACGCCCAGGACGCGCGAACCGTCATAGGCCGTCACGTATGGCTGGGTGGAATCGACGAGCAGTGCGCCCGATGGACTGACGCTGCCTCCGGTGCCATCCGAGGCTTTTGCTCCGCGGTACTGGTAGAACGGCTGGAGAGTTGTGTACTCAAACGAGTCTTCGAACGGGAACTGGGCGGCCACCGGCGTGTTTGTCGAGACGAACACGCGGATGTTGTCGAAAGCAAGACCGTCCGGCCTGACGAGGTCGTAAGGGTTGTAGTTGTCGTACTGGTTGAAGTAGACATAGATGTTCGTCGCGTTGTTCCAGATATTGCTGTAATTCGAGGCCAGGGCGATTTCGCTGTTGATGTTCACGGCGAACGTCTTGTAGTCGAGGTCGATGCCGCTGTGTTCGGCAGTGAGCATTCTGCAGCGATGATGGGCGTTCGCAGTCGTCAGGCGGAGCGTAAGGACATCCTGCACGGTCGGCCAACTAATGCCCCAGATAGGTGAGGAGCCGTTGGAAACATGCGGCTCGTCGCCCAGCGACTTGGCCGAATAGGTCAGCCACAGGTTGGTTTTTCCGGTGATGTCGATCGGGCCAAGACGAATGGTGTTGCGTTTGAATTCGTTAGTCACCCCCTGTGGCCGCGCGAGAACGACATGGTTGACGCCGTCGAACGAGCCGAAGTCGGTTGTTATCCACGCCTCGGGCGGGTTCGCGCTGCTTTCCCTGTTCCAGAACGACCTGAATGTTCCGGTCTCCCAGTCCTCGAGGAACGGAACCCATATACCCGCGAAGGTCCAGTTGTGGGACGACGGCGCCCATGTGCCGCGGTAAGAATTTGTCGCAAACAGGCGGTAGTAGTTGATCGCGCCGCTGTACCAGTTGGTCAGGTTGTAGGAGAAGTTGCCGGGGGAACGGGCGCCGAGGTCAATGCGGTTTTCCCATGCGCCATGGTCGGACCCGCCGTCGGTCGGGCCCCAGTACAGGAAGACGCGGGTGGGGGCGGCGCCGGTTGATACCAGATCGCCTGTGAGCCACGCGGAGTTGGCGGCGGTATTGGTGACGCCGTCGCTCGTGATGGACGGGCCACCCGACGTGATGAACGACTCGGCAGGCGCCGACCAGGCGTACCCGGCCGAGTTTCCGGCGCGGAATCGGTAATAGTAGGCGCGGCCCGGGACGAGGTCGGAGACCGCGCGGGAGATGGCCCCGGGCCCGCTGTGCGCGACGCTGGCGCTGTTGGACCACGCGTCCGGCGACACGACACCGTCGGTCGGGCCCCAGTAGACTGTGACAGCCGTTTCGCTGTTGCCTGTCGATACGAGGTAGCCTCTCAGCAGTGCGGCGGTGAGAGTTATGTTTGTGGGCGCGACCGCGCTGACGACGGGGCGGGAGTCGGCCGGCACCGTCGCCGAGACGAACGTTGAGGATGAAGAGATGTTCGCCCAGGTTGCCCATATCCAGTTGGTGGATCTTGCCGTGTTCGACACGCGCAGTTCGTCGAGCATGGCTTCCATGCCGCTGCCGAGTGTCAATGCCGTGGCATTGTGCTGCATGACGAACACGCCGCGGTCATTCACGGCGGCCTGAACGCCGTTGCGGAATATGCGTTGATAGCGGCCGTCGTAGGTTCCGGCCACATACAGCCACTGACCAGATCCGGTTTCGGTGTAGTAGGTGCTGTTCGCCGTGGTTCCGCCGAGGATGCGGAATGTCATGTCGTCGGCGGCGCTGCCCGCGTTCCCGAGCAGGAAGCCGCGCTTGTTGGCGAAGTCCTCCTTGCTGAGGATCATCGGGAATGTCGCCGTCATCGAGTCAAGCTGCCTGTCGGGCTTGAACCAGCCTTCCACGGTGATCGACGTCGGGCGCAGCGAAGGTGCGTCTGGAACTGAGAGCGAATCGCTGCCGTCAAGCGCGTCGGCGCCGTTGACTGCGCCGAGCGAGGCGGAGTTTTCGTTGCCCTCGTAGGTCACCGTGGCGGCGCTGTTGCGGTTGGCGGTGGAGTCCGGACGGTTGGCCGTGCCGGACGCGTTCATATGCCATACGCCGGAGAAACCTTCGGACCAGACCGCGCCGTTTGTTGAGGTGGCGGGCGTGTAGTCGTCCAGCGGGTTGCCCCAGTGCGCCCAGATCACGGTTCCGGCGGTGAGGCGCGGCACTTTCACCCAGACGAATGATTTCCATGCAGGGTTCCAGCTCTCGATCTCGTGCGGTATCTCGACGAAGTCTCCGTCCGTGGCAAAGCGAAGATCACGGCCTGACGAGGAGACGAAGTCTGCGTATGAGAAGCCGGGGATGCTCGCATCCAGAGGCACCATGACGGGGAAGTTGGTCAGGACCACCGAGCGGTCATAGCCTGGGAAGGTGATCCTCGCTTCGTGCGGCCAGAGTTCCGGCCCCGGCACGTCCGCGAGAGTGGTGAAGGAAGGCATCCCGGCTGCCCAGTGATCGCCCTGGCTGTTGACCGCGCGATACCGCCAGTAGTACGTAGTGTTCGCCTTCAACCCGTCCAGAAGCGCGGAGAACGTCTCGCCTTCGTTCTTCGGACCCAGGTCGTGTTTGCGTTCCCACAGGTTCGGGTCGGAGCCGCCGTACGAGCTTCCCCAGTAGACGGTGACCGAAGCCGGCGCGGCGCCGGTCGAGACCAGTTTGCCCGATGCGTACGCCGAATCGTATGTGATGTTTGACACCGACCCGTTCTCGATGCGCGGATCGCCGTCGAGGGTGAGGAATTCGGCTGTCGGAGTCGCCCACGATGAGCCGAGCGAATTGGTGGCCCGGAACCGGTAGTAGTATGTGGATTCGTCGTCCAGGCCCGAAACCGGCAGCAGGCAGACGCCGGGACCGGCGTCGGTTGAGACAAGGTTTGTTCTGCTCCATGCGGATACGTTGTCGCCGCCGTCGGACTTGCCCCAGTTGACGAAGACCGCGGTGCGGGCGAGTCCGGTCGATGACAGGTAGCCGGTCAATGTTGCCGACGACGTGGTCACGTTCGTGGCGCCGGTGTTCTGGATCACCGGCTTGCCGACCGTGGTGAAGCTCTCTCTGCTTTCCGGCCATGCCATGCCGTGCCTGTTCGTCGCCAGGAAGGTGTAGTAGTAGGTCCGGCCCGCCGCCAGGGATGTGATGTTGGTTCCGAGCGGGCCGGTGTTCGAGACGAAGCCGAACCTGTTCGTGCGGGCCCACGCGGCCCGGTTTGTCCCGGCGTCCGTTTCGCCCCAGTAGACGAACACCGCGGTTGAAGCCGTTCCGGTGGTTGAGAGGGTGGCGTTCATCCTTGCCGACGTCTGCTGCACGGACGTGGCCGGGCTGTTGAAGATGACCGGGGCGCCGGATGGTTCAAGCACAACGTCCACCCGGCCAGGGGTTGACTTGACCAGGCGGCCCTTCAACCCGGAGCCGTACCCCACGGTGACAACCGACCCGGTGACGGACGAGTTGCCGATGTCCACCAGTCGGCCGGAATACTCGAAGAGGGTGCGGGTCCCGGCCCTGAGGCGCGGCGTGGAATCGAGCTCATTGATTCTGACGCGGATGGGGCCGCTGAACTTGAAGTCGCCCGCGCCGCCTGCGCCGCCGGTGACGCGCACGAGGTCATTGAACGCCGAACCTGCGGGGCCGAGATCGAAGTTGGCGGTGATTCCGCTGTTGAGCGTAACGTAGACTGAATCGAGGGTGAGTGTGCCGGGGCCGGAAATGCCCGGGCTCAGGCTGTTCGTTATGCTGAGCGTCATTTCCGGGCCGTAGGGCGCGGATGAGTCGGTGAAGGTGCCGGAACCGGACAGATCGCCCACGACCGGGTTCAAGCCGACGTGGGAATCCATGTCCAGAACGGTGCCCTGGCCGAGTCTCAACTGCGTCAACCCCCGCGCGTACACAAAGCCGGTCGGGGATGTCACCTGCAGCTTGCCAGGGCCCCAGACGCTGAGCGGGCCGGACATGGCGGTGCTGCTGCCGTTGAGGCGCAGTGTGCCGTTCATCAATGTCACGGTGAGTCCGCCGGTTCCGGTCAGGTTGGCGCCGAGGGTCGAACTGTTGTCGGTCCCGGGGTTCGACCATACCATTGCTTCGGCCGATCCGAGTGCGATGGTTCCGTTCTGGATGGTCGTGCCGGCCCCGTTCAGGATGATGCCGGCGCCCTGGAGAGTAAGGGTCTTGGCGCCCAGGTTCAGCGTAACGTCCGTGCCCGAGACCGAAAGCGCGTGGGCGGTGCGGTTTGACGCCGCTGTTACCGAAGAGGATATCCTGACAACGTCCTCTGGCAGGGCGGAAGACAGGGATGTTGCGGTGAACGGTTTCGGGGCGATGCCGACGTAGCCGTCGCTGTTGTCGTTGTCGTACAGCGCGAAGGCCATGCTGTTCGTAATCAGTATCCACGGCGGAAGCATTCCGTTCGACGAGGCGGGCGGGCGTTCCACCGAGAGGTGCAGCACCGAGCCGGTGTCGGCCGAGTCCAGGCCGGTAACGCCCGCCGCGAGCACGGCCCTTCCGTTGCGCACGAGCCGGTCGGCGGTGATGGACACGCCGCCTCTCGTTGTGGCTGGAGAGATTGTGACGGCGGAGAGGGCATTCAGGCTGATGGCGCCCACGTTCTCATCGAGCGGGGTGAGGACTGCGGTCATGTTCCCGCCGCGGACGAGGAGTGAAGAGCCCCGCAGTGTGATCGTTGCCGTGTCGCCCCAGCGCCCCTGGCCGGAGGCCCCGCGGTAGCGGCTGCCGTTGCCGGGTGAACCGAGAAGGGAATTATCGAGCAGGATTTCAGAACCGGCGTAGTTGAGAAGACGGTTTTCGAAACCGACAAACGAACCGAAACGGTCGTAGGCTGCGAGCCGCGTTCCGTTGCCGGCGAACGTGGACGAGGCGCCGAAGGGGTTCCCCGGAGCGTTCTGCGAGGACGGCGCTTTTGTGGCAAGCATTCCGCCGGTGATGTAGGTCGGCCCGGTCCATGCGTTTGTGACGGCGAAGACTGCCGTCGGGTATCCGGAGACGGAAACCGTGCCGGTTCCCCTGATGACGCCGCTGGAGAAAGTGAAGGCGTTGGTGCC
>VGWI01000070.1 GCA_016873655.1 Lentisphaerota bacterium
GTTATCTTGTCCAGCACGGGATCGTAGCAGGTGAAGCGCATTTCCCTCGTGCCGCTGAACCCGTTGCTCTCCATCTTCCCGCGCCAGACCTCGGTTCGCTGTGGACTTGTCCTGATATAGGTCTCGCGCTTCACGGCGCCTTCGGGCGTCCGCTCGCGGTAGACGCGCATGCCGTTCGTCCAGCCCAGTTCCACATGGCCGACCGGCGTAATGTCGGGCGACCAGTAATCAACGCGGTTGACAAGGCCGTCTTTCCCGCCCGTGTAGCCGGCAACCAGCGAAGGCGACCACGTGTAGATTGGTCTCCTGCTCTTGGGGTCGCGCGTGGTTGTCACACCCAGCCAGTCGTCCGGCGCAGCGGCGGTCGTGATGTCGCTCCCGGCGGCGGTGACGCGCATTTCACTCAACTGCCCGAGCAGGTCATAGCCCACCGACGCGCCGCTGTGCCCGTTCAGGCGCAGAACCCAGCCGGTGTTCTGAGTCGAGAACCCGGTGCTTTCGGACTCAACACCCATGCCGCCTGCCTCGACGAGCCGGTAGCCCCGGTTGTGGTATGGCTCCACGGGCATGCCGGGCGCCGCGCCTTTCATCGCAAAGCTCACCTCCGCGCCGGTCGGGCGCAGGATGGTGACGTATTCCCAGCCCTCCGCATCGTTGAACAGGTGCGCGATCACCTTCGTGTCGGGCCCGTAGGTCTGGCGCGGCACTCCTTCGATGAACCATTCCGCGTGGTAGGTTCCCAGGCTGGCGCCCGCCGTCTGGCGTCCGTCCGAGGAACCCGCCGGGAGTTCGACCACGGGGTAAGCTCCATTCCAGTGCACTTTCACGCCCGGGTCACACGTGCCGCAGGCGTTGCCCGGTCCCCCGCAGTCATACTCATCAAGATCCTCGGGGATGTTCAGGATGCCGACGGGAAGGGACTCGTAGTGGAGCAGGGCGACCGCGTTGATTACTTCGTAACCGCGCGCGGTGGACTCGTCCGCCGGCTGATCGCACCAATCCGGCCTCGCCTCGATGCTGCCCAGGGCATCCGACACGACCGTCGCATTGGTCGAAGGCGGCGCCGTGTGCCACGCGGTCCAGCGGTTCTGCTCTAGGTCCGCATCGCCGTTCGCGCTCCAGTCGCCGTCTGCGGGTGGAATCGCGTATGAGTAGAAGGTGATCGAGCGGGACCACGCCTTCGGCAGCCCATCCAGCCTGTAGCGCGCGCAGCGGCGGAAGAGGCCCGCGCGATAGAGATAGGTGCTGTTCCAAGCGGTCGCGCGCGCGTAGGGGCTGCCGTCGGTGGGCCACGGCGCCGCGGCGTAGATGCTTTCGGCGAGGTTGACGGCATCCTGCCACGAAGTCTGGTTTCCGCCGAATTGCCCACCCCTTGTGTTTGGCTCGCCCTCCGAGCGCCAGGACCCGATGCGGCGCGCGTAGCGCATACGGGTCATCACGGAGTGCAGTTCTTTCAAGTGAACGGGCAAGACAGGAACGTCTATGAAGTCGTTCGAGTAGACGCCCTGTCCGCCGCTGCAGTGCCTGGCCGGCACCTTGGTGAAAAGCCCGCACTTGTTGCCTAGGCCATCCATCAGCGCTGGATAGCCGGGCGGGAACGCCACGGCGATGTCCGGCGATGTGTGATCGCCGTCTTCCGGTGGGGATGTGTAGCAGTCCTTGAGTAGCAGGACTACCCGGCAGCGGATGTTGTTCAAGTCCGATTGCTTAACCACCCGGTTGTACGGGTCCTTGCCGGTCGGGTCTTTCAGCGTGATGTTCGCGTACTGCCCCCAGTCCACGCCGGCCGCCTCGCACCGCGCGTACACCATGCGCACGAGCTCGTTGTACGGTTCGATCAGCGCGATGCTCTGGTGCTCGACGCAGCGCGCCGGCTCCACACCCAGCACGGCTGAGAGACTCGCGAGAAGAATGATCCGTCGCCGTTGGCTCATGCTGCCGGCCTCGTCACGGTGAGAAGAGTGATGTTCAACGTGTCCGGTGTGCCCGCCGCCAGTGGATCAAGGCGCATGGCGCATTCATCCGCATTCAGCGTTCCGTCCCCGTCCGGGTCGCCGTCGCCGTTGTGGGCAAGGCCGCCAAGCAGGAAGTTCTCCCAGTCATCCGGCAGGGAATCGCCATCCGTGTTGGCCGCCGCGATGGGCGAGCTGTCCGCGCCGTCCGGCACACCGTCGGCATCAGAGTCCGCCGCGTTGGGGTCGGCGCCGAGCGCTTCCTCGGAGGAGTTGACAAGCCCGTCGCCGTCGGGGTCGTCGCTGCCGTCAAGGTCGAGGCAGGCGAAGTGAGTCATTTCCCAGGCATCGGAGAGTCCGTCGGCGTCCCCGTCATCGCCCGCCGGACTCTCCGGCCCAGGGCACCCCTGCACGTAGAAGAAGAACCCGAGCCTGCCGTCGCCGCAGCCCTCTTCCATGTCCGCGAGCGCGGTATGAGAGCACGGCATGGCGCACAGAAAGACGGCGCAGGCTGCAACATGAAGAAGCATGCCGCGAAACAGCGCGCCACAAGGCATCGGACCCCGCCCCACTTCCCCGGCCTCCCTTCTTCGGGGCTGCGGCACATGCCCCACGCATGCGCCGCAACTCTCCCACCGGCCCACAAACTGCCACCAGCCCGCAAGAAATCAAGCGATTCCATCCAACTATTTTTGAACCAAATGTGAACGCAACTTTGTGTTGCAAAGGACTCTGTTGTGTGGCACTGTGGCGCGGTGAAGGGAGATGCTGCCGTGAATGACCGCGTGGAAGACGCGATTGAATCCGTGCGCAGGATGCAGGACATGGTGCTGGAGAGGCGCCTGTTCCGCGGGTATCCGGGCGTGGCGCGCATGGTGTCCGGGGCCGCCGCGCTGTTCGCCGGCGCGGCCTTGTCGGCGCGGTGGATGCCGGCGAGGCCGGAAGCGCATCTTGCGGCATGGGCCGGGGTGCTTGGGCTGGCGTTGACCGTGAACTACGCGGCCCTGGGCTGGTGGTTCATCCGGCATCAGGAAGTGCGCACACGGCCGCGGCTGCTGAAGCCCGCGCTCGACGCCGTGCCGGCGCTGGCAGCCGGCGCCGTGCTTACGCTCGCGCTGGTGGCCAGGGAGTCCTACGACCTGCTGTTCGGAACATGGCTCAGTCTCTACGGGCTTGCGCAGACGGCGTACAGGAACTCGCTGCCGCCAGGCATTCACAAGGTGGGGCTGTGTTACGTGGCCGCCGGCATCTACTACCTTGCGTTTGCGGAGGGGTCGTTCCTGAACCCTTGGCCGGTTGGGGCGGCGTTCTTCGCGGGCGAATGGGTGAGCGGAGTCATTCTCTACAAACGTCAGACTGGCGACAGTGAACCGACGGCGGAACCGGAAACGAGGGACTGTGACGGAAACGACGAGGAGAGCATGCGATGACCGCAAAGCGGACCAGGCCGTGTGATGCGCTGGACAGGATATTCCACGAGCCGAACCGGCTCTGCGTGGTTTCGGCGCTTTGCGCTGCCGGCGACGGGCTCGTGTTCACCGAGCTGCGACACCTGACGGCCCTGACGGACGGCAACCTGAGCAGGCATCTCAAGGCGCTGGAAGAGGCGGGAATTGTGAAGATCACGAAAGCGTTCGTGCGGGGCAAGCCGCAAACCACCATCCGTGTAACATCCGACGGCATGCGTCAGTTCGCCTCGTACCTTGAGACGCTTGAGAAGGTCCTCGTCTCCGCGCGCCAGGCCGTGGCGCGGGATGCGGCATCCGGCCTTGCGCGGCCGAGACTGAACAGGGCATGAAACCGCGGAGGAAGCAAATGAGTGAAAGGAGGGCACAACACGACACAGAGCCGGGGGCATAGACTCCCCTTTTTTTGCAGTTGCACTTGGCGGTACAAAGTACTTGGCGCGATGTGTTAGATAAGGAGGATGCAGGTATGAACAATGACGGGGCGAGGGTGGAGGGACCGGCGGCGCCGCCGCCGGTGCCGAGGGCGGGCGAGATGGCGTTTGCGGATGACTACGAGCTTGGGGCGGATGGGTGGACGGCGCTGGGGATGCTGGATGATCTGCTCAAGCGGCCCGGAAGGGTGAGTCGCGCGGTGACCGACGGGCCCGGGGGCGTAGTCTGGGCGGGGCTGCTGCTTGTGACCGCGGCGTGCCTCGCGGGGTACGGCGCGATCATGGGCGGGTTCTCCGGGGGATGGCAATACGCGGCCACGCCGCTGAAGACGGTTGCCGGTCTTCTTGCGGCGGCCGTGATATGCGCGCCGAGCCTGTACATATTCTCGTGTCTTTCCGGCGGGCGGCAGACTCTGCGCCAGACGCTCGGCCTGCTGCTGCAGATGCTTGCCCTGTGCGCGTTTCTTCTTCTGGGGTTCGCGCCGATTGCCTGGGTGTTTTCGCAGGCTACGCGCAGCGCCGCCTTCATGGGTGCGATGCACGTTGTCTTCTGGACGATAGCCGTCTCGTGGTCGGTGCGTGTGCTGCGGCTTGCCCTGCGGCATTTCGGGGCGAGAGGCGGAGGCGGACTGCGGCTGTGGGCCGTGCTGTTCCTCGCGGTGGTGTTCCAGATGTCCGTCACGCTACGGCCGCTGATCAGCGAGTACAGGGGGCCCGGGCTCATGGGCCGGAAGTTCTTCCTCCAGCATTGGACGGATTGCATGCGGTGAACAGGCCTGAGTCAGGTCAAGGGCATGGCGTGGGCCGCCTCTGCAGGCTGGAGCGCGACCTCGTTGCGGAGGTGTTCGACCCCGCGGGGCGCGGCCGGGTATGCGCGGCGGCGCTGGTTGCGGTGGCGGCCGGAGCGGGCGCCTACGGGTTCGCGTTCGGGTTGTGGCGCGCGCCGGTGCAGGGGCTCTACGCGGCGGCAAAGCTGCCGCTGGTATGCCTGGCGACCGTGGCCATGTGTACGCCGGTGAACGCGATGCTCGGACAACTCATGGGCGCGAGGATAACGTGGAAGGAAACCGCACTGGCGCTGCTGGTCGCCATGGGGATAACCGCCGCGATACTCGGGGCGCTCAGTCCTGTCTCGGCCTACGTTGCGCTTGTTGTCCCGCCGCCGGACCCGCGAACGGAAGGGCTGCCGCTTGACGATGCCCGGGTTGTCGCCTCGATGCGGGTGTTCTGGAGGCTTCTGCTGGTTCACGTCACGGCGATGGGGTTTGCCGGCGCGGCCGGGTACCTGCGGCTGTATCGCATGCTCGCCATGCACGAAGGCACACGCAGGAAAGCGGCGGCGCTGGTTGTCGTCTGGACGCTGGTCACCGGTTTCGCCGGTTGCGAGATCGCCTGGCTGTTCAGCCCGTTCCTGTGCAAACCAAACTTCCCTCCGCACATGGTCAGCCGCATGTACAGGCAGGGGAACTTCTACGAACACATGTTCAAAGCCGTGAGGCAGGTGTTCTGATTGCGCGCCTTTCAAGGCGGCGGGGCAAACGCAGCGAAAGGACAGGGAGTATGCCGTTCACGTTTTCGCACCCGGCGGCCGTGCTGCCGCTGATGAGGTACAGGTGTTTTTCGCCTTCGGCGCTTATCGTCGGAAGCCTCATGCCGGACTTTCCTTATTTCCTGCTGCTCTCCATGGGAAACGGGTTCGGGCACACGCCGGCCGGGGTGGTTCTGTTCTGCGTTCCCGTCGGCGTTGTGTCGCTGCTGGTCTTCCACCGCGTGCTCAAGCGGCCGCTTTTTCACCTGCTGCCCGTGAAGGCGCAGGAAGGGCTGTCGGGACACCTGGCGGAATTCCGGTTCGGCGGGGCGGCGGGATTCCTGCGCGTGGTCCTGTCGCTCGCGGCGGGCGCCATCAGCCACGTTGCGTGGGACGCTTTCACGCATCCGCACGGGGCGGGGGTGCGTGTGTTCCCGGTTCTTGGCGCTGCGCTGCTGGACGTGGCCGGGGAAACGGTTCGCGTATGCGATGTCGCGCAGGCGGGCAGTTCGGTTGCGGGCCTGACGATCATGGTTGCCGGTTGTCTTCCGCGTCGAAGAGGCGGCGGGCGGGCGGAGATGCCGTGCAGCGGCGCGTGGAACAGGGCGGGCAGAGCCGCCGCGGTTCTGATGATCGCGGGTGCGGCTGCGGCCTTTGCCGTGCCTTACTCGCTCGCCCGCGTCTGGCCGGTCGGCAGTCTTTCGGACTTCAGGAGGTTCTCAGGGTTCCTTGCGGCGTCCGGGATTGCCGCGCTGATCGCGTCAAGCGTCGCGTGGTCGTTGTTCACAGGGGTTCCGCCTGTCCGGCGGACGGGAGAAATGGAGGTACTGGAATGAAGATAGACATAGTTGTTGCTTACAGGGCGCGGTACAGGAAGGGGCACTTCAAGACGTTTGTGCCGCCGATAACCGGTATTCACCTCGCAGCGCTGACTCCGCCGGGGCACGAGGTGCGGGTGATTCACCAGAAAGTTGAGTCAGTCAACTACGACACCGACGCGGACCTTGTCGCCGTTTCGTTTCAGACCGGCTTCACGGCATCCGCATATGCGATGGGCGACATGTTCAGGCGACTCGGGAAGCAAACAGTGGCTGGCGGACCGCACGCCACCTTCTCTCCCGACGAGGCAGCGCGGCATTTCGACGCCGTGGTGACAGGCGAAGCCGAAGGCGTATGGGCGGAGGTGGTGCGTGACGCGGAATCGCACCGGCTGAAGCCGACGTACAAAGGAAGCCCGCGTCCGCTCGACGGGTTGCCGGCGCCACGGTATGACCTGCTCTCGCGCGCGTTCTTCGTCCCGCACGTGGTGCAGGCGACGAGGGGGTGTCCTTTCTCGTGCTCGTTCTGTTCCGTGCCGGGGATCAATCCCGGCTGGCGGACGCGCCCGGTGGATGAGGTGCTCCGCGACGTTGCCTATGACAACTTCCCGCACTGGTGGCAGCGGAAGGTAGTGTGGTTCTGGGACGACAACCTGACTGCCGACAGGGCGTATGCGAAGGAGCTGTTCAGCCGGATGGTTCCGATGCGCCGGTGGTGGCTGACGCAGGCCAGCATGGATATTGCCCGTGATGGAGAGTTGCTCGACCTGATGAAGGAATCCGGCTGCATTGGGGTGTTCCTGGGAATAGAGTCCTTCGATCCGCTCTCGCTGCGGCAGGCGAACAAGAAGCACAACCCCGTATCGCGCTACCGCGATGCGGTGAGGGAGTTCCACAGGCGCGGCATATGCGTCATGGCCGGTTTCATCGGCGGATTCGATTCCGACACGTCCGGGAGTATCGTTTCCATGGCCGACAGCATGGCGGCGGTTGGGGTGGACGTTCCCTTCGTCAGCGTATTGACACCGTTCAAGGGAACGGTGTTGCGCGAGATGCTTGAGCGTGAAGGCCGCATACTGACTGGCCGCGGGTGGGAGTACTACGACGGCTACAACGTTGCGTTCCGACCCAGGAACATGAGTCCGGATGAACTGCTTGCAGCGCACCGTCTGCTCTGGCAGAGCTCCTTCTCCCTGCGCCGTACGCTGTTGAGGATTGCCCGCTCGGCGCGGCGGCTGAGCCCGGGCGCCTTCCTGATGTCCACCTGCATGAACCTGTTCTACGGAGCGAAGGCGGTTACGCGGAATCTGCCGCGCGATGCGGCCGGGCTCCGCCTTGAGGTTCAGGAACTTCAACAACTACAAGCTCAGGGTAAGAGTGATGTGTGCTTAGCTCAGATCGGGGTTGCCCCCGTTAATGGTGTTGAACCACCACCATCCGTTGATCCCACCGTGGTGGGCGATAGAGGACTCGAACCTCTGACCCCTTCCATGTCAAGGAAGTGCTCTAACCAACTGAGCTAATCGCCCTGATGAGATGCGCTGAATCCGGGCGCATGATATGGAACATGCCCCGCACCGTCAATAACGCCTGTTCGACCCGCAACATGTCCGGCGCCGGGACTTGATCGGACCGCCGGCGGAAGTCAGAATGCCCGCACCGGGAACGTTATGCCCGGCCGGGAAAAAGGAGCTCGCAATCATGATACACCGCCCTGATGACATGCAGACCGAAGTGCGCGCCAACATGCGCGGCGGCAGAGGCAGCGTCACCGTGAGACATCTCTTCCAGAAGGAGGAAATCACAGCCCGGACGCGTCTGTGCGCGGAACTGGTCATCCCGCCCGGCGCAGGCATTGGCATCCACGAACACGCGGCCGAGGACGAGATATACATAATCACGGCCGGTTCAGGCATTCTTGACGATGGCGGCGCCAGGACCCGCGTCAAAGCCGGGGACGCGGTGCTCACCGGCAACGGCGCATCGCACGCGGTCGAGAACGACGGCAGCGAGGACCTCCGCATGTTCGCAGTCATAATCAATTACTAGCTGTACGCCATGCGCAACGCACCATCATTGCCGCCGGAGCTGGTTCTCCCCCCGTTCACCGTCTCGGGCCACGGCTGCTCAGCCGCGCTGCTGCGCGAATGCGCGGAGCTGGGCCGGCGGGGCGTGGTCGTCCACGGCGCGTCGTTCAGGAAATCAGGCCGGCTGGCGCGTATCCTCGCCGCAAGCCCCGCCGGCATGTCCGCCGCAACATGGGAGCATCCGGGCGGCGAGCCGACACTTGACCACGTCGAGGCACTGCGCGCGCTCCTCCGGGAACAGAGCGCCGAATGGGTAGCGGCGGCAGGCGGCGGCAGCGTCATGGATGTTGCCAAGGCCGCGGCCGGCCTCAAGGACGCGCGCCTGCCGTCGCAGGCGTATCATGACGGCGCGGCGCTTCCGGCATCGGCGCTCCCGTTCGTCGCCGTGCCGACAACAGCCGGGACCGGGTCCGAGGCAACCACGGTTTCCGTCCTCACAAACGCCGCCACCGGCGTGAAGAAGTCCATCCGGCACCCATCGCACATGGCCAGGAAAGTCCTGCTCGACCCGGAACTGCTTTCCTCCTGCACGCCGCCCGTCCTCGCCGCGTCGGGCATGGACGCGTTCACGCAGGCGCTGGAGTCCTTCCTCAGCCGCCACGCCACATGGTTCACGGACGCCATCTCGATCCGCGCTGCCTGCCTGGTGCGTTCTTCACTTCCCGGAATGCTGCGCGGCTACGAAGCGGCGGCGGCTTCGGACCTCATGCACGGCAGCTACCTCGCCGGCATCGCTCTCTCCAACGCGCGGCTGGGACTGGTGCACGGGCTGGCACACCCGCTCGGGGCGCGGTATCACGCGGCGCACGGGCTGGCATGCGCTTTCTGCCTTCCCGCCGTGCTCGAGTTCAACAGGCCAGCCGCGGGCGGCAAGTTCGCCGCGCTTGCCTCCGCCTTCGGCGAAGACCCGGTCGCGTCGGCGCGACGCCTCCTCGAGGAAACCGGCCTTTCCTCCCCGTTCGCCGGGCGCGCGGTCACGGACATGCCCGGCATCGTCGCCGAAACCCTCGCTTCCGGTTCGACAAAGGCGAATCCCCGCGACGTCTCACCGGAGGACGTGGAACTGATGGTGAATGATCTGTTCCGGGCAGCCCGCGCATGAAAGCGACCGGACTGACAGCCCTGCTTCTGCTGCTTCTGGGAACCGGCTGTGCCTCAACCCGCGGCTACTGGATGGACCGTGGACGCGACGCGGCCGACATGGCGACAGTCGGCCTCGGCAGCGGCTTCGGCGCAAAGGCAAGGATCGGACCGATCCAGACCGGACTGCTGCTTGATCTGCCGTGGGCGGGATTGCGCGGCGGACGCCTGTACGAGACGCTGACCCTGCCGCGCGACGGCATGCCCTATGAAGCCGACTGCCAGGTCCTTATCACGGGTTTCGAAATATTCGGCGGCGCCGGCCGCGGAAGGGGCAAGACTTTCATGGCCGCGCCCGACCGCGTGTACGGACCTTTCTTCCACAACGCCACGGATGAATCTGGAAACGCCTGCAAGTACTACTACACGCAGATGGAAGCCGTCGCGGCGCTTGGCCTGTCAGTCCGGCTGGGCGTCAATCCGGGCGAGATACTGGATTTCCTTGTGGGATGGTTCGGGTTCGACCCGTATGGAGACGACCTCAATTCGTCCCGCACGGAGGCCGGCGACCCGAGCTATTGAGCGTTCCATGGCAGAGCGACATCCTCTTCTGCAGCCAAGCCGCGCAGGGGCGCCCCCTCCCCTCGGCAACGCAGCCATGCGTGCCGAGCCGTAGCTCGCCGCGTCAACGGCGAGCGAAGGCTGGCGCACCGCGGCCACAGGATGACACCTTTCTCGCGGAAGAGAGTCTGTCACCTTCATTGCGAACGCTTGGCGGGCGTTCTCTCAGGCCGATGCCCGCAGGCCGTTTCGCCAGCGCAGGAGGCCGAGCAGACCCATCACAGCGGAGGCAAGCAGGGCAAAACCCCCGCAGATGGAAAGCGGCAGTACTGCAGAACCGGTCCTGTCCCACAGCCAGCCGGTGATGATGCTGGCGACGACGAGAAGAACTCCCTCGACCATGCCCCAGAACCCGAACGCGGTCCCGCGATTCCCTTCCGGCACCAGGTCCGCGATCACCGCGCGGCTCGCGCCTTCGGTAAGCCCGAAGAATACGCCGTACATCACGAACAGCCCCCAGGCAGCCCAGACATTGCCGAAGTATGCGAAACCGAGGTAGACCCACCCGTAGAGCACCCATCCGAACACGAGCACGGGCACACGCCCGATCCGGTCGGAGAGTCTGCCGCCCCACAGCGATGTCCACGTCTTCACGAGATGCAGCGCCGCCCACAGCAACGGAATCACCGCCGTCTTCACGCCCATGTCGGAACACCGGAGAAGCAGGAAGGCGTCGCTGGAATTGGCTATCGTGAAAACAGAGGCGACCGCAACGTAGATGAAGTAATCGCCCGGCAGGTCTCGCACGCCGGCAAGCGCCATCCGGCCCGCCTTCGCCGCGGAGGCCCGGCCGGTCTTGTCTTTGACGAACAGCGCTATCGTCAGCAGCGCGAGAGCACCCGGAACGAGCGACCACAGGATCATCTTCCTCAGCCCGAGCCCGAACACGCCGAGCAGGACAAAACCTATAAGCCCGCCGGAAACCGCCCCGGCATGGTCCATCGCACGCTGAAACCCGAAAGCCCTGCCGCGTATGCGCGGGTCGGTGTTGTCGGCCACGAGCGCATCGCGCGGCGCGGTGCGGATGCCCTTCCCCACGCGGTCTGCCATGCGCAAGCCCAGCACCTGCGCCGGAACCTGCGCGATGGCGATGAACGGTTTCATCACCGTGGACAGCGCATAGCCGCCAAATACAAGCCACTTGCGGTTGCGCACACGGTCGGAAAGAGTCCCGGCAAGCAGCTTCACGAATGCCGGCAAACCTTCGGCGAGCCCTTCAATCCAGCCGATCATCATGCGCGAAGCGCCCATCTGGCGCAGGAACATGGGCATCACGGGATAGATGATCTCGCTGCCCATGTCGGTGAAGAAGCTGACGAAACCCGTGGCTTTCACCACGGGGCTCAAACGCGGTTCGGAAGTGGCCGCTTCGCCGGCTGTATTCGGTTCGGATGTCACGCCCGGAATGAACTCAAAAAAAGCCGGCCAAGACAAGACAGATGAAGCAAGAGCGCTGCCGCGAGGCAACCACGCCGGCGCCCGGAAAGCGAAGCATGGCTTCCTCAGCCCTGCCTTCGGTCTCTTCCCGCCCTGCCCCTGGCCGGGCCTTGAGTCCGTCCGCGCCGCTCCAGCTCGCCGCCCCGCCGCGGTGATTGCCCGCCGTCCGGCCGCCCCCAGCCGCCGGTCAGAATGCGGTGCTGCCGCATGCGTTCGGAGTCGGTCTTCGCGACGTGAATCCGCGTCCCGTCCGGCGCGATCCCGGCATGGTACATCGCCGTGGCGACAGTGCCGGGAGTGGGCACAAAGCACTGTACCTGCTGCGGATGCCACCCGCGCTCCCGGAGCCACGCCGCAAGCTCACGCATGTCGTTGTCGGTGCAGCCGGGAAATGCGCTCATCAGGTAGGGAACGACGTACTGCTCCTTCCCGGCGCGCCTGCTTATGGTCGAAAACACATCCAGGAAGTCGCCGAACGAGCCGGCTCCCGGCTTGCGCATGAGCGCGAGAACCCTGTCGCTCACGTGCTCCGGCGCGAGCTTGAGCTGTCCGCCCACGTGCCGCGACACGAGCGCTTCCACGTAGTCCGGCTCCATCATCGCGAGGTCATGCCTGATTCCGCTTGCGACCCTGACGTTTTTCACACCCGGAACGCGCGAAATGGCGTCCAGCAGCGCCGCGACCTCCTTCTGGCCGGGTTTGAAGAAGGGACAGGGCCGGGGAGTGAGGCAGCTCGTGCGAGTGCACGGGTGCTCACCGCGCGCGCAGACGGAACGCCACATGTTCGCCGACGGGCCGCCCACGTCGTTCAGGCTGCCCGTCCACCGGGGGTGCCCGGCAAGCCGCGCCACTTCGTTGAGCACGGATTCGCGCGACCGGGAAAGGATACCACGCCCCTGGTGCAGCGCTATGGAGCAGAACGAACACCCGCCGGCGCAGCCGCGGTGCGTCACAACGCTGAATCGCGTCATCTCTTCGGCCGGCACCGGCGCACGGCAGGAAGGGTGCGCTTCACGACGGAACGGCAGGGAATAGAGCCTGTCCAGGTCGGCCGTCTCCAGCGGCGCGGCGGGCGGTGCGATTACGATTTCCTCACTTCCCGCCCTCTGCGCGAGCCACGGCGCTCCGTCACGCACCTGCCTTTCCATCGCCAGTGTTGCATCCATGAGCAGGCGCGGCTCGGCCGCCATAGCATCCATGTCCGGCAGGTCCCGCAACGCG
>VGWI01000071.1 GCA_016873655.1 Lentisphaerota bacterium
CCACAACAACGGTCTTAATCGTCATAGGGCGCGCATCATAGCGGGGGGGTCACGGCGAACCAAGGCGAAAGCGTCCCGGGCTGTTGTTGCTTGAATGGAGGCGGGGTGCTGCTATGTTCCGCTCATGCGAATCGTCGTGACCGCCGGTCCAACGAGGGAAGCGATAGACCCTGTAAGGTTCATCAGCAACCGGTCTTCCGGGCGGATGGGCTATGCGGTCGCCGAAGAGGCGGTGGCGCGCGGGCACGGGGTGGTTCTCATTGCCGGACCCGTCGCACTCGCTGATCCGCCGGGGGCGCAGGTGATCAGGGTGACCACCTCCGAGGACATGCTGGCGGCTGTCGGGAACGCTCTGGAATCTTGCGATGCGCTTGTGATGGCCGCGGCGGTTGCGGACTGGCGGCCTGTTACGGTGTCGGCCGAAAAGATCAAGAAATCGCGGATTCCTCCCGTGATCCGTCTGGAACCGGCGCCTGACATCCTGAAAACGCTGCGGCCGCGAAAGGGCGGAAGGATATTCGTCGGGTTCGCCGCGGAGACCGGCAACCCCCTGCCAGAGGCCGTCCGAAAGCTGCGCGACAAGGGGCTCGACATGATTGTTGCGAACGATGTCTCGCAGGCGGATGCCGGTTTCGACGTTGAGACGAACCGCTGCACGCTGGTCACGGGCGAGGACGAAGCGGTGGCCTTGCCGCTGATGTCGAAGATGGACGTCGCCGGCCGGATACTCGACTGGATCGAGAAACGGCGTGCAGGCTGATTCCGGCCGCGGTTACTCTTCGCCGTACGTTTCCGCGAGGTCCTTGTTCTTCTGGGCCGAGATGCGCTCGATATCCGCGCGCGCCTTCTTGCCGGCTTCCACGGCCGTCCGTCCCGTGAACCCGTCAACTGCCGTTTGGACGGAGGACTTCTCCGTGGGGTTGCCCCCGGCTGTTTCGGTCCTTCCGCAACCGCAACAGAAGGCAATAAAGACGGTGAGAACAGACATCATCTTCATCGTTGCATCTCCTTCCGGAGCGCCTCCTCGGCGACGTGGCGAAGGACAGGCGTTCCCTCCGCGCCGTCAAGAGCCCTAATCAACATCCGTAATCCTGGCGCAATGTAGACGCGGAAGCGAGCTGTTTGACGGAGCGACTGCATTCTGCCGTATGCCCCGAGCGCTTGAATGAGGCGTTGTATGCAAGCTGCGCGGAAGGGGCCCGAAAGGTCGCTTGCGCGGCGTCCCGCGGCATCCGTGTAGCAGGAGAACAGCTCAATCTGTTCGTCCTTCGGAAGGGTCGCGTAGGGGTCGAACAGCAGCGAAGCGATGTCATAGACGGCCGGTCCCAGACGCATGCCCTGGTAGTCGATGACGACCCATTCGCCGCGATGCCGGATAAGGTTGCTTGACTGGAAGTCGCGATGCACGAGCGCGAGGGCTTCACCGGCGAGCGTGTTTGCGACGCCCGCCAGTTCACGTCGAAGGGCCGAGACGGTCGAGCCGGAAGGATGAACAAACGGCACGAGGAAGTGGGTGACGAACAGGTCGTGTTCCCACCCGTACAACGGCGGGCCGAACGGCTCGGCCATGGTATGTCGCGCCGCCTTCCTTGCGGTTTCGGGGCTGTGCAGCCGGGCGGCGATCTCGAGTATCCTGCGATATGCGGACATGCGCGCCTTGCGGGACATTCCGGGCAGCAGGGACTGGAGCGAGTAGTCTCCGACGTCCTCCATTGCCGTAATCCGCAGGCGCGGGAAATCCCCCATCAACGCCGGAACGCGGATTCCGAGGCGGCTTAAAAAGCGTGTATGGCGGACGTGGAATTCGTTTTCGGGCCGGTCCGTTCCGCGGATGATCAGCATGGCTGATTCAGAGCCGGCGCGGATTCGAACAAAGCTGCGGTCCGACGCACGGCCGGGGAGCGGAGCGGCCGACGCACGGTCTGTCTTCCATCCGAGCAGGCTCACGGCGCAGGGGATCGGTTCCGGCATGTCGGAAGCGCGCATGACCAGGCCCGACACCCGCCCGGCGGCCGGAGCGTGAGGAGCAATCACCGCGTGTTGAAGACGCGAGCGTGAAGCGATGCGCGCGCCGTGCATGACCACGGAGTTGCGGATGCTGCAACCTCTTCCCATCCGGGCGTCCGGAGCGACGCAGGACCAGGGCTGGCCGTGTTTCAGCAGGTCGTTGGCGGCGAGGTAGCCTTCGAACGTTCCGATGTCGGCCCATAGTGCGCGCGGCATTTCGACCGCACGCACGGTTTCACCCGAGGCGATGGCGGATTCATAGGCCGTAATGATCGAGGAACGGCCCTCCGCGGGGATGAACTTCAGGATGCGCGGGGCGACGAGGTGCAGACCGGAGAACGTGGATGCGCCGGCATGGCCCCGGGATGGAGCGCGGAAGGTCAGCACCCTGCCATGCGAAGCGTTCACTGTGCGGGGACCGGTGTTCGGAACCACCCAGACCGCAGCGAGGCAAGGCTTGCGGAACACGGCAAACAACATGGCCGGCTCCACTCCCTCGCAGGCCACGTCGGCGTTCATCAGCCAGAAAGGGGCTCCATCCGCGAACCAGTGCGCGCGCGCGAGGGCGCCGCCGGTGTCGAGCAGGTCAGGCTCGAAGGAAAAAGTCAGCCGGAGCCCGGTCTTCCATCCTGTCGAAGCGTTGATGATCGCGGCCGCGCCGTGGTGCAGATTGATGAGCACATCCTCGACGCCCCAGGAGCGCAGCATCTGAAGGTTCCTCAGAAGCAACGGAGTTCCGAGGACCGGAAGCAGCGGCTTCGGGACAACGCGGGTCAGCGGCGCCAGTCTCGAACCTTCGCCTGCGGCGAGGACAATCGCGCGTCGGATGCGCATCGTTTTCACATCGTGTTTCACCTGTAAAGCAGGTGTCGGAGGCGGGTTTTGCGGAAAGAGTCCAGTCCGTTGCGCCATTCGGCCGCGATATCCGCCGGGCTGTCGCCAGACTCGATCCGGTTCCTGACGCGGTCGGTGCCGTATAGCTTGTCCATGAAATCCCGCCTGACTCCGCGTTTTCTCCACATTCCTGGAAGAAGCCGGCGGAGAGCGGCGAGCAGCGCCAGGGAACACTCGCACGGTCTGAACGCTGACGGTGAATGGATGACGAGGCGTACGCCGTCAAGAAGCCTCCCCGTCATTGCCCCGTGCGCGGCCACGTAGGTATGGGGCACGAAGTGCGCGCCCGTGACGTCCGACCTCTCCAGCGCCCGCAACAGGCCGGCCGCCGCAAGTCCCGGGACAGCGACGACCTGAAAAGCGTGGGGAGTGTTGCGGGCGTGGTCACAGAACGGGAGGGCCTCGGTGAAGACAAGGGCAGGGTACGACAGCGCCGTATCCCATGAACGGATCTGCGGAGAGGGCGGAACCCAGGCTGGCCACTGAATGTGAGGACGTTCATCCCGTGAGTAGCCGCGCATGGGTGCCACGCGCAGGTCAAGATCGAGCCCCAGCGTCTCGCGCAGCCAGAGCGCCGACTCGCCCGGGGTCATTCCGTACACCATCGGCGAAGGCACTGCGGCGACGAATGAAGCGAATGACGGGTCCAGCATCGGCCCGTCAACAGTGTCGGCTGCGGGAACAGGCCGGTCCGCGACCACGAGGCGCAAACCGGCCCGGGCGGCGGTCTCCATGATGAGACGCAGGGACGAGATGAACGTGTAGGAGCGAACGCCGATGTCCTGGATATCGAAGACCAGCGTGTCCAGTCCGCGCAGCATTGCCGGCGAGGGGGATCGGTTTGCCCCGTAGAGCGAGAATACGGGAAGGCGAAGCCGTGGGTGGGTCCGTCTGGCCACGCGGAGCCCCGCGGCCGCCTCGCCGAAGAAACCGTGTTCAAGGCCGAAGAGGGCTTTCAGTCGCAAGCCTGCCGTCCCGGCCAGCACATCAACGGAGTTCCGGCCGTCGCGGTTGATGGCTGCGGGGTGGGAGACGAGCCCGATGCGTCTGCCTGCCAGCCACTCGCCGCAATCGGAAAGCAGCGTGTCGAGTCCCGTTCGGAAGGCGGGACTGTCTTTTGCCTGAGAGCGACCGGTCGGTTTGGCGCCGTTCCTCATCTGTCGTGACTCTTACTCGAGTCCGAGCCCTGAGAGTTCGGTTGTTGCATCGGCGATCTGTTTCTTGAGCGACGCAAGCGCGGGCGGTTCCGCCTCGGCCGCATGCGCGGCGGCCCATGCATCGCGGCGCGATCGCGCATCCTCGACAGCGGCGGACAGCTCGGCGCCTTTCGAGACCAGTGCCCTCAGCCTGTCGGCGGCTTCGATCCTGGTGTCCCCGGTGGACGAGTCGCGGATTTCCTTCAGGCGCTGGACTTCGTCGTAGAAGCGGCGGTACTCCGCAGAGGCCCGGGTGAAGTCGCCGGAATGGGGGTTGCGCCGTTTTATGTCTTCCGCGGCCTGAGCGGCGAGGTCAAACGCGCTGAGTGACAGCGCTGATCTCTTGAGAAGGAGAGCCTTTGTCTCATCCTGCATGCCGTTCCAGGGCGATTCGTATGAGACGACGTCTGATGCCCTCATCAGCAGGTTCGAACCCGCGCCGGCGCCGTTCGGGTCTGAGCACGAGAGAAGGAGCCCGGAGCGTGTTTCTCTCTTGCCGTGGACGAGCAGGACGTATGAACGCGGGACTGTGCGGATTGACTTTCCGTCCGGCCCGAAGACGGGGGCTGACGTCTCCGCAACCAGCGCCCACGCGGGCGAAGACGGCGTCGTGGTTACCTGCGAGGCCTGCGGAGGAGGGCTTGTCCACACCGTTTCCGCGACAGGTTGGGTGAGGAGTGGTGTGGCCCGGGCGGCGGCAGGGGGAGGGGTGGGATGCGGCGGCTGATGACGTGACTGGATGCAGGCAGTCAGGGCGGGGCGCAGTCTATCGGGCGGATTGCGCTTGAGGATGCCTTCAGCCAGGTCGGCAGCGTCGGATGGCAGTCCGGCCCTCGTCAGCTCGCTCAGCATGGCCTCGAAGCCGCTCCATCGAGTTGAAGCTGGAAGCCCCCATGTTCTTCGGAAGACCGAGTCCGTGAACGATGCCGGCGTCATGACAAAAGCCTTGTAGAGCCGGGAGGCGGCCGGTTTCTCAACAGCCTTCCCGTCGTCGGAGAATTCCCGTTCCGCGACCTGCACGGCCGCGGGCAGTGACCGCGATTGGACGAGGGCGCGGATCAACGACGCGCGGAACCGTGCGCGGATCGAAGGGTAAGGAATAGTCCACGCTTCATAAGGCGCGAGGGCCGCCGACGCTTCGGCGGGATGGCCGGCGTCAATCATTGATTCCGCCTTGGCGAGATTGCGCCAGACGATGTGGGTCTTGACGAACGGGGCGATGGCGACAAGAACGGCTGTTGCGACGGCCGCCGTCAGTGCGAATCGCAGCATGAAACGCGTGTATGCAATCAACTTCACTTCCTCGATCTTCCGGCGGTTGTGTTTGCGGGGACGGCGACGTCAGGCCGGAAGCGAAGCATCTCAGCCGGAATACGGTACTTGGCCGATATCCGCGCATCCGAAGCGGCGGCTTCCGAGGGATCCAGTGAAACGTCAACCCCAATGCCCTTCAGTTGAAGCGACGCAATGGGCGAGGCCGGGCCGAGCAGCGCGAAGACGTCATTCAGGTTCCGGACAGGCTCGCCGTTCACGCCGGTGACTATCTCGTCTCGAAGGTGCTGGTACCCGTTGTTGGCGTCATCGGGAAGAACGTGGGAGAGGATGACGATCCGGTCGCCCGGCCTGTCCGGCGCCATCCTGCGGAACGTGTAGGCATGTGCGAGTCGGACGTTTGCCTTCGTCTGCCAGTCCGACCCGAAAGCATAGAGGTAACGCGCGCTCAGTTCTCTCAGGACCATTCCGGAAGCGACGATATACGGCTCGGGATTTCCTTCCACATTTTCGGGCACGAGGGCGTCCGTGTCACTGAACCGGTAAAGAGGAACGTCCAGCGAGCGCATGGATCCCTCGCGCAGGACGTCAACCTTCGAGCGATCCCCGGGCCTGGTACGTCCGTTAAGAAGGTATGCGAATGATGTCCGGCCAAGGTCAGTATCTTCGTAGAAGCCTGTGCTGTCGATTTCGAAGCCGTCCCATTTCATCACGACATCGTCGTCGCGCAGGACCGGCTCCTCTGTGCCGGGCGGAACAAGGGTGGAGAGGACGAGTATGCCAGGGCCGAGGGGGTCAAGGCCGAGGCTGCGCCGATGTGCGGGATCGAGCAGCGGCTGCCAGGTGAAGCCGGCGGAAGCCATGCCGGCGAATCCGCCGGCCCCGGACTCGGCGAGGAACCGGGCGATATGGGCGGCTGGCGCGACCATGGCGGTCCGATCCGCGCGCCTGTAGTCCATGACAAGACCCGCGAGGAGACCGTCGGCCGTGAGAAGAGGCAAACCGGAATCCTCCGTGTGCATATCCGCCACAACCGCGTGTTGGAGCATGAAGTACGGGGCGCCGGGAATGCGTTCCACCGCCGAGGCGCGCAGCATGGCAGGGGAGCGCTGGATGCGGAGCGTCCGATCCAGAGCCGCAATCTCCAGCGATGAAGTCGGGATGAGCCCCTTCATTACATGGACAGGGGACAGCAGGTTTTCGGGCCGGGGCTGGATGCTCAGGAGCGCCAGGTTGGCCTGGGCGTCCTTCTCGATGACGCGGGCTTCTATCTTGCGGCCCTGTCCCGGCAGGCGCAATTCGGCGTTGCGGCATCCGCGAACGAGGGATTCAGTGGTGAGCACGAGGTTGGAAGCAACTGCAACGCCGAATCCTCCTGCCTGCTGGAAGGGCTGAGCCTGCCAGGGCAGGAGCGGGTCCTGCATCTGGCTGGTGATCTCCACCTGGACAATTGTGCGGTGGAGCGCGTCCGCGCCGTGCACTGCGCGCGCGGCAATCGAAACCGTGGCGGCGAAGGAGAGGAGCAGGGCCGTTCCTTTCATCGGCGCCCCTCCATCTCCGCCGGCGGAATGCCGTACTGGCCGCGGATTGACGGGTCCGTATCGGCTGCCGCCGCCGCGTCCAGGATCATCGGCGCCTCCATGCCGGCGAATTCAAGCCTGTGGAATCCGTGCGCAGCGGCCCTGAGCTGACAGGCCAGGTCGTCGACCCCGGTCGGTATGCGGCCGTTGATGTTATCGACGATGCCGTTGACGAACGGGTCGAGGTGCGTGTTCATGGAGTGGGGCAGCCGTCGAATCAGAACAATGAATTCCGAGCGGTCCCTGTACAGTCCGTCCTCCTTCGCGAACTGCATGTAATACGATAGCTGGAGGTCATTCGCGCGGGAGGCATTGCGCGAGACGGTTCGCATGTACTCGCGGGTCAGCGGCGCGAAGACGAGTCCGGCGTAGACGCAGTAGCGCGGCGGCGTGTCGTACTCATAGCGGAAGGTGAATGGATCGAACGGATTCCGGAGTGTCACTTCGATGGAGCGCCGGCTGCCTCCTCTTAGCAGCGAGAAGGCAACCTTGTCGCCCCACTGCCTGCGTTCGACCAGTTCCTGGAAGACCACCGGACGGTTGCCGATCAGGATGCTGCCGTCGTCTCCGATCGCGTATCCGTCGATTGTCAGGAGGACATCACCCGGCTTCAGAGAGCCGGCCGCCGCCCCGAAGGCGTCAAGCCTGCTTACGACGCAGCCGCCGGTGATATCCACTGGAATGCCGAGTGACTTGCGGATGGCCGGGTTGCGGGTATTGACGGTTTCAGCGCCCAGTTCCGGGTAGCCGTCGTACTTCCCGTCAGCGACGTCGGCGAGGAAGTGCTTGAGGACGGGGACGGGTATGCCGTAGCCGATGTTTTCTGCAGCCATCATGCCCTGGAAAGCCAGGGCGGCGACCTTGCCGCCGTAGAGAATCGGGCCTCCGCTGTTGCCGGGGTTTATCGCGGCATCCACCTGCAGGACGAGATGCTGATCGGCGCCGCTGTGCGCGTAGCCGCCGTAGTCGATGCGCGAGACGATGCCGCGTGTAACCGAAAGCCTGTCGCCGCCCGCCGGAAACCCGATGGCTGCGACTTCGGCGGCCAGCGGGGGGAGGGAGGATGCGATCTTGAGGGTTGTGGTGTCATGGAAGAAATCGGGGCTGTCAACGACAAGCATCGCGAGGTCGCAGTCGTGACCGATGAACTCGACGCGCGCCGGGTAACGCCGCGGGTCGGCGTCCCGCTGGACCTCGATGAACTTTGCGTCGGAGACAACGTGTGCATTTGTCAGGAGTTTGCGTCCGGCGATGACGAAGCCGGACCCGGTAACCTGTGAAGGAGGGTACGAAAGCCACGGCATTTGCGGATTGGCGCGCTGTTTCACCACGTACAGTTTGACAATCGCGCCTTCAATCCGGTCAAATGCGGCGGCAGGCGCGCGGGCCGGAATGAACAGGGCCAGTAACAAGAGTGCGGCGGCCTGGCGCGTCAGGCGGAGGAAACGGAAGTGGGGCTGAGCGACAGGGACTACATGCGCAACCGCGGTGAGACGCACCGGACTCGACGGACCCCGGGCAGGCTTGACAGGCTCCTTTTCAGCGCATGGATGCTTCTGCGCGGGGTGTTTGACAAACTGCGCGGACGTCCTGCAAGGAGACAGGCGAGGGGCAAAGACGCCCCTTGATGTCGTGCGGCCAGGTTTCACGGATGGAGGATGCCGGGGCGGTCTTGAACGCCCCCCGCCTAGAACTTGAATCCCAGCCATGCGCCGAACTCGATGTCGTTCAGGTCGAAATCGTCGAGCCTGTCCCAGTCTTCGAAGACGTAGTAGGCCATGAGATCGAGAGTCATGCCGTAGATCGGCATGCTTACACCGAACATGAACTGCCAGTAGACATCGAGCCAGTCGCTGTCCGATCCGGATTCCTTCTCGCGTTCGACATAGCTCCACATCGCTCCCACGCCGCCGCGCCAGAAATTGTCCTTCAGGAGCAGGTTGAGCTGCGGGGAGACGACGTGTTCGGTGTCGTTCGTCTTGGTGAGTTTCTGCGCGAAGTTGACGCAGATCTGCCAGTACGCGTCGTTTTCGTGCCATTCGAATGCGATCCCGTAGGACATGTCGCCGTCGCCGTAGGGCAGGTCCTCGAACGACGAGTGCTCGATGTGAAAGCGGGTGCCGACCGAGATCCCTGTCTCCTGGTCTACGGCACTTGCTGAACAGGCCAATGCGACTATCACCGAAGCGACTATTGAGAGGGGGAGTCTCGTTTTCATGCGGGCAATCGTAGCAACGTGCAGTCATGAAAAACAACAGTCTTTTTCGCCGCGGGACTTGCGTGACCCGCTGCCCTGGGCGCGGACGCGTTCACACGGGAGCGGGGATGGCGGCGCGCTGCGTGGGGTGTGCCTGTGAGAGCCCGGGGCCGGGCAGGGGAGGTCAAGGCTTCCTCAGGCGGGGCAATCGTGATTGAAGGCCTTGTGGCTATCGTGTACCGTTCAGGCCTTGATTCACTTCGAAAGGTATGATGATGGACAAGTTCGAGCCCGTATCCAGCAAAGTTGATTTCGCCGGGATCGAGGCAGGCATCCTCAAGTTCTGGGAAGAAGAAGACGTATTCAGGCGCAGCATCGAGGAGCGGCGCGGCGGGCCCGAGTACGTGTTCTACGACGGGCCTCCGTTTGCGACGGGGCTGCCGCACTACGGCCATCTCCTTGCCGGGACCATCAAGGACATTGTGCCGCGCTACCAGACAATGCGCGGGCGGTGCATCGAGCGCAGGTTCGGATGGGACTGTCACGGGTTGCCGGTCGAGTACGAGGTGGAACAGGACCTCGGGATCAGCGGGAAGACCGACATTGAGAAGATGGGCGTCGGAGTCTTCAACGAGGCCTGCCGGAGCATAGTTCTTCGTTACACCAGCGAGTGGCGGCGGGTCGTTACCCGGATGGGGCGCTGGGTCGACTTCGACAAGGACTACAAGACGATGGATCCGTCGTACATGGAATCCATCTGGTGGGTCTTCAAGTCCCTCTGGGAGAAGGGCCTTGTCTATCAGGGACAGAAGATCCTGCCATACTGCCCGCGTTGTTCGACGCCGCTGTCCAACTTTGAGGCCAACCAGGGCTACGAGGACGTCACCGATCCCGCCATCACGGTCCGGTTCGCGGTTGACGGTGAGCCCGGCGCGTATCTGCTTGCGTGGACAACCACGCCGTGGACTCTTCCATCGAACCTGGCCCTGGCCGTGGGCCCGGAGATGGAGTACGCGAGGGTGCAGGAGAAGGAAGCCGTCTACTACATCGCAAAGGCGAGGTTGGGCGCCTACTACAAGAAGGAAGGCGACTACGAGTCGGTGACCTTCCTCAAGGGCTCGGAGCTGGTCGGACGTTGCTATGCCCCGCTGTTCCCGTGGTTTGCGGGAATGAGAGCTCAGGGCGCGTTCAGGGTCATTGGCGCGGATTTTGTTTCGACCGAGGACGGCACCGGCATCGTGCACATAGCGCCCGGTTTCGGCGAGGACGACTACGCGGCCGGCCAGAAGGAAGGTCTGCCGTGCGTATGCCCCGTGGATGCCGAAGGGCGCTTCACCGACGAGGTAAGGGACTATGCCGGGCGCCGGGTCAAGGAGACAGACAACGACATAATCGCCGCGCTCAAGGCGGGCCGGCACCTCGTTCACCGTTCGACCATTGCACACAGCTACCCGCATTGCTGGCGGTGCGACACGGCGCTCATCTACAAAGGCGTGTCCACGTGGTTTGTGAGCGTGACGGAACTGAAGGAGCGGCTCATCGCCGCCAATTCCGCGGTTCACTGGGTGCCTGGCCATCTTCGTGACGGGCGTTTCGGCAAGTGGATCGAGGGCGCGCGCGACTGGGCCATCTCGCGAAACAGGTACTGGGGAACGCCTCTGCCGGTGTGGGCGTCCGCTGACGGCAAGGAACGTGTCTGCGTGGGATCCATAGAGGAACTCGAGAAGCTTTCCGGAAAGCGGGTGTCCGACCTTCACAAGCATCACGTCGATGCCCTCGTGATCCCGTCGCCTTCCGGCAACGGAGTCCTGCGCCGTGTTCCGGAAGTGCTCGATTGCTGGTTCGAGAGCGGAGCCATGCCCTACGCGCAAGCTCACTATCCGTTTGAGAACAAGGCGCGGTTCGAGCGCAACTTCCCGGCCGATTTTATCGCCGAAGGACTGGACCAGACGAGGGGCTGGTTCTACACGCTGATGGTTCTTTCTACAGCCCTGTTTGACCGCCCGGCGTTCCGGAACGTCGTCGTGAACGGACTGGTTCTTGCCGAGGACGGCCGGAAGATGAGCAAGCGGCTGAAGAACTATCCGGATCCGACCTACATGCTGGATACCTACGGTGCGGATGCTCTGCGCCTGTACCTGATCAACTCGCCGGTGGTGCGGGCCGAGGATCTTCGTTTCTCGGAGGAAGGCGTGCGCCACGTGCTGCGCCATCTGCTGATTCCGCTCTGGAACGCCTACAGCTTCTTCGTCACCTACGCGAATGTTGACGGCTGGCGGCCCTCGGGCGACGGGGGCAGACCGTCCAGCCCGCATCTGCTGGACAGGTGGATCATGAGTTCGTTGGACGGCGTTGCCCTGTCAGTCGCCGAGGCCATGGACGACTACGAACTTCAGCGTGCTGTCCGTCCGTTTGTCGGGTTCATGGAGGACTTGACGAACTGGTACATCAGGCGGAGCCGGCGCCGGTTCTGGAAATCGCGCAGCGATGAGGATAAGGAGAACGCCTACGCCACGCTGCACTACGTGCTGTTGACCTTCTCGCAGATTGCGGCGCCGTTCGTGCCGTTCCTCGGCGAGAGCATGTACCGCAACCTGCGCACTCAGGGAATGCCGGACTCCGTGCATCTCTGCCGTTTTCCCGCCGCGCGGGATGGCGGGCGGGACGTTGCGCTGGAGGAGGAGATGTCGCTGGTCATGACGATCGTACGGCTCGGCCGGTCGCTGCGCAGCGAGAATGACCTGAAGGTCCGCCAGCCGCTCAGGGCTCTGCATGTTGTTTCGAGGAACAGGACGCTGCTCGAGCGTGCCCGCCGTTTCGAGGACCTGGTTTCGGACGAGTTGAACGTGAAGCAGATCGTTCACGACGACAGGGACAGTTCCCTGGCGGAGCTGAAGGCGAAGCCCGACTTCAAATCGCTCGGGCCGAGGCTGGGACCCCGCGTCAAGAAAGCTGCCGGTGTGATGGCGAAGCTTGGCTCCGCCGAGCTGGACGATCTTGCATCGGGCAAGGAAACGGAGATCGTGCTTGATGGCGAGAAACTCGTGCTCGGGCCGGGGGATGTCGTGATCGAGCGCATACCCAGGACCGGCATGGTTGTGGCGGCTGACGGCGAGCTGGTTGTGGCTCTGGAGACCGCGCTGGACGAGGAGTTGATTGTCGAGGGGCTTGCGCGTGAGTTCGTGAACAAGGTCCAGACGATGCGGAAGAACGCGGACCTGGAAGTCACGGACCGGATCGATATCGAGTTCGATTCGGACGAGATGGTGAAGACGGCTGTCGGGCGGCACGGCGAATACGTGGCGGGGGAGACGCTGAGCCTGTCGTGCGTGCCGGCAGTCAACCCGGAGAACGCGGAGGAATGGGACCTGAACGGCCGGCCTGCGCGCATCGCAATCAGAAAATCGGCGGACTGATCAGCTTCGCCTGATGTCGAGGAAAGGCGTTCCGCGCGGCATGGGCGGCAGGCCGAAGACGGAC
>VGWI01000072.1 GCA_016873655.1 Lentisphaerota bacterium
CTATGTTGTAGACGCCGCTGGCCCGCGCCCGTGTGGCCGCAAGCCAGTTGGCCCGGGCAACGTCGCGCACATTGACGAAGTCGCGTGTCTGTTCGCCGTCTCCGTAGATGAGCAGAGGTTCGACCGAATGGAGCCTCTGGGCAAAGATCGGTATCACGTTCCCGTAAGCATCGAAACGCTGGTTAATACCGTAGACGTTGAAGTACCGAAGGCATACGACTGTCATGCCGTATATGCGCCCGAAGCACAGGCAGTGCTTCTCGGCGGCAAGCTTGCTGACCCCGTAGGGCGAATCCGGTTCCTGCGGATGGCTCTCCGCTATAGGCATCGTTTTCAGCTCCCCGAACGTGGCGGCGGAGGACGAATAGACTAGCTTCTTCACGCCGGCTTTGCGCGCGGCTTCGAGGAGATTCACCGTTCCAAGCACATTTATCTCGGAGTCAACCCACGGGTCGCCAAGCGACTTCACGTTGCCGATGCACGCCGCCAGGTGAAAGACGGTATCCACGCCGTCAACCCAGTCCGCGATGCGCGCACGGTCACGAACGTCGCCATCGATCAGGTCCACGTCCAGCCCCGCCAGGTTCTCGCGCCAGCCCGTGGAGAAGTTGTCAAGCACTCTAACACTTGCGCCGTTCTCAAGTAGAAGGCGCACCACGCCAGACCCTATGAATCCCGCTCCGCCGGTAACGAGTGCCTTCATGCGGTGCCTGTCCTTCCCCGTTGTGCCCACAGACTACTTCTTCAGTAGACCGTAAACCTTTCGCATCCAGTCCGCTGTAAGCCGCATCCCGTCTTCCAGACTGTACGAGTTCTTGTGCCCGAGGTCGCGGACAGACTTGGTCGCATCAACCTTCTTCGTCGTCGTTGTCAGGACTTCCGACTCCTTGTAACGGACCAGTCCGGGATCGGCCCCGGTCACCAGCAGAACCGTGTCAGAAAGCTCCTCTATGGAGTGAAGCTGGTTCCCGCCTATGTTGTATGTCTCACCCGCCTTGAAATTCTCGCTTATGTTGGCAAGCGTCCTGACCGTGTCCGCCAGATAGGTGGATGTCCGCTGGTGCCCACGGAACACCGTCCACGGCAAACCGTTCAGCGCGCAGTACAGAAAGCGGCAGTTTACCGAGCGGTACGGGCTGTAGTACTCACCGGGACCATAGGTATTGAACAGGCGCACGACCACGCTCTGGGTCCCGTACATTATGGCCGAATTCCTGATCTGCATTTCATTGACCCACTTGGTCATGGCGTAGTCGTTCATCTGCTTGATCTCATGGTCGTCCATCACGCTCTCGACCATGATGTTCGGCCAGTCGCCGTACACTTCAGACGAGGAAAAATGTACCAGGCGGAACCCCAGCCTTTCCTGCAGACGGATTATGTTCTTGGTCCCGATCGCATTGGTTGCCCACAGGCGCTCGTAGAAATCCTCGCCGTTCCATCGACCGAACTCGGCCGCGCAATGGTAGACATAGTCGAACGGCCCCATCTTCTCGAGAACCCGCTCGATCTGCCGGAATTCCCCAACATCGCAGCGCGCATAGAGCGGCACTGCGACGTCAGTCCCCACGCTGAACCCGATCTCGTCCGCCTGGTGCTGCACATCGCAGGACGCAACATGGTGCCCCCTCCCTCGAAGTTCCCCGATTAGTCCGGCACCGACCGTCCCAAGTCCGCCTGTAACAAGAATTCTCATCGTCGCCCCCCGTTTGTATCGGCATGGACTTCGCCCGCCGACCCGACTGTCCGCACATACTGGCGCGTGTCCCTTACTTTCATCCTGGCCCCGTCCGTAACCCGAACGACTTCACAGTCCGCTATGACGGATATCCGGTCCGACCCACCGATGAACGTGTGCCGCCCCCCATCGTCAACGGATTCGCGGAAACGCGATTCCACGTAACCTTCATCCGGGGTCAGGACCTTCAGTGCTCCGGCCCTGTCGGCCTTCACGAAGTACGCGTTGTTGCCGTGGCTGTTGCATCCTACAAACGCATACCCTTTGCGTTGCCCCAGATGGCACAACGCGGCCAGGGAGGCGCCATAGAAGAGCCGGCTGTGATGCGCATCCTGCCTAACAAACGCGGGATCGTAGGGCACGGTCACAGCGTCGTCCGGGCCGAACACGCTGTTGTACTCGCATACGACAATCAACGGGTCCACGACGTTGATCGCTTCCCATACCCAGTAGTCGTTCCCGTCAATATCAATGCTCAGCAATCCCAATTCGCCTTCAAACCCGTTTTGCAGGAAGACTTCGTTGACGTTAGCGGCATCAACAAATGCAGACGCGGCGGTGAGATCTCTGAGCACGCTTATGTGGTGGGACCGAACCCTTTCGATCATCTTCGGATCGCCGTCCAGAACCAGCCCGCGCCAGTTGTCGTTCAGGATGAGGAACCTTGTGTTGGCTTCTGCGTAGTCGGTCACCCCGAACTCGATGAACGAACGGGCACAGGGCTTGAGCGCATGAATAAGAAACTGGATTATGCCGTCGTCGCCGAACTGGGAGAAAACCTTGAACTCGACTCCTTGCGGGAACTGGGCGGACGTAAGACTGCGCACCCTTTCAGCGTGAAGCTGTCCCAGCAGCATCTTTATGTCGTCGGTTTCCAGGCGCAGTCTCGCCAGTTCCGCGCCGACAGAACGTACAACCCCGTCCAGCGCCTGAAACTGACGGCCGCGCATCGTAACGTCGGCATCCAGTCCGAGAAGAGAGCGCATGGCTGATCTCAACTTTCTGCCGGCCTTCTTCAGCATCTTCCTCACCTGTTCAGTCCTTCCAGCACGCTATACATTCCCGAGAGCCTCCCCGGTAAACTCCGTTTCCCACCCAAGACGCGGCCGCACAACCCCGAGCCACGGTCCGTGGTACTCCTTCCGCATCACGCCCGTCTCATGCACGGTGAAACCAAGCGCGTCAGTCGCATAGACATGCACAAGACGCGCATCGGAAAGAACGAGAGGAGCCACGCGATAACTGCGATCGCTGAGAAGATTGCCCGGTATCGTGCATCTTGCCCGGAAGAGGCCTGCCGGACGCGCGCGATCAAACCATGGGTCGGGTGCATTACAAGCCGAAGGCGCATTCATACTGGAGAAGACCCCGACTCCCATTGAGTCAGTCACATAGATTGCGGACATCAGGTGAGCGCCCAGCCTGCGGTTGATGTAGTCCATCTCGATCACAACGTCACGATCTATCATCACGTCGGAGGTTACGGCGCCGTCCTGTATCACTCTTGCCGACAACAGCCTCACGACTTCGTCACCGGGCGCCGACTCAGCCGGCCAGGAGACTTCGCCGCCGTCGCTCGCGGCGGAGGATATGTACTGGGGCAGGACTGTTTCGGTGGATCCATCCGCCACAACTCGACCGTCCTGAAGATGTATAAGACGTCCGCACAACGAACTCATGGCCGCCATGTTGTGACTCACAAAAAGAACCGCCCTGCCCGACTTCGCCACGGTGTTCATCTTGCCCATGCACTTCTTCTGAAACGCCATGTCTCCCACCGCCAGGACTTCGTCCACGATGAGGACGTCGGGTTCGAGATGGGCTGCGACGCCGAAGGCCAGCCTGGTGTACATGCCGCTGGAATAGCGCTTCACGGGGGTGTCTATGAACCGCCCTATCTCGGAGAACTCGACTATCTCGTCGAACTTCCGGTCTATCTCCGAACGTCTAAGACCGTGTATGGCCGCGTTCAGGTAGATGTTTTCCCGCCCCGTGAGCTCAGGATGAAAGCCGGTCCCTACTTCCAGCAGGGAATTGACGCGCCCGCGCACTTCTGCGTGCCCTTCCGTCGGATCGGTTATCCTCGATAGTATCTTCAGTAGCGTGCTCTTGCCCGCCCCGTTCCTCCCGATTATCCCGAGCACCTCGCCCTGCCGTACCTCGAAGCTTACATTGCGCAGGGCCCACAGGAGTTCCGATTCCTCAGGCGGACGCAGGCGTGTTCTGACGTAGTCAAACGGGGACGCCAGAATGCGCCTGATCCTTGCCCCGCCGCCGCGCGACCTCTCCCGGGAGGCTCCTATGCGGTAGCACTTCCCGAGATCGCTCACCGATATGACGGATTTCGACATGCTTACGCGAACCTGTTCAGCATGATGATGGAGAAGTAGACATAGGCGATGCTGGAAACCGCGCCGGCACTGCCCATGACAAGCACGTCACGACGCCAGTCAAGCAGCGGAGGGTGATCCGCAGGCAAGTGCTTGGCAGCAACTTCCGGAATCGCCGCCATTATCGCCACCATGAAGAACAGTGGGAACACGAATGTCCTGCTGAGGAAATAGGCGCTGCCCAGAAACCCGGCCGCCGCGGCCATCGCCGCATATGTGAAGCGCCTGAGGTAGACCGCCGCCGGGTCCGTCACCCCATTCAAGGCATGGTAGGACCGCCAACTCCCAACCATCCCGCCCTGAAGAAGCGCAAACCACGGGATATACCCGAACAGCCCCATCTCGGTGTAGCAGGTCACGAAGGCGTTGTGCGCGGGACGGCCCGCGCCCACCTGCCAGAACATCTCGTATCCTATCCCGAAGATAGGCTTCGCCTTGAATGCCCAGTTCCCGTATCCCCAGAAGATAACCCGCTCCCTTGCCGACATGTCAAGCAACGCACCGCCCTTGGTACCGCAAAGAACGAGAACCAAACCAGCGCCTGCGGCAAGAAGCCACGGCTGCCAGCTCCGGGGAAGCTTCAGCAGAATGCATGTCACGGCTATTACCGTGACCGCAATCATGCCTCCTCGCGAATGCGTGGTCTCAAACCCCATCCACAGGAACCAGACAACCGCCGCACACAGGAGAAACGGAAAGAAGCTCATGCGACGGGGAATGGCGAACACAAACGGCATGGCCGTTGCCAGTATCTGCGCAAGGTCGTTCGGATCGCCGAATATCCCGAAGAACAATGATCGCCAGCAACCCGCCCTTGTTTCGCTCGGCGGCTGCCAAAACGGAGGAAGACCGGCGAAGCCGTAACCCCTTCTGATCTGCAGTATGGCATGAAGTGCCATCATACAGGCCATCACGACAAACATGCTGCCCACCACACGAAGACGGGACTCCCTGTCGAGGACAACCACCAGCAGAACGGAGAAGAAGCATACCTTGAATACCTCCCTCATCGCGAACTGCACACCGGCGAAATAGCCGTTGACGACATGTGACATTATCGCGGCAAACCAGAGCATCCCCAGAAGAACTATGCTGTGGTTGGAGGAAGGGAACCGTATTCTGTTGGCCTGCGACTCGAGCATCATGGCGAGCATCGAGCCGTAGACCACGGCGTCAAGCAGGGGCAGGCCGAAGAGCCAGGGGAAAAGCCATTCCTGGGGACGCCAGAACACCATGACCATGAATACTGATGTGAGAAAGAACGTCACGGTAGTTCAGGCAATGTCAACTATGCTTCTTTCCTCGCGCCGGAACTGGTAGGCACCGGCTGTCAGAACCAGAACGACAACAACCCCTGATATACCTATCACAGACCAGGATACGCCGCCGACCCCCATGAGCGCCCATCTCATACCTTCCACTGCCTGCGCCATTGGATTCATGAGGTAGAGGCCTCGCCAGCGTTCGGGTACAAAGCTTGACGCATACACAACGGGAGTGAGGTACATCCATCCTTTCGCAAGGTAATCCAGGACGTTGGAAAGATCGCGGTAGTGGACTATCCATGGCGCCCACCATACTCCTACGGCAAGCCCTGTCACGCCCGCCAGCAGGAAGAAGACAGGCAGAGTAAGCACATGCCATCCGGGCACATGCCCGTACCATGCCATCATGCCGCCCAGGATCAGGGCGGACGGAATCACGTTCACAAGCGCAGAGAGAACCCCCACCGCCGGAATTATCAGTCGCGGAAAGTACACTTTGGCGATCAGATCCCGCGAATCGAGCAGGCTTCTTGCAGTTGACTGCATGACTGAAGCGAAGAAGCTCCAGATGACAAGGGCCGAGTAGTTGAACAAAGGGTACGGGAGCTTGTCGGTGTCCACCTTCGCCACGTAACCGAAGAGGAAAGTGAACAGCACCGTGTTGATCAGCGGGCCTATGACAAGCCAGAGCGGACCGAGCGCCATCTGTCGGTACCTGCCTCTTATTTCCCTGCTCAAGAGGAAGAAGGCCAGCTCTCTGTGGCCCCAAAGCCCTCGCAGGTCAAGTGGAACCAATCCCTTGCACGGTTCGATGGATACGACCTCTCTGGGCTCAGTGTTCATCTGTGCGGACAAGCTCCGAACATACCGGCTGCGGCAAGTGGCCATTCCCCATAGTCACTTCAGAAAGCCTTGAAGAAGCGGGTTCTTCCAGAGCTTGGCAGCCTTGCCCTGGAACTCCCTCATATGCGCTATGCGCTCTCTTATGAAGGCCGCATTCTCATCGCCCGGCTTCAGCATGGCCTCGGCAGCATCAAGAAAGGCCGTGCCGTCAGCCATCTTCTTCGCCATCGTGTCCATGAGAACGCTCTTGAGTATCCGGCCGAACCAGTCGTTCGCCTCATAGTAGTCCTTCCGGTCGCCGGGAACCCAGACCTTCCTTGCCGCCCCCCACTGCTCGAGTTGCCTCACACCCATACTCGCGCCGCCCTTGCTGATTCTCAACGCGCGCTGAAGATCCCCCAGGGCACGGGGAACATCGCTGAAGTAAAGGAACGCGTAGATCTGCCCGACGACCCTCCCGAGCCCGAGGGATTGCGACAAAGCTCCGCCATCCTCGATGAATCTCTTCACTACGGGATGAAGTTCGACAGGCGTCATGACGATTGGAGCCGTGAAATCCTGCAGGTTGTCACGCTTGTCGGCTGGAACAGCCCCGGGCAGACTCCGTCCCCGTCAACTATGCATTGCGTTCAATCCGTATTGAACATAATACATGCATCAGCACTGAAGCAAGCGAGAAGCACGGACTGCTTCTCGCACTCTCACGCCGATTCCGCACGGTCTGGACTGCAGCCTGAACAGATTCACGCAGCCGGCACCTATCCACTTACAGGGAGTGTCGGCGGAGAAGACATCCGCCACCTGTGCAGCTCCGCGAGAATGGCGTCCATCGCCTCAGCGACAGTCGCGGCAGCGCGGTTCTCGTCTTCCGGCAAAATGCTCCCGTCATCGTACGACATGCCGACAATCGTGAAGGCCTTGTCGCTTGCCCATGCAGGTCTCTTGAGGCCCAGGAAGGTCAGCGGGTCGCAACGCGAACTGTTCCATTTGGACCTCAGGAAGAGGCGGAAGTTGCGGACCGGATGCCGCAGACTCTCGAGCGTCAGCCCGCGCGGAACCCAGTTGGGATCATCTGGAATGCCAACCTTGGGGAATGCCATGCTTGTGACCGAATCTGACGTCGGCGCGAAGTCGTATGCTCTGACCATCCGAGTGCACCATATCGATATCCTTCCTTCGCCGGATACGAGGCGCCAGGTCTGAAGCCGCCCTGAGATGGAGGGGATCGCGCTCACCGGCTTATCAGGAACATCTCCAGTCAGAATCACGTCGTAACCTTTGATGCGCATGCAATCACGCGTGTTGTATCCATGGACAAGCCGAACCATCACTCCGTGCCCCTTCTGCGGATCAAGAGGCGTCATGCGGTACACGAGCACGTTCGGCTCCAACGGATCGCCGCCGGCTGGAAGACGTTCCACCCCCCACCCATCCGGTGAAGGCTTGAACCCTTCAAAATCGGCAGCCGACAGTTCGAAGCCGCCACTGTCTCTGGACGCAAAAGACGACGCCGTCTGCCATGCCGCCACCGCGCTAAGACACACCAGAAGGACTGCGGCAACACGCCGGTCTTCGGCCTTGCGACGCGCAGAAGGGCCGACACTGTCCGCGTCAGCGCCGTCAGGGCTCATCGGATCGTCGGCCCCCTGCCGTTGGTCGTTTCCCGCCATCGCGAACCTGAACCGGCTCAGACGGTCTTCTCCTTGCCCAGCACGACAATTCGCAGAGTCCTGAGCACAATCTGCAGATCAAGACTGAAGGAAAGGTGCTTCATGTAGTACAGATCGTATTCAAGCTTCCGCTTGGCATCCTCAACACTGCTCCCGTACGGGTATTGGATCTGCGCCCAGCCGGTCAGGCCGGGAACCATGTTGTTCCGTTCTTCGTAGCACGGAATTTCGGAGGCAAGCTTTTCAACCAGCTCCGGTCGTTCAGGTCGCGGGCCGACAATCGTCATCTCGCCCCGCAGGATGTTTGCGAGCTGAGGCATCTCGTCCAACCTGAATCTCCGCAGAAAACGCCCGAACGCCGTGATGCGAGGGTCATTCTTCTGGCTCCACGTTGGGCCCGTGAGCGCCTCGGCGTTGGGGATCATCGTCCGGAACTTCAGCATCCTGAACTGCTTCCCGAACTGCCCGACTCTCGTCTGGGTGTAGAATACGGGGCTCCTGGGAGCCGTCAGCTTGATGGCAAGCCCGATCACGGCCATCATCGGAGCCCACAGCACGAGCGTGAAGGACGAGGCCAGAACATCGATAATCCTTTTCAATCTCCGCCCAACCGGCAGATTGCTCTCCAGCGTGCTCTGCATGAGCAGTGAATCGCTCACCATTTCGAGCGGAGTGCGACCGGAGTAGATTTCTGCAACTATAAGAGGAGTCAGGACTTCAATGCCCTCAAACCTCAGGCGTTTGAGGTCGCTGAAATGCTTCCTGACCGGCCCGGAGTCGTCAAAGTCAGCCACTATCAGGTGCGCGCCGAGGCAACGGGCTATCTCGCCGATATGTCCGGACCTTCCGTCAACAACCACAACCCCATCAACCGTGGGCCCGTCCAGCTCTTCATCATCGCCAACCATTACATAGGCTACGACCTTGTGCGCCGGGAGAACGAATTCGCCCTCGAGAATGCGGCGACACTCGCGCATCACTGCGCCCGTGCCGATCAGCACCGTCCGGCACTGAAACACCTCCCGCCTGAAAAGGCTCCTGTATACGAGAAGCTTGAGAATCAGCGACATCGCGCTGTAAACAGCCAGGGCCAGGAACAGCACTCCGCGGCCAAGCATGAAGGTCAGCCAGGCGTACGAAGTCATGCTCAGTATAAGGATCGCAAACAGCACCGAGAAGAGCCAGGTGACAACCAGGTTAAACCTGGAGAAGGTGTACTGAAGACGGTAACTGCCCGCCAGGTAGTTGGCCAGGATCACTCCGGAGAAGAGAACCAGCCAGCCCTCGAGATGGTCAAACACGTAAGGCCTGAGTTCCTCGTGACCGAGGCGAAGCATCACGCCGGCCACGCTGCCGATAAGAAGCGAACACAGGTCCATCACGGCGATCCAGGCGATCTGGGACCTTATGTGCGACCGGAGCTGTGTCATCGCCTCCCCCTCACCAGAAAAGCGCGCAGATCAACCTGCCGGCAGGATCGAACGCCGCGCCTTCTCGATCGCGGCCTTCAATGCATCGCCAATCCCGCGCTTCCTCGCCCTTCGTTTTCCGCCAGCCGCGCCCGGCCTGTCGGTGTAATAGTGGTCGTAACCGTAGGCATACGCATTGCTGTAGTAAGCGTAGTTCGGGTACTGGTACGCATAGTAGAGACTGCTGATTCTGTGCATCTCTATGCTGTTCATGATCAGGCCGAGCACACGCGAATCCTTCAGCATTCCCAGCGCGTAACGAACAAGCGGCTTGGGCGTGTGATTCACCCTGGCGACAAACACAACGGTCCCCAGCCCCTGGCGGGCTGTTATTACCGTGTCCGTGACGCGAAGAACCGGCGATGTGTCCACAATCACGTAATCGAAATCGTCCTGTATCTCCACGAACTTCGCCACCAGATCGCTGGATTCAAGCAGCTCGGAGACATTCTCCACCGATGACCCGGCCGGAGCAAGATACAGACCCTCGATTCGAGTGCCGACAATCACTTCTTTGAACGACCGCCCCTCCCGGAGGGCGTCGCTCAGCCCGGGATCCTTCTGAACTCCGAGTGACCGGTGGAGTCGCCCACGCCTCAAGTCCATGTCCGCCAGGAGCACGCGTTTGCCCATCTGGGCAATCATGATGGCGAGGTTGAGCGCCGTGAGGGTCTTCCCTTCCCGCGAGTCGGCGCTGGTTATCAGCAGCACCTTCTCGTTGGCCTTGCCTAGGGCCGTCAGCACGTTGGTCCTCAACGCGCGGTACGCTTCGATCGCGCCGGAGGAATGCTCCTCCGTAACGATCGGCCTTATGGCCTTCTCCAATCCGCTGTGGACCCAGAAAGGCACGCCTCCGAGAAACGGTACGCCCAGCATGTCCTCGACGTCGCTGATGGTCTGGATCCTGTTGTCCAGCACCTGTACCAGCAATGCCAGCCCGAAGCCGGATCCGAGCCCTATCGCAACAGTCATCAGGAGAATCTTCATCGGGTCGGGCCAGACGGGCCGGGGATTCGTCGCAGCCTTTTCGACCACTGAGAAGTGTTCCGCCTTCAGCTCCTCGGAAACGCGCATCTGGTGCAGGCGGGAATAGAGTTCGGAGTAGTTAACCTCAAACCGGTTGACCCGCGATTCAAGCCGCTGGAACTCCGCAAGCCTCTGCCGGGCAAGCATGTCCTTGGCCTGCCACCTGTATTCAGCCGCCTCGATGGCCTTGAGCGTTATCGTGAGGGCCTTGTGTCTGTCGCGAAGGTTTTCCAGCTGGATTCGCGCGGCCAGCTCAAGCTTGCTCTCCAGCGTTTCGATCTCCTTCCTCAGTGCCTTCAGGCGGGGATGGTCGGGGGTGAGATTCTTCAATAGCTCGGTCTCTTCCTGTTTGAGACGGGCGAGCTGCACACGCATGTCCGGCCATCCGAGAACCGCTTCATCCGGCTTTTCGACGCCTGCCGGTCCTTCCGAAGTGCTTTCTTTCTGAGCCCCGTTTACTTCGGCGCTCACCGAAACGTCTTTGACCGGCGTGTCCGGCCCCACTTCACCTGCTTCACGTGTGAGACGACTGACGGCGCTGATCACGCCGATACTTTCCTCTCGAAGTTCGGGATTCTGCGACTCCAGCATCATCAGTTCGGTCGCAAGCTGGTGCCTCTTGCCCACAAGCGCACCCAGGTGCGCCTGCTCGACCTCACCGCGCGCCGATACCCTGGCCATGTCGTTGAGACGCTGATACTCGATTACGTCGTCCTCGGCCTGGCGTATCTTTTCGTCCAGCCTGGCCAACTCTTCTTCCAGGAGCTTCGCGGCTGAATCTCGGGAGTGCCGCTGCAGGTTCTTCCACTCCTTCTCGTGCTCAACAACAAGCCTATCGAGAAACGCCCGGCCGTATGCCTGGTTCTGGCTCTTGACCGATACTATGAGTGTAGGCAACACGCCGCCGGCCTGCACGATCGACGGATCAAGCATCATGTTGCCTCTCACCCCGACCACCTCACCCCACTGGCCAATCAGTTGCTGGACAACCCTGTCCAGGAAACGGGGATCGCGCAACATCGCCTGGTGAAGCTGGAAGGAAGTCCACCGCGGATCATGCCCCGCCAACGTTAGAACCGGATCACGGTAAACGGATATCAGACACCTGCTGCTGTATTCCTTCGGTGTGAACTGGATGTAAAGCACCCCGCCCAGAAGAGAATAGAGGAAACACAGGGCGATGATCTGCCAGCGGAAGAATACGATCCCGATGTAGACCCGGAAGTCTATCTTGTCCTGAGTCGTAGCCGTCGGCATTCGTCACGCCCCCCGCTTATCGGCGCAGCCGGCCGGATCAAGCCGCAGAAATCCCAAGCGCGCCGTGCAGAACAAGATTGTACCGGAAGATGTCCCGGAATGCGAGGAACCACATACGGACATGGAGGCACCTGTATCAGAAGATGCTTATCCTTCTGGCCGGGACAATGACTCGATCGCCGTCATTGAGCACGAAGTCGCGCTCGGGATCACCGTCATCCATGATCGATTCCACGTCGACCTCAAATTCGCTCTCCATGCCTTCGGCATTCCGCCTGACCACCTTTATCGCTTTCCTGTTGGCGTACGGCGGCAACCCGTTGATCTTGAACATCAGGTGCATGATCGTGCACGGCTCCCACGACTGGAATGAGTACACGCCCGGGCGGTTTACCTCCCCCAGCAGGATGATGCTCCGGCCTATGGCCCCGCTTGGAGCTCCGTCGCCGGGCCGTTTCTCGACCAACCCGTACACGTATGCGAGATCATTGTTCTTCAGCATTACCCGGGGAACGGTCGGCTCGCCGTCGTCACCCATCAGCGAATACTCTTCGCCTGGCATGTCAAACGCCACGGCCGACATTATGCCCCCGCGAACGACACGAACCTTCACATCCTTTGCCGACGCCTTCAGCCCTCCGGCCTGAAGCAGCGCGTCGTTAAGCGAAATACGGTCACCTGACCCGATCCGCACAAAACCC
>VGWI01000073.1 GCA_016873655.1 Lentisphaerota bacterium
TTACTCCGGTCAGGGGCAGGCGCAGGGATGCAGGTGCGACGGCGTGCGACTCCGGTGACGCGGACGGTGTGAATGCGCTCATTTCGCGGTATGTCCCGTCCGGTGCGAAGGTTCTCGACCTTGGTTGCGGCAGCGGCGACCTTCTTTCCGCGCTTGCGCGTGACCGGCAGGCGAGCGGGTTCGGCGTGGACAGGGATCTCGACAGCGTGATTCGCACGATGGACAGGGGTCACAGCGTGTTCCAGGCGGATCTCGACCGCGGACTTTCGATGCTGCCTGCCGGGTCTTACGACTGTGCGGTCTTGAGCGGCACCCTGCAGCAGGTGCGAAGGCCGAGGATGGTGATTCTCGAGATGCTTCGGGTTGCGCGCGAGGGGATAGTCGTCTTTCCCAACTTCGCGCACTGGAAGAACAGGTTCGGGCTTGCCTTGCGCGGGCGCATGCCGAAATCGCAGGTTCTTCCCTACGAGTGGTACGAGACACCGAACATCCATCTTGCCACGCTGACGGACGTTCTGCTGCTGTGCGAGAGGGAGGGGCTCTGCGTTCTGGACACCGTTTGCATTCATGGCTGTCTGCTCGACAGGCTTCTCATTGCGATGGGACTCAGGAATCTCGGAGCGCGGCGGGTGCTGCTGCGGCTGGCTGGCCGCGCCAGGCCCTGCGCTGCGGAGGCGGAGACATGAGGCATCATTCGGCCGTGGCCTGGGAGAAACGCCTTAAGAAGGTGTTTGACGAGATAGACCACGAGATCGAGGGCCGGTACACGGGGTACAGTCTGCATCCATCCAGGGCCCGGAGCGGCAGCACCTCCAACAGGGAGCATGACGGGCTGTTCGGTGTCGGAGCCGCGTTTTCCGCTGGTTTCGGATCGCGACACGGCAGGGGCTATGTAGTGGAGGTGCGCTTTGCAACGCCGGATGCCGTCCCCTCCGACGTACGACGGGAGATAGAGGACTTCGTTGCCGGGAGGCTGCGCGAGAAGCTGCCGGTTGCGTTCCCCGGGCGGAAGTTGTCGGTGGACAGAGATGGGGCATCATATAAGATACACGGCGATTTAAGCCTTGGCACTGTGCATGGCGAGCCTGGTTGACGCATGGGAAAGGGGAGTGTGTCCATGAAAAGAGGTATTGCGGCGGCGTTGGCTACGTTCTGTGTGTCCGGCGTCCTGGCCGAGGACGCGAAACCGTGGGACGTCAGCGCGTCGGTGGGTGTCAGCATGACCAGCGGCAACACCGACACCATGAGCGTCAACCCCGAGATCCGCGCCTCCGGCGCCTACGGCAAGAACGAGATTAAGCTGCGTGCCTTGTATAATTACGGCGAAAAGGACGACGTCATATCGGAGAGAAACGCCAAGGGCACGGCCCAGTACAACAGGCTGCTCGGCGAACGGGCGTACGCCTACGGGAGCGGCGAGGTCGGGTTTGACGACCCTGCCAACATCAATTACCGCGCGATCGTAGGCCCTGGCGCAGGCTATTACTTCGTCAAGTCAGACCGTATGAACCTCAGCGCCGAGGCAGGCGCGTCGCTTATCGCGGAAGAGACTGAGACGGACCTGGCGGGCGGCGGGGCGGACACCGAGAACTCAGAGGAAATCGCCTTGCGTGTTGCGCAGAAGTTTGACATGAAAATTGGCGCGGGGGCGAAAGTCTTTGAGTCGGTTGAGTACCTTCCGCAGGCGGACGATTTTGACATCTACCTGCTGAACGCGGAAGTCGGGCTGGAAGCAGCCGTAAACGGCGGGCTCAGCATGCGCATGACGCTGGCGAACGCCCACGACAGCGAGCCTGCGCCCGGCAAGGAAAAAGACGACACCACGTTCAAGGCCGCGCTCGTGTATGTGTTCGGCCGCAAGTAGAGGGAGTGCCTGCGTGACCTGCTCCGATTCCTCCATGAACAGCGAATCACAGCTTGTTGACGAGCTTGACTCCTTCGACGCCGGGAAGAGAGAGCGCGCCCTGCGCGCCCTTGCGGCGCGCGGCGGGCATGACCGGCATGTCGAGCGGCTTGATGTCGGCATGCATTTCCATACCTTCCACTCTTACAACTCATCCGGCTATTCGCCCTCTCGGCTGGCGTGGGAGGCGCGCAAGGCTGGTCTCCACGCCGCCGCGATTTGCGATTTCGATGTGCTGGACGGACTGGAAGAATTCCTTGGCGCGTGCCGGCTTCTGCGGCTGCGCGGGGCGTGTCACGTCGAAACGCGAGCATTCCTCCGTGACTTCGCCGATGTTGACATAACGTCGCCGGGCGAGCCCGGTGTGACTTACATCATGGGCGCCGGATTCCCATCCGTGCCGGACCCGAGCACCGACGCCGGCAGGGGCCTGGCCGCGATGGGCGCCGCCGCGCGGAAGCGGAACGTTGACCTCGTGGCGCGCATCAACGCGTGCCTGCCTGAAATCGCGCTCGACTATGAAAAGGACGTCGTTCCTCTCACCCCCGGCGGAAATGCAACCGAGCGGCACATCGTACGTGCGTACCTGGAGAAGGCCGCTGTTCACTTCCGGCACGCGGACAGGACGGCCTCGTTCTGGTCGGGAGTCCTGAAGATTCACCTGGACGAGGCGGCGGTGCTGATGGCGGATGTGCCTGCGATGGAAGAGAAGGTGCGCGCGCGGTTGGCGAAGAAAGGCGGGCTCGGGTACGAGGCGCCGACGAGCAGCACATTCCCTCCGGCCGAGGAGTTCACCAGTTGGGTCCGGGCTTGTGGGGCGATCCCGATGGTCACCTGGCTTGACGGAACGAGTCCGGGGGAGAGCGATGCACGGCGACTCATGGACGTGATGCGGTCTGTCGGCGCGGCGACGCTGAACATAATCCCGGACCGCAACTGGAATATCCGCGACCCGGCACAGCGCAAGGTCAAGACGGCGAAGCTGCGGGAGATCGTCGCGTTGTGCGAGGAAATAAACATGCCGATCAACATCGGCGTTGAGATGAACAAGCAGGGGCTTCCGTTTGCCGATGACCTGGGCGGTCCCGAGTTGAAGGAGTACGCGGAGATATTCCGCCGCGGCGCGTTGATCATGGTTGGCCAAACCCTGCTGGCGAGGTATGCGGGATTTTCATATCTCGGCGATAGAGCTCTGGAAGAGTTTCCTGAGACCGGGGCGAGGAACAGGTTCTTCGAGGCGGTGGGCCGACTGCCGCCGCTTGACGAGGCGGCGGAAGCCAGGCTGCGCGATGCGGGCAAGGAAGGCGCCTTCAGCATGCTGCATGACCGGGCGACAAAAGGAATTGCGGGGGTGTCGAAGTGAGCTGGCTTGGACTTGAGGGCAGGGTTGCGATAGTCACGGGCGGGGCGCTGGGAATAGGACGCGCATGCGGCGAGGCGCTCTGCGCCGCCGGCGTGAGGGTCGCACTTGCGGATGTCAACGAGCAGGCGGGCCGGACAGCGGCCGGGGAAATCGCGAAGACCACTGGCGGCGATGCTGTTTTCGTGAAGGTCGACGTTTCGAAGAAAGCCAGCGTGGACTCCATGGTGGCGGCAGTGCTCGATGCGTTCGGGACTGTGGACATCCTCGTCAACAACGCGGGCATCCTGATCCCGCGCCTGCTGGTTGATCCGCAGGGCAGGGAGGAGCTGACCGAGGAAGTGTGGGACAAGGTCGTTGATATCAACCAGAAGGGCGCTTTCTTCTGTGCCCAGGCGGTTGCCCGGGACATTCTCAGGCGCAAGGGAAGCGGAGTGATCATCAACATGTCCTCCGAATCCGGGCTGGAAGGGTCCGAGGGGCAGAGCGTCTACGCGGCCACCAAGAGCGCTCTCTACTCACTCACGCGTTCCTGGGCCAAGGAGCTGGGGAAGAACGGCATCCGCGTGGTTGGTCTTGCGCCGGGCATACTCGAGGCCACTGCGTTGCGGTCGGAGGAATACGAACGGGCGCTTGCCTACACGCGCGGCATAACCGTCGAAAAACTGCGCGAGTCCTACAAGAAGGTGTCCATACCGCTCGGGCGCAGCGGGACGCTCAAGGAAGTCGCGGACGCGGTGTGTTTTATCGCTTCCGACAGGGCTTCGTACATGCACGGGACGACGGTGAATCTGTCCGGCGGCAAGTCGCGGGGGTGACGGATGCCCGCGCCGCAGTGCCGCACCATTCTTCGCGGGGCGTTCGCGGGTGCCGTGGTTTTCGCGCTCTCCGTTTTGACTTCCGGCGCCGTGGAGGTGATCCAGGACGTTGCGTACTACTCGCCGGGCGGAAGAAACAGCCGGCTTGACGTGTACATCCCCGACAGGTTCGCGCCGGCTTCCGCCACCGTGGTTTTCTACCACGGCGGCGCATTGTCTTCCGGCGACAAGTCGTCCGCGTTCGAGTTCTGCCATGAACTGGCCATGCGCGGGTACGCGGCGGTTGCCCCCGACTACACGCTGGCAACCGACAGGCAACCTTCCTACCCGCAGACCGTGCTGGATGCGAAGAACGTCGTTATCTGGGCAAAAGGGCAAGGCGGGGAGGACTACGGGCTGCCGCGCCGTGTGATCGTGGCGGGCAGCAGTGCCGGCGGGTACCTCGCCATGATGGTCGCCGTTACTTCCGGCGTGCCGTTTTTCCAGGGCATTCCCGCCAGGCCTGGCGCCTACCGCGTCGACGCATTCGTCAGCCTGTGGGGAGGCAGCGATCTCGTGTGGCACGTTCAGACATTCGGCCAGGACCAGGCGGTGATCACCTACCTCGGCGAGCCGATGAACGGGGCCAACGCGGGGCTCTATGCATTTGCCTCTCCGATCAACCATGTGGACATCTATGACCCGCCGGGCGTGTTCTTCCACGGCAGATCGGACGCAACCGTGCCGAGCGGGCATTCGACAAGGATGGCCGATGCCATGAGGCTGCGCGGGACATACGCGGCGGTCACTCTGAAGAGCGGGGCGGAGCACGGGTTCGATGCGTGGGGCGGCCGCAGGGCGGTGGCGGCGCGCGTTGCCGACGCGATTCCGCGCCTGCTTGACGCGGGCCGCCGGCAATCGGACTTCGCGGGTGACGGCACGGTTGACGGCGACGACCTCCAACGCTACGCAGGCGCGTTCCTCGATCGGGACGCGGAGGCGGACGTGAACCTGGACGGAACGGTGGATAGAAACGATTTCCTGTCATTCTGCGACGCTTTCTTTGCCGATCTGGCCGATGGCAGGTAGGATATGCGCGCGTGCAGCGGCGGCATGGCCGGGATGTCGGGCGCCGGAGGGGGAGGAGTATCCGTGATGGCGGAGAGAACAGGGCGCGATGCGGGCGGACCTTCGGACATAGTCGGGCGCATAGCGGCCCTTCCGCGCGACTGGCACCGGGCGGGGAGTCTGCACCGGCGCGTGCTCGAGGCGATGGAACGCAACTGCAGGACCGTGTCTCCGATGGAACACACGCTCGAGACAGGCTCCGGCAAATCAACGCTGCTCTTCTCGAACATGTCCCGTCATCACCTGGTGTTCTCGCTCGACAAGGGAGAGAGCCTTTCGCGCGCGCGGGAGTCCGGACTCCTCCGCGCCGAGTCGGTTGAGTTCGTGGAAGGGCCGACGCAGATCACGTTGCCGGCATACAAGTTCGACTTCAAGCTGCAGGCGGCGCTGATAGACGGTCCGCACGCATACCCGTTCCCCGACCTCGAGTACTACTGCATCTATCCCCGCCTTGCGGAAGGCGCGCTTCTTATCCTTGATGACATCGATATCCCCACCATCGCACGGATGTTCGGGATACTGAAGGCCGACGCCATGTTTGAACTGGTGGAGGTCGTGAAGCACACCGCTTTCTTCCGCCGCACCGACAGGCCGCTGCACGATCCGCTCGGCGACGGCTGGTGGCAGCAGGGATTCAACCGTCCGCTTTACGACAAAATGCTGCGAAAGAAGAAGCGGCGGGAACGGCGCAAGGAAGGCTGGTGGCCGTTTGGACACCGCACGCAGGGTTGATTCTACGGGGATATCCGTGGTTGTTCCCGCGCGCGACGAGGAGCGCGTAATAGCGCGCTGCGTTGAGTCCATACACCGCGCTGCGGATCATGCTTCCCGCGGAGTCGAGACGATTGTTGTCCTGAACCGCTGTGCCGACGGCACCGGCGCAGCGGCGTTGGCGGCCGGGGCGCGCATTGTCGCGGAGGATGCTCGCAGCATATCCGCCGTGCGCAACGCGGGCGTCAGGGCTTCGAAGGGAGCGGTGGTCGTTACCCTCGATGCGGACAGCCTTATGCATCCCGACGCTCTGAGTGAGGTCGCGGCTGCGCTCGATTCCGGCATCTGGGTCGGGGGCGGAGTGCCGATCAGGCCCGAGCGCATGTCGGCCGGCATACTCATGACCGGTGTGCTGATGGCGCTGACGCTCGGGCTGCCCTTCGGTGTGTCGGCCGGGATGTTCTGGTTCCTGCGGCGCGACTTTGACGCCATAGGCGGCTTCGACGAGCGAAGGCTTGTGGCCGAGGACATAGACTTCGCGCGCCGGCTCAAGGCGCACGGAAGGAAGACAGGGCGGCGGTTCGGGACTCTCTGGCGCGCGCCGATCACCACTTCCTGCCGCAAGTTCGACGCATTCGGCGACTGGTTCGTTCTGAAGAGGCCCTGGCTGCTGTTTCACGCGATCAGGGGCACGCGGCGGGATCTGGCTGACAAATACTTCTACGACTTCAGGCACTGATCGCTGAAAGGCTCAATCGCCGTCATCGTACGGTTGACACGGAAGCGGCGGCACACCCCTTGAGTTGCCGCCCGATCGCCATCCCGCCGGAGGCGGCGGCGCGGGACACGGCTGAGTCGGCACCGCAGGCGGTTCAGCAACCGGAATCGGATTTCCATCAATTTCGGCGAGATATTCCGGGCCAAGCGCCCGATCAAAGACGTGGACCGGCAGAAGCAGCACCGTGCCGAGGTACGGAATGAGGGCCAGAAGGGACACGCAGCAGCAGCACATGCCAAGGAACAGCGCCCCGAGCAGCATTCCGCCGATGGCGATGCCGGCCATTGCGCGGGCGATGCCGTAGACGGTGAAAAAGGCTGGACGCGCGCGCAGGAGTGAAATGAATGTCCTCCATCCGGCAAGGATGGTGACGTTGTCGCGGTACATGATCGGCACCACGAAATCGCTGCAGAACAGCGCGGTATAGCCGGCCGCGATCAGCAGGACGAGCAGGAGCAGCGCGGCGGCGGATCCGCCGCACACGGCAAGCGCCGGCATCGTGTGCCGCATCGCGTAGGGGAGGATCGATGCCGCGCCGGCGCAGATGATGAACAGCAGCGCCAGCAGAAGCGTTGCTCCGAAGGCGATGTTCCAGAGGAAGAGAGAATTGCCCTGCCGTGAGCGGTGCCGCCACGGATGGGTGATTCGCGCCTTTCCGGTCAGAACATTATCGAGAAACATGAACTTGCCGCGCGCCGACAACCATGCCACGGTCAGACCGAACACGACGAGCATGACGACGACGACGGCTGCCGCCGCGATCAGAACCGGGCCGTACGCGCGAATCCACTCACGCGCGGTCTCGGCCGAGCCCTTCAGCGTGTTCTGGATGGATTCGCGTCCGGCCGGGTCGTTCCAGTTGAATCCACCGCCGCCGCCTCCGCCGCTCTCTGCCAGCTTTGAAAGCCATGCGGAGAATCCGATAGTGAACCATCTGGCCGCGTCGAACGGGCGGAAAAGGATGGACAGCATCCGGCCCCAAGCCCGGCCTATTGGCGCTGCGTAGTCAGGATCGCTTGAGATTGCGGAAGCTTCCATCAGGAATCACATCGTCGGCGGGGTTCAGGCCGGCTGAAGGGCCATCTTCGTGTCAAGCAGACGCCGCCAGGCATCTTCCAACTGGCCCGCGGCGCGAAGCAGGCGAACACCGATGCGCTGCGAGAGGACGATGTCTTCCTGAGAAGAGCGCTCCCACACGACCTCGCCTCTTCGCCGTATCTCCGTGCCTGTATCCTCGGTCTTGACGATCACATCCACGGTGGTCCCGACAGGCATGTGTGTGTAGGTCTGAAAGTTGAGGCCGTCCATGGAAACGTCGTGCATGGTGCAGTGCATAACGTGCTGCTCGATGTGCGGAATGCCCGGTGCCGAAACCAGCGTGACGCTGATGCGGTCCTTGACCGGTATTCTCGGTTCGCGCCTGCGGTCCCTTGGGTCCATGAGTTCTCCTTCGTACCCGGCGAAGCACCCCTCGCGAGCAAAGGATACCACTTCGCGCCGTGGTTGCCAAGGTTCCTTGAGAAGGAAAATAGCGTCAAAGATTTGACAGATAAACGAATATTGTCCAGCATTCCGCCCATGAGGAACACACAGACTCCCATTCCTTCCTCAGCCCGGCGCAGACTTGCGCGGTACCTGACCTTCCTGCAGGAACTCCGTGCAAGGGGGGTTGAGTGGGTTTCGTCGCAGGAGATTGCCGACTCGCTGGGGCTTACGAGCTCGACTGTCCGGCAGGACATGTCGCACGTGGACTTTTCGGGGATATCCAAGCGCGGCTATGCGGTGCCCGGTCTTGAGCGAGTTCTGATGGCCACGCTCGGGGCTGACGTGACATGGAAGTGCGTGGTTGTCGGGGCCGGCAATCTGGGCGCGGCCCTTGCCAGGCACGAGGAATTTGCGAGACGCGGCTTCGCGATAGAAGGCATATTCGACAACAGTCCCGCCAAGATAGGCAGGAAGGTGGGGAATCTGACCGTTCTGCCGTTGCGCGAGGTGCCGCCGTTCGTTGGGGCGCACAAGACGGACATAGGGGTGATAGCCGTGCCGGCTTCGGCCGCGCAGGAGGTGGCTGACATGCTCATCGCTTCCGGGGTGAAGGGTCTCCTGAACATGGCGCTAACCCACGTCATAGTGCCCCGCAGCGTCGCCGTGATGGACTCCAGGATCATAGTCAGCCTGATGGAGCTCACGCATCTGGTCAAGTACTCGCACTGACCGCCGACGGAGCGGATTGCCGACTTTCGCGTTAAAAAATTCACAATTCCTCTTGACGCTCTGCCGGGTGCGGGCGTACGGTGGACCGCATGCTCAGGACCAAACTGTTCAAGGCGTTTGCAGGCACGGTGTTTCTGTTTGCCGTGCTGTCGGGGCTGCTGGGGGCGAGGACCATTCATCGCCGCGTACTCGATGAGGCGCAGAAGCGGGTTAGAATGGACCTTAACGGCGCCTGGTCGCAGGTCCGGCACAAGATGGACATGGTCGAGCTTTCGCTCAGCTTCGCTGCGGCCAAGCCGGCAGTCGTACACGCGGCGCAGGGCGGGAAGTGGGATGACCCCGAAATACAGCGCCGAATCGAACAGATCCGGATAGCAGCCAGGCTGGATTTTCTCGACATTCTGTCGCCCGACGGGGAAGTGGTGCTCCGTTCCACCCCGCCGTATGCAAAGGGTGATTCGCGTCTGAGCGACGCGGCAGTGAGGGCGGCGCTGAAGGGCGAGGCAAGCGTCTACATCGGAGTTCTCACGCGCGACGAGCTCGAGCGCGAGGCCGATGGGCTTGCCGAGAGAGCGTTCCTGGAACTGGAGGATACGCCCCGCGCGCGCAAGTCCATGAGGTCCTCCGAAACGCGCGGGATGACCGTTGTCAGCGCCGCGCCGATCATGGAGGGCGGGCGTCTGCTGGGAGTTGTCTATGGCGGACGGCTGCTGAACCGCAACTTCGAGCTCGTTGACGAGATATGCGTGATGGCCTACGGGGGCGAGGAATACAAAGGCGCGGCCATGGGAACGGCGACGGTGTTCCTTGACGATTGCCGGGTGGCCACGACGGTGCGGCAGAAGAACGGGAACAGGGCGATAGGCTCACGTGTGTCGAAGGAAGTGGCGGACCGCGTTCTCGACAACGGTGAGCCGTGGGTCGGCGAGGCATTCGTGGTGAAGGACTGGTACATAACCGCATACGACCCCATCCGCAACGGCGACGGGGCCGTGATAGGAATGCTCTACGTAGGGATACTGAAGCAGCCGTTCCTGGACCATGGCCGCAGCTTCATTCTGCGCTATCTCGGCCTCTCGATGCTCTTTCTGCTGCTGGCGCTGGTCATTGCCTATGTGGTTGCCAGCAGGATAGCGCAGCCGATACACCGCCTCGTGGAGGCATCGAACAGAATGAGCGGAGGCATGAGGCCCGGCCCGGTCCCATCGCAGAGCGCGTGCCGGGAGACGTCGGACCTGATTGAGGCTTTCAACCAGATGTCCACCACGCTGGCTGAGCGCGAAGAGCGGTTGCTAGCGCTGAACAGGAACTACATGGAAACGCTCGGGTTTGTCAGCCACGAGCTGAAGAGTCCCGTTGCCACGATCATGAACTACGCATACCTGCTGAATCAGAAGAGGCTGGGGCCTCTGACCGAGGCGCAGGAGAAGGCGATCAGGAGCATCGAGTCCGGCAGCAAGCGCCTGGTCGAGATGGTGCGTCATTATCTGAATCTGTCGCGCATTGAGAACAAGGAGGTCCATCCGGTTCCCACACGGTTCGACGTTCTTTCGGAAGTCCTGCAGCCGCTGTCCGACGACCTGGGGGCGGACATGGCCGCAAGGCAGATGCGTTTGACGGTGCACGTGCCGCAGGGAACATTTCTTTCCGCGGACGCGAACATGTCGCGCGAGGTGTTCGAGAATCTGCTTGGCAACGCGGTGAAGTACGGAAGAGCGGGCGGCGAGGTTTCCGTTTCCGTTGAGCCGGAAGGCGGGATGATGCGTTTTCGCATCCGCAACGAAGGCGAAGGGATTCCGGCCGACAAGCTGGATGCTATTTTCCAGAAGTTCACCCGCCTGGAAGGTTCGAGCGCAGTTCGCGGCCAGAAGGGCACCGGGCTGGGGCTTTTCATAACGAAGAACATTATCGAGGCGCACGGCGGAGCCATACGCGCGGCGTCAAAACAGGGAGAATGGGCCGAATTCGAGTTCACGCTGCCGGCTTGTCCGGAGGAGAAGAAATGAAGAAACCGCTGGATGTTCTTGCGGACATGCGCAAACAGGCAGTGTTCCGCCTTTTCGAGAGCAAGTTCAGGGCAAGGATGCGAATCACGGTCGGATCGGCCACCTGTGAGAACGCCGCCGGCGCCGATGCCGTGTACGCGAAGCTGGCCGATCTCATGGCTGCACACGGGGTAAAGGATGTCTCCATCGGCCGCGTCGGCTGCGCGGGCAAGTGCGACATGGAGCCGGTCGTAACCTGCATCGGAAGGGGCGAAATACCGGTCAAGTACGCGCTGATGAACCCGGAAAAGATGGAGAAGGTTTTCGCGCAGCACGTGCTCGGCGGAGAACAGGTTTACGAGTTCTCCATGAGGCGGCTGACCGGCGCGGGGCCGGCCGAGCGGGTAATCAGCATGTGCGGCGGCAAGACTTGCCCGCGCAGGGCCGCGGGCGCCGTGGAGGATGCCTTCAAGGCCGCGCTGGAGAAGCATGGTTTTGGCGGCAGGGTGGCGCTTCTGCAGTCGGCATGCCGCGGGGTCTGTGAAGACGGGCCCGTTGCCTACGTGTACCCGGACGGAGTGGCATACGAGCGGTTGACCGAGGAATCGGCCGACCGCATCGTGCGCGAGCACTTCATCGGCGGCAACCCGGTGGCTGAACTGGCGCGCCACAGCGAGCAGATAATGAACCGGTTCCAGCCGGTGTTCGGCGACATAGCGTTCTTTGGCGAGCAACTGCGCGTGACATTGAGGAACTGCGGGGTAATAGACCCCGAGAGCCTGGACGAATATCTGGCGGTTGACGGCTATGAGGCGGCGGCAAGGGTTCTGCAGAGCTGCGCGCCGGAGCATGTTGTTGAAGCGATGAAGAAGTCCGGCCTGCGCGGGCGCGGCGGCGGCGGTTTCCCGACGGCGACCAAGTGGGGCTTCGCCGCGCAGCAGAAGTCAGACGTCAAGTACATCATCTGCAACGCCGACGAGGGGGACCCGGGCGCGTTCATGGACCGGAGCACGATAGAAGGCGACCCGCACACGATAGTCGAAGGCATGATCATCGGCGGCTATGCGACCGGGGCGAACCACGGTTATGTATACATACGGGCCGAGTATCCGCTCGCGATCAGGAGAATCGAGAAGGCGATAGCCGACGCGCGCCGGGCCGGGTTCCTCGGCAAGGGGGTATTCGGCTCCGGGTTCGACTTCGACATCGAAGTCCGGCTTGGCGCCGGCGCGTTTGTATGCGGCGAGGAGACTGCCCTGATCCACTCAATCGAGGGCAAGAGGGGGATGCCGCGTCCGCGTCCGCCCTATCCCTCCGTTTGCGGGCTCTGGGGAAAGCCGACGGTCATCAACAACGTCGAGACGTTCGCCAACGTGCCGGTGGTGATACTGGATGGGCCGGACTGGTTTGCCAGTGTTGGGACGCAGACGAGCAAGGGGACGAAGGTG
>VGWI01000074.1 GCA_016873655.1 Lentisphaerota bacterium
TCGAACTCTGCATCCGATACCGAACCGGCATCCTCAATGGATGTGTGGTAGCCGTCCGGAAGCGCATTCCGGGCAAGATACGCAGCGGCAAAGAGCTGGTCGTCAATCCGACTCAGCAGTTGGTTGCTGGAAACACGGTAGAAGTAAGCCGTGAGAACGGAAACGGTCAGGACAACAAGAAACGCCATGTAGCCCGCAAGAATCACAGGCATCGGCAATTCGCGGCGCGGAGAATCGGCAGGCGCTTCGACCACGGGACGGTCCTCCGGATACGCACCGGCAAAAAGGCTCAACCCGAACAACAGGTGAAGCGTACCACCACGGCAGCACACTCGCCAGAGCTCATTCGGTGAAGCCAGACGGGCAGGCCGGCAGGCCGCGGCTGCAGGCCGCAACGATGATGCTTTGGCGAAGCAGCGCGCCGCGCCGGCAACACGCCGGCAATAAGCGTTTGATCCAACGCCGCCGGTCATGCTATGAGGGCCGCTTCCCGGCCCCGGTTTCACCGGAGGCCGGGGGAAGTGACGGAGGTGCGTTTCTGAGACCTTTGCTTCTATCGGGCCGTTCCGCCCTGTCCGGCTTCAGGCTGGCGGCGTTGAAAAGACGGGTGCTCGACGCCATGCCAGGCTGCGCTGTCCGCGAGATCACCGCCGACTTCATCTACCTTCTCGCCGTCAAGGACCCGCTGTCGAAAACGGAGCTTGATCACGTGTCGTCGCTGCTGGACGCATCGGGTCCGTTCTCCGCCGACGGCGGCTTCATCGTCATCCCGCGCAAGGGCACAATCTCGCCCTGGTCCTCAAAGGCGACCGACATACTTCACAACTGCGGGCTCTCTTCGGTAAGCCGGGCGGAGCGGGGCATCTGCTTCCGCGTATTCGGCTCGGGCCCGAACCCGCTTGCGCCGGATAGGATTCAGCCGGCACTCGAACACTTCCATGACCGCATGGTCGAAGGAGTCTACACCGACGTCTCCGATTGCTTCGACCGGATGGAACCGGCCCCGATGCGGACCGTGAACCTTCTGCATGAAGGGCTCGATGCCCTGCGGCGGGCAAACACGGATATGGGCCTGGCGCTGAGCGAGGAGGAGATCGCCTACCTGCACAACGCATACCTCGCAGCCGGCCGGAACCCGACCGACGTGGAATTGCTGATGTTCGGCCAGGTTAACTCGGAGCACTGCCGCCACAAGATATTCAACGCCGACTGGATCCTGGACGGCAACCCGCAGGACAAATCGCTGTTCGCCATGATCCGGAACACGCACCAGGCTAACAGCCGCGGAACGATCGTGGCCTACAAGGATAACTCCGCCGTGATCGAAGGCTTCCGGGACAAGGCTTTCGAGGTCACCCCCGACGCGACACGCCGCTACGCCTGGCGCGACGCAATTCTCGACATCATCATGAAGGTCGAGACCCACAACCACCCCACCGCAATAGCGCCCTACCCCGGCGCCGCAACCGGCGTGGGCGGCGAAATACGCGACGAGAGCGCTACCGGCCGCGGCAGCAAGAGCAAGGCAGGTCTGAGCGCGTTCATCGTGTCCAACCTGCGGGTTCCGGGCTACGTGCTTCCATGGGAAAGGAATGGCGACGACTTCCCCGCCCGCTTGGCAACGCCGCTGATGATCATGACCGAAGGCCCGCTCGGCGGCGCCCGGTTCGGCAACGAGTACGGCCGCCCGCAACTGTTCGGCCTGTTCAAGACCTACGAGGATACGTACCTCGGCCGCCGCCGCGCATATCACAAGCCGATCATGGTCGCCGGTGGAATGGGCTGGATCAAGCGGGACATGGTGAAGAAGCATTCCATCCCGCCTGGCTCCTTGATCGTGCAGATAGGCGGGCCCGCCATGCGCATAGGCCTGGGCGGGGGCGCGGCGTCTTCAATGGCCACAGGCAGCAACGCGGAAGACCTCGACTTCGATTCAGTGCAGCGCGACAACGCCGAAATGCAGCGCCGCTGCCAGGAAGTGATAGACGCGTGCGTGGCGCTGGACGACAGGAACCCCATTCTCAGCATCCACGACATAGGCGCGGGCGGCCTTTCAAACGGCTGCCCCGAACTCGTGGCGGAAACGGGCGGGGAATTCTGGCTCCGCCGCGTCCATAACGAGGATATCTCGATGAGCCCGCGCGAAATCTGGTGCTGCGAGGCGCAGGAGCGGTATGTGCTCGCCATCCTGCCGGAGTCCGAGGCCGAGTTCCTTGCCATGTGCGGGCGCGAGCGTTGCGAGGTCGCCGTGATCGGGCGCGCCACCGCCGACGGCCTGCTCGTGCTGCACGACGAGCACTTTGCCAACGATCCGATCCACATGGATATCCGCGTTCTGCTCGGAAAGCCACCCCGCATGCTTCGCGACGTGCGCCGGCTCACCGAGACACATCCGCCGTTCGAGCCAGGAAACCTCGACCTGCGCGAGGCGGCGGACAGGGTGCTCCGCATGCCGGCTGTCTCGGACAAGACGTTCCTGATAACAATCGCGGACCGCTCGATCACCGGCCTCGTGGCGCGCGACCAGATGGTCGGGCCTTACCAGACCCCCGTGTCCGACGTTGCCGTTACGGCCACATCGCTGCGCTCGCACACCGGCGAGGCAATGACGATGGGCGAACGAGTCGCACTCGCGCTCGTGAACGCGCCGGCATCCGGCCGCATGGCCGTCGCGGAGGCCATAACCAACATCGCCGCCGCCGACATCGGCGACCTCGGCGTCGTGAAACTCTCCGCAAACTGGATGTGCGCGTGCGGCGAGGAAGGCGAGGACGCCAACCTCTTCGATACCGTCAGCGCCGTGGCGATGGACTTCTGCCCGCGCCTCGGGGTCTCGATACCGGTTGGAAAGGACTCGCTGTCCATGCGGACACTCTGGAAGTCGCGGACCGGCGAGCACCGCAAGGCGGTCTCCCCGCTGAGCCTGATCGTGAGCGCTTTCGCGCCGGTCCGTGATGTGCGCAAAACCGCGACTCCGGACCTCAAGCCCGGCGCTTCCCGCCTGCTGCTGGTTGATCTCGGCCGCGGCAGAAACAGGCTCGGCGGCTCGGCACTCGCCCAGGCCTATAACGCGGTGGGCAGCGAGACGCCGGACGCGAACGCCCCCGAAGACATCGCCGGCTTCTTCACCGCGGTCCAGGAACTCCTGGCCGCCGGACGCATACTCGCCTACCACGACCGGTCAGACGGCGGGGTCTTCGCCACGCTCACGGAAATGGCATTCGGCGCGAGACGCGGGCTGGATGTGACTCTGCCTTGCGGCAACATGGCTGCCGCAATGTTTTCGGAAGAACTGGGCGCGGTGCTGCAGGTGAGGGAAGCCGATGCGCCGGACGCCATGCACGCCCTGAAGTCGGCGGGGCTGGGCGATTGCTCGTTCGATATCGGCGCGCCGTCGGATGACGGAAAACTGACGATCCGCGGAAGGGACGGGGCGCCCGTGTATTCGGAGGACCTCGGCAACCTTCGGCACGCATGGTCCGAACTCTCCTTCCGCATGCAGTCGCTGCGCGACAACCCGGACTGCGCGGGAGAGGAGTACGAAGGGCTGACCGACGCGTCGGATCCCGGGATGAGTTTCCATCTCTCCTACGATCCGGGGAATCCGCCCTCTGTGGTTGCTTCGCGCCGCCCACGTATGGCGATCCTGCGCGAGCAGGGCATCAACGGACAGGTGGAAATGGCCGCCGCCTTCGATACGGCCGGCTTCGAGTCGGTTGACGTGCACATGACCGATCTTCTGTCCGGCAGGCTCACGCTCGACGGGTTCGCCGGCCTGGTCGCCTGCGGCGGATTCTCCTACGGCGACGTGCTTGGCGCCGGCTCCGGCTGGGCGAAGTCCATCCTGTTCAACAACCGCCTGAAGGACATGTTCCAGGCCTTCTTCGCCAGGCCCGAAACGTTCGCCCTCGGCGTCTGCAACGGCTGCCAGATGCTGTCACAGTTGAAGACGATCATACCCGGCGCCGATACATGGCCGGCGTTCACACGCAACCGCTGCGAGCAGTTCGAGGCACGCTACGTGACGGTGGAAATAATGCCGTCGCCGTCCGTCCTGCTCACAGGCATGGAAGGCTCGCGCATCGGGGTGCCCGTGGCGCACGGCGAGGGCTTCGCTGACTTCTCACTCACCGGCTCACTCGAAAAGTCAGTCGCGGAACGTACGCTCTGCGCGCGATTCGTGGATAACCTCGGCCGGCCCGCCGAACGGTACCCGCTGAACCCGAACGGGTCACCGGCCGGCGTAACCGGGTTCACGACCGCCGACGGCCGGGTCACCATAATGATGCCGCACCCCGAACGCGCTTTCAGATCGGTGCAGCTCTCTTACGCGCCGCCGGACTGGCGCGCACGCGAGCCCGGCCCGTGGCTGCGCATGTTCCAGAACGCGCGCGCAATGGCCGGCTAGCGCACATTATTCATGTTCTTCGTCGCGAGAGGGCGCACGGCGCGTCAGATCAACGGCTTGCCGAAGAGGGCCGGCTGGCGGCGTGTTGACACACGTCAAAGTCGGTCATCAAGGTAAGTCGCTGAGGTGGCGTATCATGTGCCCTCGCAGCAGAAGGTTCATGAATAATGCGCGCTAGCCCCCGCACCCGCTGACCAGATTGGCCTTGCCTTCCACTGCCGCGCGGAACTAGCTTCCGCATCGTACGGGAAAGAAGCCCGCATGGAGGCCCTTGTATGAAACTTGTCGCAATCGCTCTCTCTTCAACAGCGGCAATCGCCTGCGCTGTCTTCCTGTCGTCGTGCGAGACGGACGGCGGACTCGGAACCGACCCGCTTCGCATTGAGCCGTCTGCCGTCACCCTGACCAACACGGCGGTCGTGGTGTTCGAGGCCCTGGGAGGCGATGCGCCGTACCAGTGGACCGTGAGCGACTCGACGCTGGGAACCATTGGCGGAACGGGCGCCGTCGTGAACTATAACTCGACTGCACAGAAAGGCGCCAACATCGTGCAGGTCAAGGACGCCAATTCATGGACCGCATCCGCACGCGTGGACCAGAAGTAGCCGCGTAGGGGCTGTCAGCACGCTTTCCTGCAGACGTAGATATAGCCGCGCGTGCCTGGCCCTGCGGAAGCATCGGGCTCCAGCAGCACCGCCTCGACACCCAAAGAGGCAAGAAGATCCTCCACCTTTTTCCGCGACGTGAAGTGCATGTCGAAAAGCTCGCTCGCGCCACGCCGCCATCGGCGATAGACACGCCCAAGCCCGAACGGGACGTGATCAACCAGCCAGCGGCGAATACGCGCCGCCGTCTCAGGCCTGCCGGCATCGCTCGGCAACTGGAACGCGATCCATCCGCCCGGCCTGCAGACGCGCGCAAATTCTGCAAGGTATCCCCTGGCAATCTTCCACGGCATGTGCTGGAGGACAATGTGCGAAAACACCAGATCGAAACATGCGTCACAGAACATCGACAGGTCCGGGCGCCGGTTGAGTTCCAGCCGCACGCCGCTCGCATCGGCGGCAAGCCTGCGGCCCCTCTCTATCATCGGCGCCGATATGTCCACGCCCGTCACGCTTTCCGCCCGGCGCTTCCATGCCAGGGAGAGGCGGCCCACGCCGCAACCGAAATCCAGCGCCGCCCCGATCTTGTCCGGGGCGCCGGCCCGCTCGAGCAAAAGCCAATACCGGTCAACGACCTCATCGCCGGACGCAAGGAAATCCTGGACTTCCCAGCGATTCCCCTTCTTGCCTGGCTCGCTCGCTATGGCCCAGAGGGGATCCTCCACGCCAAGCGATTCCCAAGTGTGTTGAAGACGCTTGAACGAGTCACTCATGTCTGAAGAACTGCATGCGCCGACGCCAACCGCGATTCGGGACCGGAATTGCCGCGACCACGCACTCCTAGCGCCGCCCGGCAGGCATCCGCCCGCCCGCATCTGTCTCCGCGCTCGCCCTTCTCGGCCGCACCAGCACGACACGACGGAATCCGCCGCGCTTGAGTTCGCTTATCACCTGCGAAGCGGCCGGCGGAACAGGTCCTTCCGGAATCTGGATTTCTATCACAGTCTGCGGCCCCGCGCCTTCCCCGCGCAACGCCCGCGCAAGCCCGCCGCTCTTGACCTGCCTGCCCCCAACAGTCATGCCGCCGGACCCGTATAGAGCCACCTCGCATCGCTCAACGCCGCCGGGCGTGCTGCACCCGCACCCGGCACAGTAAAGAAATGCCGCCGCGCCGAGAACGGCAAGCACCCGGCGGACTGACCGCGCTATGGAAGTCCGTGTTGGCATCGCCGCACGACGATAGACGCGGCCGCGCACAAGTCAAGCCGCCGTGCGCGCTTCGGGCCCGCCTATAGACGCACTACGCAACACTCGTTCCCGTTGTGTCAGGGATCCTCGCGAACAACCCATCCCTGATCGGCACGAAAACCCGGCCCCCAACCGGGGCCGCCGGGGGCTGCCCCGTCACCCCTCACTCACTTTTTCGTTGCACCGAAGAAGGCACTCTCCGAGGTGCGGTTGGCAACTGTGCCTTTCATTTGGCAGTCGGATAGTATTGCGACTTCTTCAAGAGCCTGATGACGCCGTAGGCGGCGAAGAAGAGACCGATGATGCCCAGGAACAGGGTTCCGGTGTTCCCCGACATGAAAAGCGGCAGGAATCCGAACAGGCAGAATACCGCCCCGAGAAGAAGAATGAATAGGCCAGAGGACCGGACCTGCACATTGGCTGCAGAGATGACCTTCTGGTTGTTGTCGATTATCTGGTTGATGAGAGTGACGCGATCCTCACATGCATTGCGGCACGCAAGGCCGTTCGGAAGTGTCGCGGCACAGTCGGCGCAGAGACCCTTGCAACAGGACTTGCAGAAGCCGATTGCCGGCTTGTCAGGGTGATTGAAGCAATTCATTCAGTCTCCTTCCTGTTGCCACTAGATACATCACGTTTCGGAGCGGAGCGATGACCAGGATGCGTTCCTGCCGCAGGTGCCGGATGTAGTCCGTCAACGCCTGCGTCACGGCATCCTTCTTCGTCCGGTGCTTCCCGAGTGCGGCAGCCTCCGCAATCAAGCGGTCATCAAGTTGAAGATTCGTTGCCACTGCCCACCTCCACACATAGAGTCACACATTCCCGCCCAGGGAGCCGAACGGGTGCGTTCAGGCGCGCTGTCAAGCGTCGCCTGGAACGCTTGGTTCGGAGCCGGTCAGTTCTTCCAAGGCTTCTGCATCGGCAATGTCCTTGGTTCTGCCGGATGCGCGCTTGTTGCGGATAAGGTCGGCAACCGAGGGCACCCATACAGTGATGCCCTCTATTCCCACGGTTGTTGCGCGCGAGAAGGCACTCTCGAAGTCGAGACCTGATGCAGCCGTGATAATGTCGATCCGGCGAGGCGCTACACCGATCTGAAAAACCGTGCCGTCTTTCTCTAGATCTGCCTTGGTCAGGTCGTGGAGCGGTGCTCCGAAACGGCGGACCGCGCGCAACACGGCCTCGGCATTGTCCGGCGAGGGCATAACCCAGATGTCTATATCCATCGTGGCGCGTGGATACCCGTGGGCAGCAAGCGCGTATGCGCCGACAAGAAGGAATCTAACCTTCTCGTCGACCAAGGCCTGCAACATGTCTTTGTAGTCTTCGTTCAACATTGTGGCGCTTGCTCAGGGACGCGACTTCACGGGTCAACGGCCAGACGAGGCCGATACGCTCTGCCGGTGTCCCCGGGGTGAAGTCATCACGCCGACTGTCCGACATGGAGCGTTTGACTGTATATGTTCTATCCATGTTGCAAGGCTACCAGTTCGTGCCCAGATGAGCAATCTGATTGGGTGCTCCGAGTAGTGGGCATAGGGCCCCTTTTCAATACACCTTACCGCAGATGCTGTTGCTTGGTTTGAGAACGCCTTGTCGCCTCAAGCGTCTGCCCTATTTCCTTCACCTGCTTGCGCAGCAGTCGATCGTCTTCAAGGAAGCGGGGGCAGGTTGCAGTATGTACCAATTCGCGCTCGATTCTTACGTAACGTGGTATATCGCCCCAGGAAACTCCACTCGCAGGTGTCTTGCCATGCCCGGAATAGGGCATGCCTATTCTCCCCCTGCAATGTTTATTGTGAAGGGCTGCCCCCCCTTTGACGAGGTGAATGCGCGGGCGCCGGAAGACAGCCGGCGTGGGGGCATCGTCTCGCCGGCGGGGAAGGCTCAACGGGTATTCAGTCCAGCAACCCCCTGCGCAACAGAACAGTGCAACGCCCGGTATAGGAATCGCGGCAGACGTAGGCCACGCCTCTTGCGGTTGCGCGCACCCCGCGCCCGTTCGGAGTGAGCGCCTGGCCGGAATAGACAACTATGAACGTGTTCTTCCTGAACGCGAAGGCCTCCGCAATGTAGCGAACGGCGTCTTCCTTGTAGTTGCCTGTTGTGTGCACGCCGTCCGGCGGCCACTCGGCATAGGCGGTGTCGCTGCCGAGCACGGCAAGAACATCACTCGCTTGTTCGACAACAAATCCTTCCCCAAAGATGGCAGCAAAGTCCGGCGGCGGTTCAAGTGCCTCGATCATTGCGATGCCGCCCGTAGCAACTCCCAGTTGTGATCCAATGAACAACGCTTCGATCACATCTCGTGGCGCACATCCAGGATGGAACAGACCCGTGTGGTCTGTGCCAGTTCTGGCAACGAACCGATCCACCAATGCGGCACCATTGGAAGAAACCAGGTCCACATCACGCCATCCGGCACCGTTTGTCGGCATCATGACGTAACCGAGTTCGCCCACCGCCATCATCGGCCCGTCACGATGAACGATCGGCAAGCCCGCGCCGCCGTTCACCCACGGATCACAGTTCGCATTGGTCGTTCCCAGGGTTGCATCCGGGACCTTCTCCCAGTAGTCCTTCCTCCCGTTCAGGAACGGGCTGGATACGGCGTAAACTGCTGTGGTCGAGAATTCCATCAGGCTCAATGCCGGATCAGAACCGGGCGCGTAGCCCATCGCTTCGTCAACCGGCTCACCGGCATCGTTAAGAACCCGGGCAAGAAACCAGACCTTGTTAGTTCCTCCAATGGGCAGGCTGTGTGTGATGGGCGGGACATTGGTGGTCGTGTTCTTGAATGAGATCACCGGGGATGTTGCGCAGTGGAAGCCGGGCTCCGGGTACATGTTGGGCAATCCGACCGTGAATGACCAGTTGGTGTATTCGCCGTCCATCACGTCTTCCACAGCCACGCCGCCGGGCAGCTCAGACTTGAAAACTCCCACGTGCAAACTGAAGCCGGCGTTCGTCGTGGGCGCAAACGGATACCAGGTCTCAACGACGAACTCGTACTCGTTCGAACCGCCATGCACTTCCCGCAAAGCTATCTCGTTGACCATCGGGACCGCCTCGACAATGGGTTCCCGCCACGCGTTGGAGACTCCCTGCGGCAGGCTGTCTTCGTCCAGCCAGTTGACGATGTTCCACCCGAGCAGTTCGGCATCGGACTCCGGGTAGCCGGCGGCCGTCAGCCGGTTGGTCAGGCCGGCCCAGTAGTTTGTCCTGAACGATGTGTCTTCGTACCTGGTCCAACCGGGAGGCAGCGAAGCTTCGTAGTTGGTGAATGAGTTCAGATTGAATTTCGGCAGCAGTTCAATACCGGTATTCCCGAGCAGGTTGGTCGCCTCAAAGTACCAGTCAGGATCCAGCCGCCACGCGCTGACGAACAGGTTCGAAGCATCGGGATACACGCCCGAATTGAGCGCAAGCAGTTCGGCAACGCTTTCGTAGCGCCTGTGAATATTCGACGCCTCGTTCGTGAACGTTTCATAGTCGCCTATGTCGTACACCATGTTGGTGACCATCCCCGCTGCCTGATCCCGTGCAAGGACCATGCTCTCCACATCCGGCAGACCTGAGACATTCACAACAAGATACGCCATGCGCCCGAGCACGTTGCTTCCGTCGGGATGCGGCACCTCGATCCAGCCGCAGCCATTCGTCGCCGCCGTGGCCGCGTCCTTCCAGAGGGCTCGCGGAACCAGGTTGGTTATGTCGCCGCGGAACAGGTCAACACACTCCGCCGCGCCCGTCGAAGACATCGCGTTGTCCGCGCCAGCCGGCATGCCGCCCCAGTAAGGGCACGTAACCCCCTGCATCGTTGCGTCAATCTCCTCGATCGCGCGCGCCAGCGCGGCGTCGGCAAGCCCGCCCGCTACGCTCCTGTCGGCGGAGCCCGTCGCGACCGTTTCAGCGGAACGCATCACCCTTATGAATGCGGCGGCCAGAACCGTCATCAGCGAAAGAATGGTCATGACGACCAGCAGGCTGACTCCTGACTTGGAACAGCGCGGCGCGTTCATCTCGTTGCCCCCGCGGCCCGGTTCGGCAGGCGAACCCGCCCCACCAGCCTTACGGCCTCGCGGTCAACCAGGCGTCCGGCCTCGGCGGCGTCGTCAGCTTCCAGCGCTTCGCGGCACGCGATGGCGTCCAGGACCTCAATGCAGACATCCACGAACACCGGCAGCATGTTGCTGTGCGCGCGGGAGTCGTAGTCGAACTGCCACCCGCCTGCCGCGTCCATCGCCGCAAGCCTGAATGCCGCAACGTTCGTCGCCGCGATGGCCACTTCCAGTCCATTCGTGGGAAACGGATCCTCATACCATTCGCTACCATCCTCAGGAGGCCAATACCAATCACCATCGAATACCGTCCTGCTGGCCCTGAGAAGTCCTGTTCCGCCCATCCTGTACTGAACTGCGCGCGTTACCCTGTTGGTCGCTTCGGCATCCGACTCCCATACGATCATGTGCAGCTCGCTGTTCGTGCCGCCGGCTGCGTCGAAAGGACCGGGAGCACCGGGTTCGACGCGGAACGACAGAACCGAGTCGGCCATGGCATGGCGAAGGTCGCGTATAACGTTGTCCAGCGCCGCCTTGCCGTCCTGCAGGGCTATCTCCGAGTCAGAGCCCTCGTTCCCGAGCCGTCGCGCATCGTAGAGAACGGAGGCCGAGAGGACCACGATGAGGCCGAGGATGGCCACGGCAGCCATAAGTTCGAGCAGGCTGAACCCGCCCCGTGCCCGTCTGGCAGTCTTCATGATCCGCCGCCCTCGCGCGCTATTTCGGAATAGAACACAACCTTCGGGGGAAGGTTGGTGCGGCCGAATTCGCCCTCCCACAACTTCAACCACACCGCGATGTTCGTCCGCCCGCCGGCCGTCGGACGGTTGCTGAGAATGATCTCGTGCCGCACGGTCAGCCACGGAATCCCGCCCGGGTCTCCGGAATGGAGCCGGGCCCAGGCCAGCCGGCTCGTGAACGGTCCGCCGGCCATGATCTCCGCGCGTTCGTTGGTGAATGCGAAAGCGGCGCAGACGACCGGCACCCCGGTCCGCCCCGCCGCGAATTCGGTCCAGAACCTGTCCCACCCGTTGCTCACGGCGCACGAGTTGGCGGCCAGCGCCGAGAGACCCTCGATGACACCCTCGCCGAAGGCCGCCGTCTCCCGGTGCTCACGCGCGGACTGACGCCGCTCCACCCCGCGCGCCATGAGGCGCAGTGAGGCCAGCACTCCCATCGAGAAAACCATCAGCGCCAGTGCGATCTCCACGAGTAGAACGAACCCGGCCCTGTCGCGCGCTTGCTCAATCGTCTTCATCTTGTGACGCCCACCGCGCCGGTCAGACCGTACACCCGCACCCGGCCCACGGGGATGTTGGTCGAGTCACTTCTGACCAGCGCGATTTCGTGCACCCCGTTGCTCCATGACTGAGAGGATGCCATACCCCTGCCGTCGGCCCCGAACCAGACTTCGCCTGAAGTCTCCGCGAAACACACCCCGCGCGTGATGAACTGGGTTGACCCCACAAGATAGCCCGACGAGAAGACCGCATGGAAACCGCGATTCCAGCGGCCGCCTTCCGGCACGATGTTGCCATACGCGAACCGGGCCGGAACGTTGCGCGACAGCGCCTCCTGCCTCACGGCCGCGAGCGAGGAACGCAGGTCACGCATCGCGGCCCTGGCAATCTCCGGGTTGTCCCTGTTCGCCGTAATGACCACAACCATGCTGAGCAGGATTGCGACGGCGCCCACAACCGCCAGCATTTCGAGCA
>VGWI01000075.1 GCA_016873655.1 Lentisphaerota bacterium
TCTTCGGCCGGCACCGGCGCACGGCAGGAAGGGTGCGCTTCACGACGGAACGGCAGGGAATAGAGCCTGTCCAGGTCGGCCGTCTCCAGCGGCGCGGCGGGCGGTGCGATTACGATTTCCTCGCTTCCCGCCCTCTGCGCGAGCCACGGCGCTCCGTCACGCACCTGCCTTTCCATCGCCAGTGTTGCATCCATGAGCAGGCGCGGCTCGGCCGCCATAGCATCCATGTCCGGCAGGTCCCGCAACGCGGCGTTGCCCGGCGGCGCCCAGCCGGCTCTGCGGCGGAACACTGTGCCGCGCACGTCAGTCAGCTTGCCGGCACCGGCGCCGCCGCCGGCCGCCAGTTTCGCCGCGACTTCGAGCAGAACGGTTTCAGCCATTCCGTAGATCAACAGGTCGGCCTTTGCGTCGAGCAGCATCGGGCGTCGCAGGGCGTCGGACCAGAAATCGTAATGGACCGCTCTGCGCATGGAGGCTTCGATGCCGCCGATCACAAGGGGCAAACCGGGAAAGGCCTGCCGCACGAGGTTGGAGTAGACGATCGTCGCCCGGTTTGGCCGCGCGCCGGCGCGGCCGCCGGGCGTTCCGCCGTCATCAGACCGCTTCTTCCTGAACGCGGTGTAGTGGGCAAGCATCGAGTCCAAAGCGCCGGCGGTTATCCCGGCAAACAGCCTCGGCCTGCCCATGCGCGCGATATCCGCCGTGTCCTTCCAGCCGGGCTGGGCAACTATCCCTACCCTGTAGCCGTGGTGTTCGAGCCATCGCCCCAGGAGCGCCGCGCCGAACGCTGGGCTGTCCACGTACGCGTCGCCGGTGATGATGAGTACGTCCAGCCGGTCCCAGCCGCGTTCGTCCATCTCCCGCCGCGATGTGGGCAGGAACATGGCGTGTTCGACGGCGCGCAGTCTGCCTGGTTTCGTCATTGCCGACGTTTCACCATTGTGCCTGTTCCGGCGCCCGCACACGGTCAAACTCATCTCCGCGGGGCAGGCGCATTACGTACCCGATCGCGTGCCGCCCACGACAACACGCCATGCCTTCATGCCTTCTTCTCCCTGTCGTCGGCATGAACTTCGGGCTGCAAAGACGGCGCGGAAGCTATCGCACAGACCGGTATGAGCCCCTGCAGCGGTTTCACGTATATCTCCTTGTTATCGCCCGGGGCGTAGAAGTCGGGAACGACGGCGGCCTGCTGATAGGCGTGCCGGGCGTAGAACTTGCGCGTTGCGGCGTAGTCGGAACGCGCCGACGTCTCAACGACCGCAAGCCGCCCGCCGCGTTCCCGTATCTCCTGCTCCGCCGCGGAAAGCATGCTGCCGCCTATCCTGTGGCCGCGGTGCGGCTCCGCAACGACAATCCAGTATATGTCGTACGTCGCCTCGGTGCAGGGAGTCGGCCCCCAGCAGATCCAGCCCACCACGGCGTCCTCAACGAACGCGGTGCGTGACTGGTAGTGGCCCTCCGGACCGGACTTGACGGCCTCGTCAAGCACCTCCACGCCTATGGCCACTTCGCAAGGACGGAACATCGGGCATGCCGCAAGCAGCCCCACTATGGCGTCCCTGTCTTCCTTTGCCGTAACACGCACGACAGCGTTGTTCATATGCCTCCAGACGCGCCCGGCCCCGCGGAATCAGACGTCCGGGGAAAGGGCGTTCTTCACAACAGCCTCCACAAAAGATGCGTATTCCACGCCGCCGGCCTTCAGGGCGGCGGCGAAACCGGCGTCGGGCGAGATGTCCGGGTTGGGATTCACCTCCAGCACCCACGGAGTCCCGTCCGCGGACACGCGGAAATCCACCCGCGCATAGCCGCGGCACCCGGCAGCCAGCCATGCCGCCGCGGCGGCCACGCGGATCCTGCGCGCAACGGACTCTTCAAAAGGCGCCGGTATCACACGCGGCGTGTTCAGGTACTCGAACGAGTCCGTCTTCCACTTCGCGGTGTAGTCAACGATCCTCGTCATGCCAGGCGGAAAGGCGGAGAAGTCTATCTCCGCCAGGGGCATGGTCCGCAACCCGCCGCCATCCTCAAAGAGCGACACGTTGACCTCGCGGCCGGTTATGTACGACTCCACAAGCACGTCACGGCCGCCCGAGCGGTCGCTTACGCGCTTCACCACCTCCGGCAGCGCCGGGTCGCGCGAATCGAGAACCGAGTCGGCGCCTATCCCCTCGCTGGCGTCGGTGTCGGCCGGCTTCACGATCACCTTTCCGGCGGGAAGAAGCGAGTAGTCGGGCTCGCCGCCCGCACCGGCCCTCAGCCCGGCCGGCGCTTTCACCCCGGCTTCAGCCAGGACATCCTTAGTGCGCCCTTTGTCAAGGCACAGCGCGAGGCATTCGGACCCGCTGCCGGTGCAGCGCCTGCCCGCCGCCGCGCAGATATCGGGCACACGGCAGGCTTCCATCGGCCCGCCGGGCAGTTGCTCAACAAGATTGAAAACGAGTCCGCTCCCGGAAGCACTCAACGCGCCGGCGAGTTCGCCGGCCGAAGCCACGCCGCGGACCTCGTGCCCGATTCCCAGCGTGGACAGGGCGCGGCTCACGGCCTCCACCTCGGCCATCACACCCGCGTCCGATTCCTGCCAGGCGCCGCCGAACGCTGCGCCAGGAACGTTGTGCGCCAGGAGAACGGTAAAGTTCACGATGCTATCCGCGCCCTTTCCGGGCAGGGAGACGCTCGCAGGCGCTGTTGACGATCGCCGCGATGAGGGCCTCGTAGGACATCCCCTCGCGGCGGGCGATCATCGGGAGATCCGAGTGCGGCGGATTGAGGCCCGGCAGCGGATTCACCTCCATGAACGCCGGCCTGCCTTCGCGGTCGAGCCGCACGTCCACGCGCGACGCGTCCCGGCACTCGAGCGCGGTATGGGCACGGAGCGCGAGCGCCTCGACTTCGCGCTTGAGCTCCGGTTCCGACACGGACCCGTAGTCCACGTACTGCTGCCAGTTCTCCTTTATGTCATGCGAGTAGTCGCGGGTCGGCGCGTCCTGCCGGATAAGAATCTCCATCGTCCCGAGCACGCGCGCGGCGCGGCCGGTCCCGAGTACTGCCGTCGTGAACTCCCGGCCGGGCAGGTATTCCTCAACCAGCACCGCCTGACAGAAATCCGCCAGCAGGCTCCTGACCTTGCGGCCCAGCTCGGCGGGCCCGGAAATGCGGGATGCGCCGTCAACCCCCTTGCCCGTCCCCTCGCAAAGCGGTTTTGCGAACAGCGGGAACGGCAGGTCAACGGATTCCAGTTCGGCCTCGGACGAAACAACGGCATGCCGGGCGGTTAGGACCCCGGCGCTGGCCACAAGACGCTTGGCAACAGCCTTGTCGAGCGTTGCGGCGCAGGCGAGAGGATCGGCGAAGGTGTACGGTATGTCAAACCGCTCAAGAATGCACGGCACCTCCGATTCCCTGCCGCGGCCGCGGACGCCTTCGGCGATGTTGAAAACGAGATCCCAGCGGTCGCCCTTCAGGAGCCGCCCGCAGAGAACGGGGAAGTTGCCCACGCGATCCACTTCGTGCCCCATCCCGCGCAGCGCGGCTTCTATCGCGTCGATCGTGACGGCGGAATCGAATTCAGCCGCCGCTTCCTCCGAAAACCCGGCAGCCATGTAGTCGTTCTTCAGATCGTAAACGAACCCGATTTTCATGCGCCATCCCCCGCCGGAACCCCCGCGCGCCCGTCACCGGCAACAGGCCTTCCGCAGGGGGCATGATCCTAGCACTTCCCCTCCACGGCGCAATGGTAGTCTGAAGCAACGCCGCGGATGCGCCTGCGAAGACATGTCAACGCGCACGTTTCTGCCTCCTTCCCTCCCGGTTGCGGATGTTTCGCGCACTCTGGTATTGTTCCGCGCATGCCAGCGAAGACATCGTTCACCTATCCGCTCGACGCCGCCCAACAGGAAGCGCTTCTAAGGATACTCAAGACCGGCAACTACTTCCCGATCGAGGTCGAGCACGCCCTGTTCGCCGCGAGAAAACCCGATTGCACGATCGTGCTCTACAGGAAGGGCAAGTGCCTCGTGCAGGGAAAGGGCGCGGAAGATTTCATCCGCTTCGTGCTGGAGCCGGAAGTGCTCGGGCAGGCGACCCTCGGCTACGAAACCGAAATTGATCCCGACCTCACCGCCCCGCACATCGGGGTTGACGAGAGCGGAAAGGGCGACTTCTTCGGCCCTCTGGTCATCGCCGCCGCCTATGTTGACCCGGACCTCTACACGGCGATGCAGGAGCTGAACGTGCGGGACAGCAAACGCATAACGACCGACAAGGCGGCGCGGACCCTTGGCAGCAGGCTGCGGGCGCTTCTCGGCAGACGCATGGCCGTGGTCAAGATAGGGCCGCGCGCCTACAACCGCCTCTACTCCAGCATGCGCAGCGTGAACCGCATCCTCGCCTGGGGCCACGCGCGCGCCATAGAAAACCTGCTGGAAGCCGTCCCCGACTGCACGCGCGCGGTGTCGGACCAGTTCGGCGCAAAACACCAGGTGGAACGCGCGCTGATGCAGAAGGGCAAGCGCATCGAGCTGGTCCAGCGCCACAAGGCGGAATCGGACATGGCCGTGGCCGCAGCCTCGGTGATAGCGCGGGAGCAATTCCTTGTCTCGCTCGAGGAAATGTCGAAGTCAACCGGGGTCAGCATTCCGAAGGGCGCCTCGGCCGCGGTGCGCCAGGCTGCCGCGCAACTGGCGGAAACGCGCGGACCGGAAATCCTGCTGGATACGGTGAAATGCCACTTCAAGACGACGGATGAGGCGCTCGCCTCGATAGGAAAGACCCGCGCAGCACTCGGCCAGATCGGCCAGGCTAAGTCCCAGCCACGCGTTCCGTACCGGAAACCAGCCCCCGGATCTCCGGAACAGGCTTGAGCACCTTGCCTGCCGGCGAGAGACACACATGCTCGGTGTAGCCGGTGACCAGGCATTCCGGCCCGCGCAACACCTCGTACTCGATTCTCAACCGCGGCCCGCGTATCTCCGTGCACCGGCTGCGGACGACCAGCAGGTCGTCGTACCGCGCGGGCTTCCTGTAGTCGCAATGCGCGGCAACCACCGGCAGCAGAACCCCGCGCTTCTCCATCTCCGGATACGGCACACCCGCCTCGCGCAGCAGCTCCGAGCGCGCCATCTCGAAATAGACGAAGTAGTTCGCGTAGTAGACCATGGACATCTGGTCCACGTGCGCGTAAGGAACGCGGATGGAATGGGTGAACACGCGCGGTTCAGGCCCGTGCTTCATCGCCGCCCCGCCCCGTGCAACGCGCCCGCAAGGTCGCGGACAAGGGAGCCGAGCCGCCCGTCCTGCGCGGCGCGGACAAGCGCGCTGCCGACAACAACCGCGTCGGCTGTCTTCGCGACCTCCGCCGCCTGCTCGGCGCTGCTCACCCCGAACCCGGCGGCTATCGGCAGGTCCGTTGCCCTTCTCAAACCAGCCAGCCTTTCCGCCGCGTCGCCCGCCGTGCTCCCTCGCGCGCCGGTGACGCCGCGGAACATTATGTAGTACACGAAGCCACGCGCATCCTTCAGTATCCGCCGCGCGCGCGCTTCGGGCGTCGTAGGAGCGATAAGCTGCACCAGGCACAGCCCCTTCTCCCGCGCAACGCGGTCAAGCTCGCCGCTTTCCTCGAACGGCAGGTCCACGACAAGCAGCGCATCCGCGCCGGCATCCGCCGCGTCGGCGCAGAACTTCTCGTATCCGCGCGCAAAAACCGGGTTCACATACCCGAACAACACGATCGGAATGTCCGATTCGCGACGAAGCTCCCTGACCATCCCGAACACGCCGTCGGGCGTCATGCCTGCCGCAAGCGCGCGGTGCGAAGCGGCCTGGATCGTCGGGCCGTCGGCGGTCGGGTCGGAGAAAGGCACGCCGAGCTCGAGAATGTCCAGGCCTTCCCTCACCGCCTCGCGCAGGAAACCAAGCGACTTCGCCGCGTCCGGGTCGCCGGCCGTGAGGTAGCCGACAAGCCCCTTCCGGCCAGCCTGCTTCAGTTCCGCGAACTTCCGGGCTATGCGGTCAGTGCCCATCGCTTCCGCTCCTTCCCGCGTCCGGCAGGGCAAGCACGGCGTCAACATCCTTGTCGCCGCGGCCGGAAAGGCACACAACAATCAGCCCATCCTTCGGCATTGCCGGCGCGCGGCGCGCGGCTTCAGCCACCGCGTGCGCACTTTCCAGCGCAGGGATGATCCCTTCGAGCCGGGTAAGCGTGTGAAAGGCGTCAAGGGCCTGCCGGTCGGTGATCGAACAGTACTCGACCCGCCCGGTGTCAGCCCAGAACGCATGTTCCGGCCCGACGCCCGGATAGTCCAGCCCGGCGCTTATGGAGTGGGCATTGCGGATCTGCCCGTCCGCATCCTGCAGAACATAGCTCTTCGAGCCGTGCAGTATTCCGACCTTGCCGCCGCCTATGCTGGCGGCGTGTGCGCCCGTCTCAATGCCGAGCCCCGCCGCCTCAACCCCGACCAGCTTCACGCCACCGTCATCAATGAAACCGGCGAATATGCCCGCCGCGTTGCTCCCGCCGCCGACGCACGCAAGAACCTGGTCCGGCAGCCGGCCCGCGGCCTTCAACACCTGCGCACGGCACTCGCGCCCGATCACGCTCTGGAAATCGCGCACCATAAGCGGATACGGATGCGGCCCGGCGACGGAGCCGATCACGTAGAAGGTCTCGTCCACCTCGGCCACCCATGCCCGCAATGCCTCGCTCATGGCGTCCTTCAGCGTCCTGGTTCCGCTCCGCACGGTTTCGACCCGCGCGCCGAGAAGGTGCATCCGCTTCACGTTCGGCGCCTGCCGCGCGATGTCCTCCTCGCCCATGTACACGACGCACTCCATCCCGAACAGCGCGGCCGCGGTCGCCGTGGCCACCCCGTGCTGGCCGGCGCCGGTCTCGGCCATGAGCCTGCGCCTGCCCATCCGCTTCGCGAGCAGCGCCTGGCCGAGGGTGTTGTTTATCTTGTGGGCGCCGGTGTGGTTGAGATCCTCGCGCTTCAGCCAGATCGCCGCGCCGCCGCACCGGTCGGAAAGCCGGCGCGCCGGGTAGAGCGGAGACGGCCTGCCGACGTAGTCGCGCAGCAGACGCTCGAATTCGGCGAGAAACTCCGGGTCGGCTTTCGCCGCGCAGTACGCCGATTCGATTTCCTGGAGCGCGGGCATGAGCGTTTCGGCGACATACGTGCCGCCGAACCTCCCGAAATGCCCGTCAGCGCCTGTTTCTTTCTCAGCAGTCATGATCCCAGCCTTCACCCGCGCACGGCGGGAACGGCGAAAACTCACACACACGCCGCGGGTCCGTCAACTCCGATCGCTCTTCGCCCACTCCCGCACTGCATGCACAAAATCGAACATCTTCTCCCTGTCCTTGCGGCCGGGCGCCGACTCAACGCCGCCGCTCACGTCCACCCCCAGCAGCGGGCGCACCGCGCCGAGCGCCCTGGTCACATTGCCGGGCGTGAGCCCGCCGGCAAGCATCACCGGCAGACGCGCGGCAATCTCCGCCGCCTCCGTCCAGTCAGCCAGACTGCCGGTGCCGCCGTACATGCCCGCCACCGCGGCGTCCACCACGTACCGCTCCGCCGGCCAGCGCGCCGGGTCCGGCTTCCACCGGCCCGACTCGTACTTCACCGCGCGCCATAACCGCGCGCCGACACGGTCGTAACCGCCCCCGGCCTCATCTCCGTGCATCTGGGCGACTCCCAGCCCGCAGTACGAAACAGCCGCCGCAACCGCGCCGGGCGAAGCGTTCACGAACACGCCCGCCACCGGCACGCCCCGCGCCGCCACAACGATCCGCCGCGCAATTTCAAGACTGACGAACCGGGGAGAGGGAGGATGGAAGATGATGCCGAGATAGTCCGCCCCGGCCTCGACCGCCGCTTCCGCGTCGGCCTCGTTGGTGATGCCGCATATCTTTATCTGGATGTCCGGCATGCTCATGCTCCGCCCGATAACTCCATCAACTCCTCCCACGGCCTCGCCGAACGCATGAGCGTCTCCCCGATAAGAAACCCGCTGTACCCCGCGTCGCGCAGGCGCTCGATGTCGTCCCGCGTCCTGATCCCGCTTTCAGCCACAGCCTGCACGCCGCGCGGCAGAAGCCGCGCAAGCCCGAACGCAACCGCGAGATCAGTCCGCATCGTGCGCAGGTTGCGGCTGTTCACGCCGAGAATCGCGCCGTCGAGCCTGCGCGCCCTCTTCAGCTCGTCGGCGGTGTGCGCTTCAACAAGCACCTCGAGCCGCGCCCTGCCGGCCTCGCGGTGAAGCGCGCGCATGGTCCCGTCATCCAGGACCGAGGCGATGAGCAGCACAACGTCAGCACCCCAGGCCGCCGCTTCCCACACCTGGTACGGTTCGCTGATGAAATCCTTCCTCAGTACCGGCAGCCCGCACGCCGCGCGCGCGGCGGCCAGATGCCGCGGCGAACCGAGGAACTTCCGCGGCTCGGTGAGCACGGATATCCCGGCCGCGCCGGCCTCCTCGTAGCGCCGCGCGAGAACGGAAGGCGCATACCGCGGCCGCAGCAGGCCGGCGGACGGGCTCGCCTTCTTCATCTCGGCAATTATGCACCGCGCGCCGGTTCGCAGCGCTCGCACAAGGCTGTGCCTCTCGCGCCGCTTCTCCGCCCGATCCCGGAGCGCTTCAACCGGCACGCGCCGCTCGGCCCTCAAGGCGTCAGCGCGCCTGGCTTCCGTTATGGATTCAAGGATGTTCATCCAAGCGCCAGCCCGGCGCCGCCCCTCCCGCCACGTCAACGCCCCGCGTCGCCCGCCGCCGGCGGACTTCACGCGTTGGAGAATTCGACCAGTTTCTCCAGCGCCTTCGCGGCGCGTCCCGAATCAATCGCTTCGCCGGCTGCCAGCCAGCCTTCACGGATATCGGCGGCCTTGCCCCCGGCCACTATCGCGGCGGCGGCGTTCAGGCGCACGATGTCGCGCGCGGCTCCGGCCTCGCCGGCCAGTACGGAACGTGTGATGCCCGCGTTCTCGGCCGTATCGCCGCCGGCAAGCCCGGAGGCCTCCGCGTAGTTCTCGATGAGCGGCAGCGGATCGAACTCGTAGGTCAACACCCGCCCGTCGCGCAGCTCGCTCATCCGGGTCGCGGTGGTGGTGGTTATTTCGTCCATGCCGTCGTGCCCGTGAACCACAAACGCGCGGCGGCTCCCGAGCGCCTTCAGGACCTCCGCAAACGGCTCGGTGAGCTCCGCGGCGAATACTCCGATGATCTGTCCCTTCGCACCGGCCGGATTGGTGAGCGGTCCGAGCATGTTGAAGATCGTGCGGACGCCAAGCTCCTTGCGCGGGCCCATGGCATGCTTCATCGCCGGATGCAGCCTGGGCGCGAACAGGAACCCGATGCCCGCCTCGCGTATGCATTCCTCCACCACGCTGGGCGCGGCCTCAATGTTCACTCCGAGCGCGGCCAGCAGGTCCGCCGATCCGCACTTGCTGGTTATCGCCCTGTTCCCGTGTTTGGCCACCGGCACGCCGGCGCCGGCGGCAACAAACGCCGCCGTGGTGGAAATGTTGAAGGTGCCGGAGCCGTCGCCGCCGGTCCCGCAGGTGTCCACCACCGGCAGCCCGCCGGCGTCTATGAACACGGCGTGCCGACGCATGGAGGCGGCGCCGCCCGCGATTTCGGCCACGGTCTCGCCCTTCGTCCGGAGCGCCGCGAGCAGCGCGCCGATCTGCGCGGGCGTGGCCTGCCCGTCCATGATGAGGTCGAACGCTTCCTCGGTCTCAGCCTGTGTGAGATCCGCGCGACCGGTCAGTTTCTGGAGCTGGTTCTTCATGCCTGCCCTCCAATTGACCCGCGGCCGCCGGTCTGCGGCGCGCCGGTCGCCTTCTCCACCATCAGAAGGAAGTTGCGGAGAAGCCGCTTGCCGGCCGGCGTGAGGACGGATTCCGGGTGGAACTGCACACCGCAAGTCATGTGCTCGCGGTGATGCACGCCCATTATCTCGCCGTCATCGCTCCGCGCATCCACGACCAGCTCCGCCGGCACCGTGTCCGGCAGGATCGCCAGCGAATGATACCGGCCCGCCTGGAACGGCTGCCTTATCCCCTTGTAAAGGTCCGTGTCTTCGGCGGTCACTTGCGAGGTCTTGCCGTGCATGATCCGCTTCGCGCCGGCCACGGTGGCCCCGAACGCCGCGCCTATGCACTGGTGCCCGAGGCAGACGCCGAGGATCGGCAGCCGGCCGGAGAAGCGCCGGACGAACTCCACGCATATGCCGGCCTCCGCCGGCGTGCAGGGACCAGGCGAAAGAATCACGCCGTGCGGCTTGAGCTCCTCGATCGCGTCCAGCGTTATCGCGTCGTTGCGATGCACCAGCACGTCTGCGCCCTCGCCGGCGATTATCTGCACAAGGTTGAACGTGAACGAATCGTAGTTGTCTATCAGCAGGATCATCCGGCGATCTCCAGCCCGTTCGCGGCCAGCTCGACGGCGCGCTGCACCGCGCGCGCCTTGTGGCGGGTCTCTTCCAGCTCGCGCTCCGGCACGGAATCGAACACCACGCCCGCGCCCGCCTGCACCGACATCCGGCCGTTTTCGGCGACAAGGGTGCGAATGGTGATGGCCAGGTCCATGTTGCCCGTGTAGCTGATGTAGCCGACGGCGCCGCCGTAGGCCCCGCGGCACTCGGGTTCAAGCTCGTTGATTATCTCCATGGCCCGGATCTTCGGGGCGCCGCTGAGCGTGCCGGCAGGAAAGACCGAGGCAATCACGTCAAGCGCGTCGCGGTCCGCGCGCAACTGCGCCTCGACATGGGAGACAAGGTGCATGACGTGGCTGTAGCGCTCGACGACCATGTAATCGGTCACCTGCACCGAGGCGGTCTCGGCGATGCGCCCGAGATCGTTCCTGCCGAGGTCCACAAGCATCACGTGCTCGGCCTTCTCCTTCTCGTCGGCAAGCAGCTCATCCGCGAGCCTGCGGTCCTCCGGCTCGGTCGCCCCGCGGGGGCGGGTGCCGGCAATCGGCCGCAGCTCAACGCGCCGCCCGGTGAGCCTTACCATCACTTCCGGGGACGACCCTATGAGCGTCGTCCCGCCCACCTTCAGAAAGAAAGTGTAGGGGGAAGGGTTTATCAGCCGCAGGGCGCGATATACCTGGATCGGCCTGACGTCCGTCTCGGCGTCGAACCGCTGACTCAAGACGGCCTGTATGATGTCGCCCGCGAAGATGTACTGCTTCGCCTTCTCAACCATCGCCATGTACGCGGCAGGTTCCATGTTCGGCCGGAACAGGACAGGGGGATGACGCTCGTTCTGCTCGGCCGGCGCACCGGCGCGCACAACCCGCTCGATGCGCTCTATGTCCGTCGCGGCCTTAGCGTAGGCTTCGGCCGGCGAGTCCTTGCCGCGCGGCCGGGTGCATACCACAATCTTCAGCGCATGGCGCACGTTGTCGAACACGATCAGCTTGTCGGCCGACACAAAGGCGCTGCGCGGTTCGGACGCCCCGGGCCTGGGCGGCGGAAGCCGTTCGAAATCGCCGGCAGCTTCGTAGCCGATGAACCCCACACACCCGCCGAAAAAGCGCGGCAGACCGGGCAGTTCAGCGACACGCAACCCGCAGTAGACTTCCCTGAGCGGCTCAAGGCCCTTCGCGCCCGGCACGGAATGGTCCGAACGGAGAAATGGTTCGGGATCTATGCCGAGAAACGAGTACCGCCCCCATGTCTCGCCGCCTTCCATGCTTTCGAGCAGGAAGACGTTCTCGCTGTCCGCGAACCTAGCCAGCATGGAGACCGGCGTCTCCATGTCCGCGAGTAGCTCGCGGTACACGGGCACAACGTCGTTCGACGCCGCAAGCGCCAGGTATTCCTTCAGGTCCGGAACAAGCATTCGGACAGAATCATGCAGCGGGCCGGACCAGTCAAGCCATTGCTCCCGCCACGCGGACCGTGGGTGCATGACGGATTTCTAGCAAAGAGCGAAAGAAGGGCTTGCATTGGCCATAGGGGCCCTAGTAGCCTAGGGACATGACAGACACCAGCCGTTCGTTGTCGGAACAGCGCCGGGAGATACTGGCG
>VGWI01000076.1 GCA_016873655.1 Lentisphaerota bacterium
CGCGATCGCCAGGGACGTCACGCCGAGGGCGGTTATGAGCGCGCTGATGTTCACGCCGTAGAGAGGAAGCGTTACAAGCAGAGCGACCACCCAGATGATCACGTTGGCCGTGCGGCGGATCAGCGGGATTAGCTCGTCATCAAGCCTGTGCGCGGAGTTGCTCAGTGATCGGGCGCGTGTCGCGTCCGCAGCGCGGCGAGCAGGCCGTATCGCGGACTTAAGGCGAAACCGGCAACGAACACGCTCGCAAGGAGAATCATCATCGCCGGCCCCGTCGGTATATTGACAACATTCGAGATGATGACCGTGGCAACGGCGATGAGGACGCCCAGGACTCCGCCGCCCCAGAGAATCACCCCGGTGGAGTCCAGGTACAGATACATTGTGGCTGCAGGCGCGACCAGCAGGCCGATGGCAAGGAGCGTGCCCACGGCCTGCAGGGATGCCACCATGGTGATCACGACAGCGGCGGACATGAGATAGTCGAGGAGACTGACCGATAGTCCCTGCGATGCAGCCAACTCGGGCGAGAAGACGTGTATCTGGAGCGGCCGCTGGAACAGAATCAAGGCCGACAGCACCACGCCGCCAGCCATGAACACGAACCAGAGATCCCAGTCCGCGACCCCGAGGATGTTCCCGAAAAGGTAGTCTTCGATACGAATATTCGTTGCCACGCGCCTGAGCAGGAGCAGGCCGGCGGCCATGCCTGCCGTGACGAGCACGGCCATGGATGCATCGCGGTCGATGCGTGAGTTGGCCGCGATTCCCTCGGAGCCGAGCCCAATCACCATCGCCATGACGAACGCCCCGATCAACGCGCTATAGGGATTGATGCCCGCGATAAGCGCCCCCAGGGCGACTCCGGGGAATAGCGTATGCGAAAGTGAGCTGGCGAAAAGCGCACCACGTCTCAGCACCACGTACCCTCCGACGTAGCCGTTCATGAAGCCAATCATCACGGCCACCAGCAAAGCCCGCTGGTTGAACTCGTAGCTCAGGATGTCGGTGATGAGATTCATGGTGTCGGCAACGGATGCCTACTCTCTCTCTCCAAATGCTCGCTTCAGATTCTCCTGTGTCATGGTCTCAGCGCTGGCGCCTTGGGCGATCAGCGCGCCGTTGAGGAGAACGACTTCGTCAAAGATATCCCCGACTGTCTTGAGGTCGTGATGCGACGCCACGATCAACCTCCCGCTGGACGCCAGATCCCTGAGAAGCCGCGCCAGCAGTTCCTGCGCCGGCTGATCCAGACCGGCGAACGGCTCATCGAGGAGCAGAACATGGGCCTCCTGGGCCAACGCTCGCGCGATGAGTACACGCTGCTGCTGCCCGCCGGAAAGGGCGCCCACCTGGCGACGGGCCAGGCTGTCAATCCGCATGGTGGCCATGGCGCGATCCACAGCTTGCCGATCCACGCCCCCAAAGCGCCGCCATGGCCCGAGCAGGGGGTAGCGTCCCAATTCCACGAGGCCCCTTGCCGTTATTGGGAACTCCCAGTTTACGTCAGCACGCTGCGACAGGTAGGCCACCTCGTGCGTGTTCTTCATCATCGGTCGTCCCTGCCATCGAACGCTTCCCCGGCTCATGGGCACGAGCCCGACGATGCTCTTCATGAGGGTACTCTTGCCGGCGCCGTTTCCCCCTACCAGCGCCACGGCCGCCCCGCACGACAGCTCCAGGCTCACGTCATGCACGGCGCAGATGGGCCCGTAGTGGACATGGATGCCTTCGAGGCGGAGGCGGTGGGTCTTGTGATCACAGGCGGGATCAATCATCTCGACTCCAGCTGAACGTGAGCGTTTCGTCGACCTCCCCGTCGACCCAAAGGGTTCGCGAACGCTGATGCCGCTTATCCGGCTCTACAGTGATCTCAATGACGCCGGCGCCGGGAAGCCGGGATTTGAGAACGAGCTCGGCCCCGAATTCGTCAATGAGAACGGGGAAGGAATTGTCGAACTCGGCTACGTCGGCAGAGCCCTCCCGCCACAGCACTTTGTCGTGTTGCACGAGTTCGAAATACGACGGCTTTTCCGAGAAACGGAGTGACACCCATGTCATCACGGAAGCGCCCTCGCTGCTCAAGGTCCGCTGGACTGTCCGCCCGCCGCGTGTCACCAGCACGACCGGCAATGCGAGGCATGTCCAGAAACCCAAAAAGAGCAGCCACTGAATGATCGGTCTTCCATGCATGGGGATATCTCAGGGGTTTCCGGCGAGGGAGTTCACGATTGTCGTGATGTTGGAACGCACCATGTCCACGTAGGTCGGCGAAGCCGGCGGCAACGTCCCGGCATACAGCTTGCCGCCCACTTTCACTCCCGTTTCGCGTACCATGCCGGACATCACTTTCGGATTCGCGTTGTCTTCGGGAAAGACGGCCCGCACGTCCTGCTTCTCCAGTGTCTTCACCACATCTTTGAGGTGCGACGGATTGGGGTTGTCTTCCGTATTCAACCCCTGGATCGTGATTGATCGAAGCCCGAATTCCCGACACAGATACCCGAAGGCGGCGTGGGACGTGGTCAACTCACGGTCCCGTCGGGGAATCCGGGAAATCTCCGACTTGGCCCACTTGTAGAGACCGTCCAGCTTCTCCGCGTAGGCACGGTAACGAGTATCGTACGCCTCGGCGTTCCCGGCATCGATCTCAGCGAGCTTATCAGCGATCCCTTTTGCGGCCCGCTTCGCACTCTTGACACTGTGCCACCAGTGCGGATCGATGGATCCGGCGGCATGTGCCGGGCAGCAGATGAAGACCTCGCCGACTTCGACCCGGAGCGATGGAACCGACCGACCCGCCTCAAACACGGGGATGTCGCCCAGTGACTGGATAACGTCTTCCAGGTATGTTTCAAGCCCCTTGCCGGCCGCGAGGATGATCTGCGCGTTGGACGCGATTTTAAGGTCGTCCGGAGTGGGGTTGAAGGTGTGCGGATTCGAGCCGAGCGGCATCAGGTCAAATACCTCGACATCAGTCCCCCCGACCTGGCGCGCCAAGTCGCTCACGATCGGGTTCAGGGACGCGACCTTGATCGGCGCGGCATGAGCGGCGACCGCGCACAAGGCGATCGACAGGAGAAGATGTGCCAGGTGTTTCATGTTCAGCGCACCTCCGCTCCGCCCCACGACAGACCTGCCTGCAGCCAGACGGAGTGTTCCTCGCCCGCGCCCTGAATGTCGTCGTAGTTGTACTGGACCCTGAGCATCACGCGGCGGAACGGGTCAAGGTAGGTGGTGATCGCCGGGCTGACCCGGAAGCGGTCAGACGACGCCAGCGCATCGTCGCCGGCGACATAGCCCACGCGCAAACCGGTATCCAGGTGACGATTGTGGGTATAGACCACCTGGCTGTAGAGCCCCCACTCGGATCCACCTGGCAGCGTGTCGTCCGCGTGAGCTTCGTGCTCGCCCTGTGCTTCATGTTCCTCGTGTTCGCCGTGCTCCTCATGCTCGCCATGTTCGGTTTCGCCGGCTTCGACGTCGCGATAGAGGACCTCGGTCAGCCACGTGACGGCGCGCCCTCCGGGCTCGAGGCCGTTTTCGCGCCAGGTATAGGAGAAGTCGGCACCCGCCACGACAAGCTGCCGTTCCGCCTCATCCTCGCCAAGCGCGAGAGAAACGCCCGCCTCAAAGGAATTGTAGTCATTGCGGCGGTACTGCGCGAACGCGCGACCCGAGCCGACCCCGTCGGAGAAGAGCACTTCCTCGCCGCCATCATGGTCTTTGCCATGCTCCTCTTCGTGGTGCTCCCCGTCCTCGTGCTCTTCCTCGCCATGGTCTACATGACCATGGTCGTGAGCGTGGGACTTCGCATCACCATAGCCGGCTGTGATTCCGTAGGTGGTTCCAATGCCCTGCTTGAGCCAGGTAACGTCGCCGCCGTCAGTGATCAGTCCATCATCACCAAGAAAGCGACCCCACACGAGAGGCATATCCGCGAAGTCCCAGGCATGCAGGTGCTTGGCGTTCTGACGACCGAACCGGGCGAACATGCGACCGCCGCGCAGTTCGAACCCGCCTGGAATATCGCGGAGTTTCAAGAAGGCCTCTTCCCATTCGTTTTCCCACTCCTCCCCGGCGCCATACGAGAAGGTGTGAACGGCGTAGCCCTCGACAGGGCCAGCCCTGAGCGACAGGCCCACCTCGATGCCCTGCACGGTCCCGTCTTCGCGTGTGGGGTCGTGGTGCCCGACGGCGAGCTCCTCGGTATCCCCGGAGGAATTGCCGATGGCGCCATTGAAGTGGGCGCTGGGGGTGAAGTCCAACGGACCGAGCGTGCCGGTGGGGGCCACCCACTCAGGTTCTTTGGGGCCGGACTCCTCCGCGTGCGAGATGGACACAACTACACTCAAGACAACGACAGCAACCACAAACCGGAAACGCATGGCGCCATCCTTTGATTGATAATCTATTATCACTTGATAATGGCGTATCATTATCATACCCTTCCGGCATGTCAACAGCGAAAAGGCAGACGCAGCAAAGAACGGCCATTGTCACCGCCATCGAGGGCACGGACTGTACATTCACCCCGCAGGAAGTCCTCGGCCACGCGCAGCGCGCCTGCCCGGGGCTTGGGATTGCCACCGTGTACAGGTCGATCCGCGAGCTGGTGGAGCAAGGCTGTATACAGCGCGTTGTCGTTGCCGGCAGCGCGCCAAGGTACGAGCGGACCAATGTGACGCATCACCATCATTTCCACTGCGAATCCTGCGGCGCCGTGACCCCCCTGGAGGGCTGCTCGCTGAAGGAGAACTACCGGCTGCCTTCAGGATTCCGGGCGTCATCACACGATGTCATCTTCACCGGCACCTGCCCCAAATGCGCCGATTCAGAAGCCTGAGACCCGCTTCTTCGGCTCCAGAAGAGCCTACGGGTTCAGGAACTTCAACAACTACAAGCTCAGGGTAAGAGTGATGTGTGCCTAAATGACAGGGCGGTTGCCCCCGTTAATGGTGTTGAACCGGTGTTGATCCGTTGATCCGTTGATCCGAAGTATGGTCGGGGCGGCGGGATTTGAACCCGCGACTCTCAGCTCCCAAAGCTGATGCGCTACCAGACTGCGCTACACCCCGATGTGTGTTCTGGACAGGGGCTTCCATGTAAGGAAGCGGTGGGAATCGTAGCGGCCATTCCTCATGAACTCAACCACGTTTGCCGGGCGGAGGCCGTGCCGGGATCAAAACAGTGTATTGTCGCGCCGATTGCGAGATTGCGCGGGTGCGGGCGGCGGGGCTATCATCACCATCCCGCGAGGTCATGCGGACGGAGGGGTTATGGCGCTCAACATAGTCAGTCACATAGACAAAGCCGTCAGGGTGCGGCGCGTGCTCATCAGCGTATCTGACAAGACCGGGCTCGACGTGTTTGTTCCCGGTCTCCTGCACGTTTCGCACGATGTGCGGATCTACTCAACGGGCGGCACGTACGACAGGCTGAAGGACATCATGGGCGCCGCCGCGCAGAAGCACCTGGTATCCGTTTCCGACTATACCGGTCAGCCCGAAATGCAGGGCGGGCTGGTAAAGACGCTGGATTTCAAGATCTACCTGGGAATCCTGAGCGAGACCTACAACGAGGCGCATCGCCGCGACCTTGCACGGGCCGGCGCCGAGCCGTTTGACATGGTGGTGGTGAACCTCTACCCGTTCAGGCAGACCGTGGCGAAGCCTGGCGTGACGGTGGAGGAGGCGCGCACGAACATAGACATCGGAGGGCCGTGCATGGTCCGGGCCTCGGCGAAGAACTTCCTGCGCGTTGTGTCGGTGACAGAGCCCGCCGACTACAGGCCGCTGCTTGACGAGATGACCGCTTCCGGCGGCCGGGTCTCGTTCAAGACGCGGTTTGACCTGGCGCGGAAGGCGTTCAAGCACACTGAATCCTATGACGCCGCGATCGCGGCATTTCTTGATTCCCACAGGGCGGATGAAGCCGCCGCCACCTACCGCATGTCCTGAAGGAGGAAGGAGGCCGGTCGCGTGTACGAAGTATGCGTCAAATCGTCGTTTTCCGCCGCCCACCGCCTGCGTGAGTACGAGGGGCGCTGCGAGGCGATGCACGGCCACAACTGGAGCGTGGAAGTTCACGTCCGCGGCGCGGACCTCAACAAGACGGGGATGCTTGTGGACTTCAAGGCGGTTCGCGAGGCGTTGAAAGCGGTTCTCGACGGACTCGATCATCACGATCTCAACGAGACCGAGGCGTTTCGGAAGACGAACCCCACTTCCGAGAATATCGCGCGGCACATATTCGGCCTCCTTTCCGGCCTTCTGAACGCCGACGGGCGGAAGGTGCATAGCGTGCGCGTGTATGAGACCGAAGGCGCGTCGGCGGCCTACTGGGAAGAAGGGACCGGCAATGATTGACCTGCACACCCATTCCACCTTTTCCGACGGGAGCCTGACGCCGGAAGCGCTTGTCGACCTGGCCTGCGAAGCGGGTTTGACGGCCGTGGGGCTGACCGACCATGACTGCACCGACGGTCATGCCCGTTTCATGGCGGCCTGCGCGAAGCGCGGCATTGTCGGAGTGCCGGGGGTTGAGATCAGCGCCAACGTCGAGCGCGGCACTCTGCACATGCTCGGGTTCTTCGTGGACGGTTGTGAGGCCGGCTTGCGCGGGGTGTTGAAGGAGATACGGGACGGGCGCAGTCTGCGCAACGAGCGCATCCTGGCCAGGCTGAACGGGCTGGGAATCGAACTGCGCATGGATGAAGTGGCCGCCTACGCCGGTGAAGACACCGTGGGCAGGCCTCATTTCGCCGAGGCGCTTCTCGCAAAGGGAGCGATCAAGACGCGGCAGGAAGCGTTCGACAAGTATCTCGCGCGGGGGCGCCCGGCTTACGTTGACAGGTTCCGGCTGTCCGCCGAGCAGAGCATTGCGGCTATACACGGCGCGGGGGGGCTGGCCGTGTTGGCGCACCCGTTCACGCTGGAACTCGATGACGGGGAACTCGCGGTGTTCGCGGGTGTGCTGGCACGGGCCGGACTGGATGGAATGGAAGCGTACTACTCCGAATACACGAAGGAACAGCAGAAGAAATACCTGAAGCTCGCGGATGATCTCGGGCTGGCGGTCAGCGGCGGATCCGATTTTCACGGCGCGATGAACGAATCCATCCGGATGGGAGTGGGTTTCGGATCCTTGCGGGTGCCTGACGAGGCTCTTGCCGGCCTCGTCGCGCGGCGAGCCGCGCGAACCTCCGCCTGAGCCTTGCGGGGCAACGCGGTTCTTGCGGACGGGCCGGGTTCTGACTAGTGTGACGATGGGTTCCGCGCCGCCGGACCGTACTGGGGGATGACAAGGTGAACGAGAAGAAGTGTCCATGCAGGTGGGATGATTGCGAGAGGCACGGCAATTGCGATGCGTGCCGGAGTTACCATCATTCACTGGGGCAGAAGACCTGCTGCGAACGGAACGCGGCTTGGAGCGTCGGGAAGTGAATACGGCTTGTGAAGTGTGACAGACGGGTGGGCCGCAGATGAAGACCGCGAACTGGGAGCGCAACCTGCTGGATCTGATCCGGCGCACCTCGACCGATCTCCCCTCGGACATAGAGGCGGGGCTTCGCAAGGCGCTGCGCAGCGAGAAGAAGAACAGTCACGGGTACTGGGTTATCCGGACCGCGCTCGACAATGCCGCGCGTGCGAGGGGCGAGGATCTGCCGATCTGCCAGGACACCGGAACGCCGATATTCCATTTCAGGGTGCCGGTGGGTTTCGACACCAACGCGCTTGTCGCCGTGACGCGCGGGGCGGTTTCGCGGGCGACGCGCAGGGGTTACCTGAGAGAGAACGTGTTCGACGCCGTGTCGGGCAAGCCCTTCTACACCAACGTGGCCCCCGGATCGCCCGTGATCCGCATTGAGCAAGGCGCGAGGAAGACGGTTGATGCGCGGTTGATTCTCAAGGGCGGCGGCTCCGAGAACGTCGGCACCCAGTATTCCCTGCCCGACGAACGGATCGGGGCAGGCCGCGATCTTGAGGGGGTGCGCCGCTGTGCGCTGGACGCGGTGTGGAAGGCTCAAGGCGCCGGCTGCGCGCCGGGTGTGCTGGGGATATGCATTGGCGGCGACCGGGCGACCGGCTATGAGTGTTCCAAGGAACAGTTTCTGCGCAAGCTGAGCGATGTTGCCAGCGACCGCGAACTCGCGCGGCTTGAATCCAGGATCGTGCGCGATTCGTGCCAGCTCGGGATAGGTCCGATGGGGCTGGGCGGCCGGACTGCGCTGCTGGGCGCCAAGATAGCCGCGATGAGCAGGGCGCCCGCTTCGTTCTTCGTAACTGTTTCGTACCTCTGCTGGGCTTTCAGGCGGCGCGGGATGGTTCTCGGGCCGGAGGGTGGTCTGACAAGGTGGCTCTACTGATGAAAACGCTCGATGCGCCGTTCACCGAGGCAAAGGTGCGTCAGCTTGTCGTTGGCGACCTCGTGTCGCTGTCCGGGACGATATACACGGCGCGGGACCGGGTTCACAGGCACTTGAATGACGGCGGAATCCTGCCGGTGGACCTCAAGGACGGCGCCATTTACCACTGCGGGCCGCTCGTGATCCGGCGCGACCAGTCGTGGGCCGTGCGCGCCGCGGGGCCGACCACTTCCATGCGGGCCGAGCCGTACATGGCCGGGATAATCAGGAAGCACGGCGTACGCGTGGTCATCGGCAAAGGCGGGATGGGGGAATCAACCCGAAAGGCGTGCCAGGAAGCTGGCTGTGTCTATCTTGACGCTGTCGGGGGCGCTGGATGTGTGGCGGCGGCGTGCGTCGAATCCGTCGGCGCGGTGCATTTCATGGAGGAATTTGGCGCGGCCGAGGCGATGTGGGAACTGTCCGTGCGCGGCCTGGTCTGCGTGGTCGGCATAGACTCCGCCGGGCACAGTCTGCATGCGGATGTGCTGGCATCTTCGGCGGCAAGACTGCAGGACCTGTTCTGTCTCGCGTGATTTTCCAGGGGCGGGTTTCCCCGTTGCCCCGTCAAGTCGGGCGGAGTCTGTCGGATGAATATAGTATTCATGGGCTCGGCCGAGCTTGCGTGTCCAAGCCTGCTGGCGTTGCTGGGTGATCCGGGCTGTCGCGTGGTCGGCGTGGTGACTCAGCCGCCGCGGCCGCGCGGGCGGAGATTGCAGGTTGAGGCGTGCGCGGTCGGGAGGCTGGCGGCCGAACGGGGCGCAGCGGTTAAGAACCCGGTGCGAGTGAACGAGCCGGCTTCGCTGGGCGCCGTCAGAGACCTGGCCCCGGACATGATAGTTGTTGTTGCGTACGGGCAGATACTTGGCCGGGAACTGCTGGGAATCCCGCCGCTTGGATGCGTCAACGTGCATGCTTCCCTTCTGCCCCACTACAGGGGCGCGGCGCCAATCCAGTGGGCGATAGCGCGCGGCGAGACCGTGACCGGCGTTACGACCATGTACATGAACGAGCGGATGGACGACGGCGACATCATCTTCCGGGATGCCGAGGAGATCGGGCCTGAAGACACTGCAGAGACACTGGGCCGCAGGCTTGCGGAACGGGGCGCGGGGCTTCTGTTGAAGACGCTCGCGGCGATATCCACGGGCGTCGCGCCGCGTGAGCCGCAGGACAGGTCGCGGGCGACGTTTGCGCCGCGCCTGACAAAGCAGGACGGCGAAATCGACTGGACGCAGGACGCTTGCGCTATCTACAACAGGGTAAGGGCGTTCGAGCCCTGGCCGGGCAGCGCGTGCACGGCGCCTGTTGAAGTCGGCGGGGGGCGCCTGGGAGTCCATCGTTGCCGGGTTGAGGAAGGCGACGGCGTTCCGGGAGAAGTGCTGGACTGTGCCGGGGGAGCGTTGGTTGCCGCGGGGCGGGGCGCGGTGCGGCTCCTGTCCGTTCAGCCGGCGGGCCGCAAGGCGATGGACGGGGTCTCTTACGTGCACGGCCACCGGTTGAGGAACGGGTTGCGTTTCGGAGGTGCATCAAGATGAGCGCCAGGGTTCACGTTGAGCTGGGTGACCGAAGCTACGACATACGGATCGGCCCGGGTACGAGGCCGGAGACCGATCTTGCTGGCACAGGAGCGCGGCGCGTGCTGCTGGTGAGCGACGCGAATGTGCATCCGTTGCATGGCAGGGCAGTTGAGGAGCATCTCCGGTCAACCGGTGCGGAAGTCTTCGTCCACACCGTCCCGGCCGGGGAGGAATCGAAGTGCCAGGACCGGTTGCAGGGAATCTACTCGGCGGCGGTGAAGGCTGGTCTCGACCGCAGGTCGGTCATAGTTGCCCTGGGTGGGGGCGTGGTTGGAGATCTGGCGGGGTTTGCGGCGGCGACGTTTCTGCGCGGCGTACGGCTGCTGCAGATACCGACGTCCCTCCTTGCGATGGTTGACAGTTCCGTGGGCGGGAAGACGGCCATAGATCTGCCGGAGGGCAAGAACCTTGTCGGCGCTTTCCACCAGCCGGTTGAAGTGTGCATAGATCTGGACACGCTCAAGACGCTTCCGGAGAGGGAATACAGGTCCGGCCTTGCGGAGGTGGTGAAGTACGGCGTTATCTGGGACGGGGCGTTCCTTGACAGGCTTGAGGCCGAGAGCGGGACCATGCTGCGCCGCGACCCCGCCATGCTCGAGGATGTGGTTGCGCGGTGTTGCCGGATCAAGGCGGACATTGTGGGGCTGGACGAGCAGGAGTCCGGCGTGCGCGCCATCCTGAACTTCGGGCACACCTTCGGGCACGCAATCGAGAATGTGGCCGGCTACGGCGCGATGCTGCACGGCGAGGCCGTGTCCGCCGGCATGGCGCTGGCGCTTGATCTCTCGGTTGAGCTGCGCGGATTTTCCGCCGGCGACCGTGACCGCGTGGTCGGGCTGCTTGACAGCTTCGGGCTGCCGACGAAGGCGCCACCAGGGCTGGAATGGGGCCGCGTGCGCAAAGCGATGGCAGTGGACAAGAAGGCCCGGGCCAGCCTGCCCAGGTTTGTGCTGGTGGACAGGATGGGGCAGGCGGTTTTCGGTTGCGAGGTACCGGAAGGTTCAATCGAGAAAGCGTTTCGCGCGTCGGCTGCTCCGGGCCCCGGTTGACGTGGGGCGGTTGCCGATAAGGGGGTGCGCACATGTCTGCGGTTAACGAATCGGTGGTGCGCGAGTACTTCGAATTTCTCGGCTTCCTGGTGAGCCAGCCCCGCAAGTACGCGGCGTTGGGCCGCGGCAAGAGCGCGGAGGAAGAGATAGACCTGCTTGTCTGGAACCCCCTGGCGCGCGAGCATGTCATGCCGGAGCATCTCGTCTGGGGCACCGACGATCTCAGGACTGTTGCGAAGGCCGTGATCGGCGTGCGCGGCTGGCATACCGAGCGGTTCTATGTTTCCACGTTCGAGCAGACTCCGGAGATACTGCGGTTTGCCGAGAGTGACTGCACGAAGATCGCGGCGAGGATGCTGGGGGACGGGCCGATGGCCAAGGTGCTGTGCCTGCCGCGGCTTCCTGCGTCCGGCGAGCTGAAGAGACAAACGATCCAGACGTTGAAGGACAAGGGCGTTGACGGCGTGATCTCATTCAAGACGATGCTGACGGAGATCATTCGCCGTGTTGAGACGAACAGGAACTACGAGAAATCGGACCTGCTGCAGACGATAAGGCTGCTGAAAAACTACGACCTTATAGCAGGGGAGCAGATGGAGCTGTTCGCCGGCAACAGGCACTCACCGCGCCGGCGCAAAGACGAGGCGGCCGGCGAGGGGTGACCGTTCGCGCCGGCTACGCCAGACCGCCTGCAACCTGCCCACAGCCTCGTCGGGGTGTGAACGCCGAGCCATGCGGATTTCAGCGAGGCTCGATCAGGATGAGCGGCTGATCCTTCTGAACCGGGCGTCCGTGTTCCACCAGGAGTCTCACGATCTTGCAGTCGGACGGCGACCTGATTTCGTTGAACAGCTTCATCGCCTCAACGATGCAGACGGGGTCGCCTGCCTTGACTGTATCGCCTTCCTTAACAAAGGCGGGCTT
>VGWI01000077.1 GCA_016873655.1 Lentisphaerota bacterium
CGCCGCGGCAAGCGCGGCGCACTACGTGGCGCGCGTGCTGAAGGAGAATCCTGAAGGCGTTCTGGGTCTTGCGACCGGAAGCACGCCCCTGCCTTTGTACGAGACGCTGATCGGCATGCACCGGGCTAAGGCGTTGGACCTATCTCGCATCACGACGTTTAACCTTGATGAATACGTGGGGCTGGCCGGCGATCACCCAGCCTCTTATCGCTACTTCATGCAGGAACATTTCTTTCAACATCTCCCGATCGAAGCTGCGCGCATCCACATCCCGGACGGCATGGCCAAGGATATCCCTTCAGCCTGTGCGGCGTACGAAGACGCGATTCGCGAGGCGGGCGGTATCGATATCCAGGTACTCGGCATCGGTTCGGAGGGTCATATCGGATTCAACGAGCCTTCCTCGTCGCTCGTCTCTCGCACGCGGCTCAAGACGTTGACGGAGCGCACGGTGAGCGACAACGCGATCTACTTTCAACCGGGTGAGACGGTGCCCCGTCATGTGCTCACTATGGGCGTTGGGACGATCATGGATTGCCGCCGCATCGCAATGCTGGCTTTCGGGGATGCGAAAGCGGAGGCCGTGGCCGGTATGGTGGAGGGGCCCGTCACCGCGTCGGTCCCAGCCTCGATCCTCCAGATGCACCAGGAGTGCAAAGTCTTCCTCGATGAGAAGGCGGCAGCGCGACTCGAGCGGATCGACTATTACAAGTGGGTGTACAACTCGAAACCGGATTGGCAACGGTTCTGACGGTCTTTCATGTACACGGCGCGCCCTGCCCGGCTTTCGGAGTAGTACGGCGAGTCCACCGGACCCGCCGGGATAAAAGGGTGAAAGCAACATGACCCTGTCCCCTCTCGTCTGGATCGATTGGATCGTCGTCTGCGCTTTCTTCGCAATCACGATTGGGATCGGCTTCTACTTTTCCGGGCACGCGGCGGCGCGATCGTCAGGTTCACGAAGCCGCGCTGACCGAGCGGATTGAGCGCGCCGCCCGCACCATCGCCGCCGCTAACGAAGCCCCCGCAAGCTGAAAATGAAAATTCTCAAGGGTTGCCCCTGCTCCCCTCCACACGAAGCGCCGGGGCTTAATGTTTGTCTATCCGTTACCGCTGGCGCGTTGCAGAGACCGCGCCTTGAGGGCCAGCCCCACGACGCCGGCCAGCCCCAGCGTGATCAGTCCGCCAACCATTCCCGACACTGACGTCCCGGCGCTGACTGCCGGCCAGGATTCGGACGCGGGGTCCGCGTGTTCGGCCGGGACGGGTCCCGCTTCGTCAGTCTTGAAACCGTAGTCAGGCAGAAAGGCCGTCTTCTCCTGTACGCCGGCCAAAGTCCGGTGAATCCCGTCCGCCGGGGCATTGAGTTCTTCCTTGCCGCTGACCTTGAACATGGACCATTCCAAGCCGTCGGGATGGCTGGACGCGAACCAACTGGCGACGCCGCCGAGAACGAGAGCGGCTATTCCAAGGCCGGCAAGCAGAGGCCGTAGACCGCCCGACACCTTGTCGCTCCCCGACGTGGGCAACGCCTCCGGCCGCGCCTTGGCGACAAACGACACCACGGCTGCCGTCGCCAGCCCTTCAACAATACCGATTCCCAAGTGTATTGGCAGCATCATCAGAACGAACGTGCCAAAAGGCAGTTCCGATATACCCGAAGCATTTGTCTCCAATACGACGCCGAAAGCGCCCAGTTGAAGGCCCACAACCGCGGCGACAATCGCGGCCACCCATGCTCGCGTCGTGGCGTATTGCCCCTTGGCGATGATTCGGTAGATCAGCGGGTATGCGACAAAGGCCGGGAAGACGCCCAGGTTGAAGATATTGCAGCCCAAAGCCAGCAGTCCCCCATCCGCGAAGAAAAGCGCCTGCACCGTCAGCACGGAAGCGATGACGATGAAGGCGGCATAAGGACCAAGAAGGACTGTCAGGATCAATCCTCCCCCAAGATGCCCGCTCGATCCGGTTCCCGGAATCGAGAAGTTGATCATCTGCGCAGCGAAGATGAATGCGCCGAGTACACCCATCATTGGGACGAGGTTGTCACGAAGAGTCTGTTTGACCTTGCGAGCGCAGAAGGCAATCAACCCACCCGACACGACCCACAAAGTCCCTCCTACGGCGGGGGAAATCAAAGCGTCTGCCATATGCATGTTCAGTTCCTCCTACTTGTCGTTTCCGTTGAATCCGAAGGCCCAAGTCAGACCTGCCGTCGCGGTGAAGTCCGCGGCGTCCCCGGTGATCCTTGATCCCCCGGCAAGGTCCATCGTCACACTTTCGATCGGGTTCCATCGAAAGCCCGTGTTGTACTGCACAACCGTGTCGGCTCCGGCGGCCGATTCCCGTTCGGCGAACACCTCGCCAACCCATTGAACCGAATCCATAATCTGGTAATCCAGCGCCAGGCCGTAATGCAGCACATCGTCATCCGGGCCGCCGATCCACGAGTACCCGACATTGACGTGTACGCCCGCCTTTTCTCCGATGGACCGGGACGCGATCCATGTCAGATCGCAATCGGTCTCACCGCTCCCAAGCCCTTTGTCTTCGTCAGATGTTGGAAACTTCACCGAAGGGACGAAGGCATGCCGCGCTCCCAGCGGGCAGGACGGTATGAACTGCCACTTTGCGCCGACCACGAGGTCGCCGACGCCGTGCTCCCGGACGCATTCTTCCTCGCCGCTTTCTGCGAGAAGTTCAGTCCGTTCCTCGAACTGACCACCGAACCCGACGCCCATCTCGACACGGGGACACAACCCGTAAGTCAGGCCGAACGGGAAGTCCCAATGCCTGCAATCGGAATCGTGTTCGTACGCGGCTCCGGCCTCGAACTCGAATTGGCCCGGATCCACCGGGTCCGCATCGTCGATCGCCAGGGGTCGGCCGGCGACGGCGACGCCCGCCCACGCCAGCGCGCCGGACAACACCGCTACGCCAAACAATCGCCTCTTCTTCATCAGCAACATTCCTTTCAGGTTTCCTTCCCTGCTGCATGCAAGAATGGCGTAACACCTATCTCAGGAACGTAACACCGCACAAGCAAAAACACAAGCGGACCTGTGGCACTCACGAAAGCAGCTCGCCTGTCGTTCCCGCAGCCAGGGAAACGTGCTTCAATCCCTTGACCGCCTTCAGGCGCTTGACAATGTCGTCAACGTCGCCGGGCGTGCCGCGCACTGCGACGATCTCCAGGCAGTTGTCGTGATCCAAGTGAATATGCTGAGTCGAAATGATGGCGTCATGGCAGTCGTGTTGAACTTCCGTCAGAGTCTTTACGATATCCCGCTTGTGATGATCGTAGACGATGACGATGGCACCAGCCACCTCGTCACCCGCCTGCCATTCATCCTGCACAAGACAGGCACGAATCAAATCACCAACCGCCTTTGACCGCGTTGGGCAGCGGTCGGCCCTGATCTTGGCATCAAACTGCCTAACCAGTCCGCTATCGAGTGATATGCTGAAACGTGTCAACGACATACCATGCCCCATGTCTTCTCTTCTGTCGTCGGTGAAGGACAGTACCAGTTGGCTACTACGAGCGCAAGACCGCCGAAGGCGGCGCGAGGCGGCGGGAGGATCTTTGGAGCAAGGGATTGCGGCGGCCTGCGCGTCAGCATGGATCGCACTGCGGCGACCAGGCGCTGCGAGTCTCGCCGGCACCGTGTCTTCCACAACGGAAACATTCAGCCCCACTCAGGGATGTGTAGGAATCGAACTTCTTCCGTTGCGTTCGCTGGAGAGGACGCCGTACAGTAACGTTCCACGGCGGGATCGCTATGGTGAAGCATCCCGAGCCGTTACGAGGAATGAACCATTAAGATGAGATTTCCTTTTGCCGTATGTATGGGCTCCGCCGTGAAGTCGTTCAGTCCCCTTTCGCGCCAGGATCAAGACGGCTGGCGCTGCGTACTCAGCGCAACGCAGTAGGCCACATTGATGCAGGCGATCTTTGTTCCCGATCTGGCCGCGCTGAGGCGCAAACTCGAAAATCCGCCGCCCATGCTGGCGGCGTGCTATGCGCGCTTTCAGCAACGTTTGGCCCTGGATGACGAGTTCCGCCGGCACCACGTCTTTCTGCCCGCCTTACTGGGCGATCCGGCCGCCGTGGCCGAGGTCAGGGGGCAGATCGTCAACCTGGCGCTGAATCCGTTGATTCTCGTCAGGGAACGGCCCGGGGAGAAAAGTCCGGAGGACAGTCTCGACAACCATATCTGGTGCATTGCGCCGCGAGCCATGCGCCTGGCCGCCTACTTCAACTGGCTCGATATCCAGGGAGCGTGGCCCCCCGACGATCGTCGCGCCATCGGCACGGGATTGCTGGACTTCTTCGATGCCTATGTCATCCCGGTGCTGCGCGCGCGGGTTCCGGGCGGACACAATCAGCAGCTTTCAATGACCCTGTGCAGCAGCGTGGTCGGGCACGTGTTCGCGGAGGTCGACGGCGTGGCCGGACGCGCACGGGCGCTACGCGACTGGTCGCTTCCGAAACTCAAGCAGACGCTCGGGCTGATGCCGTCGAGCGGCTATTCCGGCGAAGGGTCGACTTACCAGTCTGACGTCGTCTCCGGGTTGGTCATGTGGGCAGGTCTGTTTCTCGGACATCTCGGCGAGCGCGACGTCTGGAACCGCCGTTGGGCGCCCAACGGGGGGCGTCTGTCGGACACGCTGCGCATGGAGGCGGCGCTGCCCAGTTGCGGCGGACTGCTGCCGCCCTGGGACCACTACGGATGGAGGTGCCTTCACAACCTGGCCGCGCGCACTCTATGGGCAGGACTCCGCGGCGATGCTTCGCTGCTGCAGGTCGCTCCCGCGGCCTGGGACGAGCCGCACAATCTCGCCTGGCGGCCCGACGACCGGCTTTGGACGCTGCTGTACTGGCCGGAGGTGGAGCAGGAACCAGGGCTCAGGGGCTTCGATGCTTTGCCTTCACCGGCGCTCGGGGGGTGGAGTGAGGCGGCGGTTGGAGCGGCGATCGAGCATCGGGCGCGGCGCCTGCGTGTGATGTCGGTTTGGGATCGCTGCTCGGGCAGCACGCAGGGGGTGGGCCGTGCGCAGGTCAATCCCAACCACCTGATGATCGACCTGGGCGGCGAACCGATCACGGCGGATGGATGGGCCTACAAGCGGGAGCCCATCTTTTCGGACGCCGCGATGGAACGTACCCGGCAGGCGCTGACGCCGCTCGAACAGGAACTGATCGTGCAGCAGTACGGCAGCATGGATGCCTGGTTTCGGGCTCTGCAGTACGGGTTTCTTGGCGCGTCCTGTGCGATCGTGGTCGACGGATGGGAAAGCTACTTCCCGCGTTCGTCGCGCGAGGGTCGGATTGTTTTCGAATCCCGCAACGCGGAACGCCACACCTTTGCGGGTGAAGCCGCGGCGTACTATCAGCCCGCCTTCGACGTCACGCGTATGCGCCGCACGGTGTCGATGAACGCTGCGGGCGTCACCTGGGTGGTGGACGATCTCCGGGCGCTCCGCGCGCACGAGTTTACATGGCGACTGTGGCTGCGCCGGGGTGCACGCGCAGTCAGCGCGTTGAGCGTTCGCCTCGATCTGACCGCCGGCCCCGCCATGACCCTGGCCTGTTTGGCCGAGGCGGACGGCGAAGTCGCTCGGGGCCTGAACATCGAACTCGTCACCGTGCCTGATTTCCCTTTCGGACGAGCTGACGTTGGCTGGGCGGAGCCGGGCAGCGAGCGCTGCGATCTGACCGCCTCGGGCCGTGCGGTGCGGATTGTCACCTGCCTCGTGCCCGAGGGTGTGGACGGACTGGCCCTGATGCAGACGGCAGGCGGAGCGTGGGCGGCAAACTGGGAAGGGGGATCGGACCGCTTCGAATTGCCCGCCGAGATAGAGGCCCTACCCGACCCTGCGCCACTCTCCAGTGAACAGCGCCTGGAATCGGAGACCCTCTGCGATCTGGACGAAGCCCCGTATCTGCTGCTGGACGATCCCGATGCGGCGCTGCTTGCGTCACTGGAAGATCCGCCCGTCGGAGCGTGGCGTCGTACCGGTGCGGCAATGCAAACCCTCGCGGTCCGCGGCAATCGCCACGCCGTACCGGGCATGATCGCGTTGCTGCTCGATATGCGGCAGAACTACACCGTCCATTCCGTGGCGGCCTGGTCTCTCGGACACATGCGCTGCGCAGAGGCGCTTGATATTCTGCGGCGCACGATGAATATTCCCGAGGTCAACACCGCCGCCCGCGCGCGCTGGGCGGTGGAACAATTGGAAGGAAGGAGACCCCACGCATGACGCAGTCACTTGGACTTTCGAGCCCCACTCGTTTGTGGTACCGGGCGCACGCATGGAACTGGCTGGAAGCGTTGCCCCTTGGCAATGGCCGTCTCGGTGCGATGGTCTACGGTCGTGCGGTGCGCGAGCGCATCCAGGTCAATGAGGAATCATTGTGGGAAGGCAACCGCCTGGATCGCTGCAATCCGCGGGCCCGTGAGGCCTTGCCGAGGATCCGCGAGCTGTTGTTCTCCGGCCGCAACCAGGAGGCCTACTCGCTGGCCGAGGAGGCCCTGCTGGCCCCGGAGCGCAACATAGACTCCTACCAGAGCGCCGGCGAACTGGTGATCGACTGGGTCGGCGGCGGGACCCGCCCCAGCCATGAGATGAACCACTTCAACCCCAAGCCCGGCGGTCCGTGGTGGGAGCTTGCACACGCCGTCTACGACTATGAGCGCGACCTCGACCTTGCCACCGGCATCGCCACCACGCGCTTCATGTGCCGCAACGTGCGGCAACAGCGGGAGCACTTCTGCTCGAAGCCGGATCAGTTGATCTGCACGCGAATCGTTTTCGATCCCGGGAAGGGCGACGTTGATCTGAATCTCCAGCGCGAGCAGGACGTCCTATCGCGCACCGCAACGCCGGACGGGCATCTTATGCTGGCCGGCCGCCTGACGCGCGGAGGCATGCGGTTCGCCATGCTACTGCACGTGGAAGCCCTTGGCGGCAAGCGCCTCATCGAAGAGGATTGCATTCGCGTGCGCGGCGCCGATGCCGTGGAGCTGCGCCTGGCCGTGGCCACGTCCTATGTGGCGCCAGGCGATCTTTCGGCCGACGCCGTGGCCCGCTGCCGCACGGTTATGGCCAATGCGGCCGGCAAGCGCTGGCAACAGCTCCGAGAGGATCATGTGGCCGAGCACCGTCGTCTTTTCGACCGGGTCCGACTGGAGCTCCCCCTTTCGCCGGGCGACGCGCTCCCGACCGATAAACGGCTGGCGCGCGTGAAGACTGGAGCGGAAGATCCCGGCCTGGAGGCGCTCCACTTCCACTTCGGGCGCTACCTGCTCATGAGCTGCAGCCGCCCCGGATCCCTGCCGGCCAACTTGCAGGGTGTCTGGAACCACCACATGGCGGCCCCGTGGGACAGCGACTACCACACCAACATCAACCTCCAGATGAACTACTGGCCCGCGGGACCGGCGAACCTGATCGAGTGCCAGGAGCCGCTTTTCCATTGGATGAGCCTGCTTGCGCCGGCAGGCCGCGAGGCCGCCCGCAAGTTGTACGATTGCGGAGGCATGGTCATGCATCACGTCTGCGATGTGCACGGCTGTGTCGAACCGATGGATGGCGCCTGCGGCATCTGGCCCATGGGTGCGGTGTGGCTGGCAACACATGGCATGGAGCACTACCGATTCAGCGGCGACAAGGCATATCTTGCCGGCACCCTGTGGCCGTTGATGCGCGAGGCGGTTACCTTTGCCTGCGATTTTCTCGTTGAGGCCCCGGCGGGGTCTGCCTGCGAGGGACGGCTGGTTACCTGTCCGAGTCATTCGCCGGAGAACACCTTCGTTGCCGCCGACGGCTCTCACAGCATGTTCACGTATGGCGCGACCATGGATCTGTCGCTCATCGGGCAGTTGATCGAAGACTGCCAGGATGCCATGGAGGTCCTGGAACTTGAGGAGCCTGATTTCGCGGCTCGTTTGCGCCACGTCAAGGCCCGGCTGGCCCCGGTTGTGGTCAGTCCGCGGCTCGGCATTGTGCAGGAGTGGATCGATGACTACGAGGAGTGCGAGCCGGGGCACCGGCATATCTCGTCGCTCATCGGGCTGCACCCCCTGATGCAGATCACGCGGGAGCGCACGCCGGAACTGTTTGCCGCCGCCTGCGCGACGGTCCAGCGCCGGCTTGCGCATGGGGGCGGACACACGGGATGGAGCAAGGGGTGGGTCATCAACTTCCTCGCGCGAATCGGGGATGGGGCAGGTGCCCGCGATCATATTCTGGGATTGCTTCGAGAGAAGACGTACAAGAACCTCTTTGACGACCATCCGCCGTTTCAGATTGACGGAAATTTCGGGGCGACGGCCGGCATGGCGGAGATGCTTCTGCAGAGCCACGACGCGGTGATTGACGTGTTGCCGGCCCTGCCGCCGGGCTGGACCAGCGGCGCCGTGACCGGGCTGCGGGCCCGCGGCGGCGTGACGGTCGATCTGGCCTGGCAGGACGGCCGGCTGACGTCGGCCGTCCTGACGGCGGACAGGACCGGCAACTATCGGGTGCGTCTGCCGGGACAGGCTGTTCGTGACGTCGAGCTGGCAGCAAACGCGCGCCACGAATGCGTCGGATAGATCAGAACTCTTCGACCACAGGCTCATCGTTGAGCCAGGCAATCATGTTAAGGACCAGGTAGTTCCAGTTCTGGAATCCGAGGTTGAGGATCGGTTCGCCGTTCTCCGGTTGGTAGTATTCGTGAAGACCGCCATGCTTTTCCAGGTCCGTGCCGAACAGCGCGATCGTCTTGGCTGCCAACCCGCGTGCATCCTCTTCGAAACCGTATTTCACGAGGCCACGGAACGTCATGTAGTTCGAAATGCCCCAGATCGGCCCGAGCCAGGAGGACGGATTTCCCGACGCACGCAAGTTGTACATCTTCTCCATCTTGGAGAGCGTGCGCACCCCGAACGGCGCGTTGAAAGTGCGCTCGTTCCGATAGTGTTCCTTCACCATTCGCTCAGCCTGCCCGGGCGTGGCCACCCCGGCCCACATCGCCATGAAGCCGGACCACACGCCAATTCGCTGAATCAGGCATGCCCAATCGCGCGGCTGGCCCGAATGAGCCGTCCACACCTGCCTTGAAACGGGCGTCAGATTCAAGTCCACGCTGTAGTAGAACCCATCGCGCTCATCCCAGCAGTGCTCGCGAATAGCCCTGAGCAAGTCGTCGGCATCGCGCTGATACTGTGCGGCCACTTCGTCCTGTCCAGCCAGCTCAAGCAGGTAGACCAAGGCCAGCAGTTCCTTGTACATCATGCAGTTCAGGTAGATGGAGCCGCTGCTGCGCGGCGGCCGGCCCAGCGTACACGGGTCGTTGTCCACACCGATGGCTGCATCATTTTGCCAGAAGTACAGCCCGCAGTCGTGGCGATGGTGGTTCCGGTAGTTGTTCACGAAGTACTGCAGGAACATCAGATCTTCGCGCAACCATTCGAGGTCTCCGCCGTTCTGCTTGACGATAAACGCCGCATGCTGCACCAGGCATGGCTTGTGCATGTTCTGTGCATAAAAGTCCTTCGGCTGCTCATTGCCGGATCTGTGCATCCAGATCGGAACCCAGCCGACACAGGAGGTCCGCCTGCCGATTGTCACCCAGTTGCGGATGCAGCCCTGCTCGTAAACCGTCAGTTTCTCCGCCTCCGCGCCCGAATCCTTGTGCCGCTGGATGATCTGGCGGATCGCCACGTTGGTCAACCACGAGTCCCAATCCCAAAGCACGTCGGCGTACTGATCACTGCCCGGAGTCAGGAACGGGTACGGAATCTCGCCGCCCGCCTCCCGGTACATGAGATGGTAGTCGTTGCACACAAACGCCGTGACGCGTTGAATATGCCGGCCTGGGTCCGTTGTCATAGCACTCCCTCCATACGAGCCAGTACGTCCTTCAGGCATCCGCTGAACGGTCCGGGCGCTTCCATCTTGATCGACACGAGCGCGGACGCGAATTTCAATGCCTCGGCCGGATCGTGCTTGATCCGCCAGGCCATGTATCCGGCGAAAGTCGTATCCCCCCTCCCGTTCCGCCCCACAACGCTGCGATTGGTGAAGCGTTCAAAGTGCTCCTTGCCCGCCACGCGCGCCAGCACGCCATCCGCGCGCGTAATGACGACCTCCGGACATCCCCATGAGGCCACCACACCAGCCGCCTTGGATAGGTCATCCGTGCCCGTCAGCAGTTTCGCTTCGACCGCATCCATTTTTACACGATCCATCAGCGAGACGATCTCGACTTTGTCCTTGGCATCCGCAAAAGAGATGATGCGGCTGCGCTCATCCACCTGCCGCACGAAGGCCTGCATGTCCACGGACAGACTGTGCCCCTTCTTCGCAAGGGCTCGCATGAAGGGTAAGGTGAATTCACGATCGGTGATACCGGCCAAGTGCACAAAGTGGCTCTCGAACTGGGGGAGCTCGTCGGACCGCATGAATCCCGCGCTGGCCACCTGACTCATCTCACGCACATCCACATCCGGAACCGGATGCCTCAGCAGCATGCGGGTGGTCGCCTCAGCCGGAATCACCCTGCAGTCAACGCCCGCCTGACGCATCGGATCCAGGCAATGGGCATCGTCCGGATGCATCCGCGTGATCGCCACAACGGAACAGCCTATGCGCGCGGCGGCCATCGATCCGTAATAGACGGCACTGCCCAAGCCCGCCTGTTCTTCCCCCTCATAGGGAATCAAGCGATCCAGGCACACATGCCCGATAAACACAATGTCATGTTTCATGCCGCTCCCTGATCAACCTCGCACGTTGCCGCAAAGCAACGGGAAGCGATTAACCTGCATCCCCCGGAAAAACCAGTCCGTCGTCATGTCCGCGCTGCCTTTGGCCGGGATGAGCCCCTTGGCACGTTCCGCATCGACGGGCGGCTTGGCAATGACCAGGTCCAGCGGCACGGCTGAATTCTCATTCACGACGGCCCACTCCCGGCTGTCGGGATGCACGTTCGACCAGGCATGTTCGCATGGCCCGAAGTCAGTACGCGCGACATAGAGCTTCTCGCCACGGTTCAGCATCACGGGCGCCAGCCCCTTGACCTCGTTCGGCAGATTACTGGGGATGGTGAATTCGGCGGCATGTTTCTCGCCTCGATCGCGTGCCGCCTTGAGATACGGGCGCGACTGATTGACCGGATGATCAAACGCCGCTGGATCGATAAACGTACAGAGCTTACTGACCGCCGGATCCGACAACATTGTGAAATCCTCGAACTTGGCCGGGACCATGTCGATGTAGCCCTTCTCCGCCCACAGACTTGCAAAGGATCGCGACGGATCTGCGATCATGGTATAGGTCCAGTCGTTCGACCAGGTTGCGTTGGGCGGCTCAAACCCGGCAAGGATGCGCCTGGCATCCGAGGTGCCGTCAGGCACATCGTCGCCACCCGCGTACACCGCCGGGTCAAAGACAAAGACGTTGTTGTGACCGTGCCGCAACAGGAACGGCGACACCAATCCCTTGTTGCACGCCGCATCGTTAATGCCCAGGTAGATCGCCAGGATCGTCTCCGGCACAGCGGGCGCCAAGTGCGCCAGCTCAAGCGAGTCAATGCCCTCACTCGGGGCCAGATACTGCGGACACCTGCGAAGCAACTCGTATGCTTCC
>VGWI01000078.1 GCA_016873655.1 Lentisphaerota bacterium
GTAGGGCATGCCAATCTCGGACAGATGCCGAGCGCTGGCCATGCTCGCGGGTCGTCCGTGTGGTGCGGGCAATGGAGTCCTTAATCCCAAAGCTCTGGCCTTTTGTCTGTCGGCCGGGATGGCGCCGGATGAAGCGCTTGTCGATCCATCTTTCGACGTTTTGGAGGTCCGTCGCAGCGGTCGACCGTTGTCGGCCGGTTTCCTTCTCGATCTGCCTGACAGACTGCCCCGCCGCATAGCGCCGGAACGTATCCAGCACCCGAGTGCGGCGGTCCCCTTCATGGGTTTTCTGCATGATGGCTGCCAGGGCCTCGGGTTCGATCTCTGACGCTGGGACCGGTTCGGGCAAGGCACTTCGCGGGTCGCCCCCCAAAGCACGCGACACGACCTTCTTGAACCGCCAGGTCAGCCCATCTGGATTCTCGGCCAGCATGCGCGCGGCTGCCGGGAAGACGTACTCGCTGCCGTTCCCCTTGCGCGATTCCAGGACAGCCCGTAGTTCGTCGAAGATGGGGACCTCGACCGGCTCACCGGTCTTGCTGGCCTTGACGGTCACCATGCCGGCGCCGAAGTCCACGTCGCGCCACCGCAAGCGGCACAGGTCTCCCCGTCTCATGCCCGTACAGGCGGCGGCCACTATCAACCCCTGCATCAGATCGTCGCCCGCGGCGGCAGAGAACAGGGCTGTCACTTCATCCGCGGTGAAGGGCTTACGGTGGACCTCTTCCGCGCTGTTCTTCACCTTCCTCCGGGACACAATAGCGGTGAACGGATTTGCCACACCGGCAGGCAGAAACCGCCTGAACGCCGACCGCAGCAGGACGGTGTAATCGCGGGCGGTCTTCGGGGCGTACCGACTGCGGAGGAGTTCCATGTATGCCCCTGCGTCGGCCGTGGTCACCTCATAGAGGAAGGTGGCCTTCTTGGGGCGTCGAAGCATCATCTGCCTGAACAGTTCGAATGCGGACTCAACCCCGCTCTTGTGTGCCGCCGTTAGCTCCCCGCTTCGGGGCATGGTCAGCCAGCGATGCGCGAGATCCGCGATGCGAACATGTTCGACGGTCTGCCCGGTCTTCTGTTCGATCAACCGTTCCAGCACATGATCAGCGCGGCCCTTTTGGCCGGCTTCATCGGAGTACTTCTTGAGGGCTTCCTCAGCGGCGGCTCTGGTTGCCTCGAAGGTGGCGTCGCCCCTGGCGCCGACGCGACCAGACTTCGGCGGCTTGCCGGCGATGTCGATCCCCAGGTTGACGACCGTTCGTCGGCCGTTCTCCGTATAGACACCATACCACTGTGGGCGAAGTGTACCGTCCCGTTGCCTCTTCAACATCAGTCCCATGGCCACACCACCTTTCCGTGATTCGCTGAGACGCAGTCTGCAACACTGGGGGCACGATGAAGAACGCAAGCACCCACATCGGCACCCACAGAGCAGATGCTATAGCATATAGTGGCGTCATACAAGGGGAATTACGTGGCTCGGGCGTTTGGTTCGGGACCAAAAGGTCATGGGTTCAAATCCCATCGCCCCGACCATCTTTCAGAAGGTTCAACACCATTAACGGGGGCAACCCCGATCTGAGCTAGAAGCGCTGCGAGCTACGTTCCGCCCGTCTTCTTCGCTTGTCCTGCGAAGCCTTGGCGAGCCCAGAGTCTTCGTTCTTCGGGGGCGCGCCGGTGGTGGAAGGACTTGGTACACTCGGCATTAGCCTCAGTCGAAGTTCAGGAATGTGCGTTATGCCTGGCACTCAACAATTCTCGGGCCGTCCGAATCTGATCTGGATCGCCGAGTAGATACACAAGGTCTCCGCTTAGAAGCCGCTCTCGCGGCCCAGGGTTTGCGATCTTGCGATTCGCCCGTGTGATGCCAACCACCGTGACACCCGCCCGCTGCCGCAAACGAGTCGTTCGCAACTCCATGCCGACCACGCGAGCACCTTCCTCGATGACGGCAGTTTCTATGTTCAAACCTACTGCTGTTTCCGCAAGCGACAACGGCGCGTGCGCCTGCTCTCTCTTCGACGGGGGCGGACCTTGAAGCATGGATGCCACCTCGCTTTGCGCCTGAGCGTATATCCGCACGAGTCTCGACCATTGCCAAAAGGCAACAGCCACGGCGGCAATCATCATGAAAGCCAGTACGAATTTCGACGGGAACATCGCTGAACTCAGGGCGATGGTCAGCAAGGCCAACAGAACCACGCCCGCGGTGAGTATGGCATTGGCGATGAACGAACGCATGGTTCGCGACCAGGACGACGTCATCTTCACAGGCAGCACGGATTCGGCCAGGATCATCCCCACGGCTTGCAGCTTCCGGAAGGTTGCCACGTACATGGGCAGGCACACAAGCATCGCGAGTACCCACATCGTCCCGGCGAGCAAGTTCGGCCGAGTAGCGAACGACGGAACCGCCCGCAAGGGGTTTCGCGCCAGGTAAGCAGCCACACCCATGATCGCGCAGATCAGGATAGCATTCACCAGCATGATCACCACCGACCGCCGCACAGCCCTCCGCACAACGCTGTTGTGTTCTCGACACGCAATCCGTTCCACCCACAATGCGTATAGAGCGAAAGAGGCGGTGCATCGCCGGCACGTCGGGCTTTCTTCTATGGCCGCGCCCAACCGGTCCGCGCCCCGGATCAGGTACGGATTCAACAGGGTCGTCAGTATGGCTGCGCCGACACCCACCTGATACACCAGATCGCCCGTCGCCTCCAGGGACACGCTTAGGGCCGCGATGATGAAGGCAAATTCCCCGACCTGCGCCATACCCGCGCCCACCCGAACCGCCGTGGGCACATCGTGACCGGTCAAGAGCGAGCCAATCGCATTCAGGATGAACTTGCCGCCGACCACCAGCGCCGTGGCCGCGAGCACCGGCGCCCAGTGCCGCAGCAACATGGCCGGATCGAGCATCAGTCCGACGGCAACAAAGAACACGGCGCCGAACGTGTGATGCAGCGGATCGACCAGGGATGCAAGTCGTTGACCCGCGCGCGACTCCGATGCTGTCGCGCCCACCAGCACGGCGCCTAGCGCAAGGCTCAGTTCAAGGCGGGTGGCAGCCAGCGTCACGCCGAAACAAACTCCCAGCACGGAAAGGAGGAGCAATTCGTCGCCTTCCCGGCGGCTTACGAAGTTCAAAAAACGTGGCAGCATGAGTAGCCCGCCCATCGTTACCGCCACCAGAAACAGAATGAGCACCCAGAAGCGTGCGGCCAGGAAACCCGCGTGAAGAACTCCGGCCAGCGCCACGGCCGACAGCGTTGCAATCATCCCCACCGCCAGCACGTCCTCAACGACGGTAATCCCCACCACGACCCCGGCAAACCTCTCGCGTGTTTTCCCCAGTTCGCGGAGCGTTTTCGCCACAATGGTGGTGGAGGAATCGCAGAGCATTCCGCCCAAAAACAGGCTCTCCACAGGAGACCACCCCAGTCCCCGCCCCAGCAGATAGCCCAGCCACACCATGACGGTCACGTCCAGCACGCCCGTCACTCCGGCAGTCATCCCGGCGTTGCGCAGACGCCGGAAGTTGAACTCCAGTCCCAGAGAGAACATGAGGAAGATCACGCCGAGATCGGCCAGGGTCCGTATGGCGGACTCGTCCTTGATGAATGAAAAGGGCGGCGTGTGCGGGCCGAGGATCAATCCGGCCAGGATGTACCCGACGACTTTGGGTTGTCGCAGCCGGTCGCACAGCAGAGCCGCGGCGCCGGCAGCGAGCAGAACCACGGCCAAGTCCTGTAAAAAAGTTCCGCTCTGCACGTTCAGCCTCCCCTTCGTGTGCCGTGCGCAACGGTTGAATGGACGAGATTGGCGCGGTCGATGGGCATCGATTCAGACCCGTTGTGAATCACATGGTCGCCGCCCTCCCGACGATTCTGCGGCGGCGGCCCCAGATCCTTGAGCATTTCTCCCGTCAGCGTCTTGAGTTGAAGCAAGTGGATTGTCACTCCGATCGCAACAGCGGCGAGTACCGCCCTCAACCACCACGTCGTAGCGACCGCGAGAGCAGAATAGCCGATGCTCGCCCACAGCAGCACAAGCGTGACAACCTTTGCCCGGAGCGTGATGGCGCGGTGTTCCTGGTAGTTCCGTATGTAACTGCCAAACCACCTGTGGTGCATGAGCCAGGCGTACATGCGATCTGAACTGCGAATGAAACATGCGGCGGCCAGCAACAGAAAAGGCGTGGTCGGAAGCAGCGGAACGAAGATGCCCACGGCTCCCAGACCAACGGCAAGCATCCCGCCCGCGATCAAGAGTCCTTTTACCATCGCCGACTTCTTCATCTGCCTGCCCCAGAACCCGCTTCCCCTATCGTAGGTGTCCTGATTCGAAAACCGGTTGACATCCTTCGCTGAAACGTTACACGTGCCGGGGCGTGGGTGTCATGTGGATATGAAGGCTTTCAGAATATTCCTGGCTGCGTTGTTGCTGCCGGCGGCGGAGATCCGCTCAGGGACATGCCCTGGGTACCGCGGAACCGGCAATTCAGGCGTCCATTCTGCCGACGGCCAGCTCAAGGCATGGTCGGATCAAGTCTGAAGCAGCATCTCTTCCCCGCCCCCCCGCCAGTACCGCTGGCGTTGCCTTTTGTCTGTGGTGTATCGTGACTTCCTTCTGGACGGACTGGCCCCGCCGGATTAAGGGGTTCCGGATGAAACGGCCGCCCGGCGGAACTGGGAGGGTGAGAGATATGGCGCTTGGCAGAGACGCAGCAGCCGCGCTGATGCTTCTGTCCATTTTGCTCGGACAGACATCGTGCCGCACGATGCGGCCGACACGCGACGATCTCCTGGCCGGTTATACCCCGGAACGCTTCACCACGGACGCCGCGGGAGTTGAGCACACGTCTGAATGGTGGAAGGCGTTTGGGTCGGATCAGCTCAATCGCCTGGTGGCCGATGCTCTTGCCGGAAACCTGACGCTGGAACGTGCGGCGGCGCGTCTGGAACAGGCGGAGGCGGCGGCACGCAAAAGCGGCGCTGACACCATACCGAGCCTCAACGTACAGGCGACTTCGGCATGGGGTGATCCGAATGCGCAGGGGTCAGCAACCGAGACAAGCCATTCGTTCGGACTCCATGCGAGTTACGAAATCGATCTATGGGGCAGAGTACGGTCCAGGCGGAAAGCCGCCGGGGCGGAATTGGAGGCTTCCCGGTTCGACATCCAGACAGCCGCCATGACGATCTCAGGCGAGTTGGCGGAAACCTATTTCAACTGGCTGGCACAGAGCCGGACGTTGGCGATCTGCGAGAGCCAGCTCAGATCGAGTCGCGACCGACTCAACGCGGTGGAGGCCCGATACAGGACAGGGCAATCGCCCTCTCTTTCCGTGTTGCAGCAACGCCAGCAAGTGGCTGCCGCGGAAGCGAAACTGCCGCCCGTCAGGTCAGCACTCAAGAGCCTTGAACACAGCATGGCGATTCTGTTGGGAAAGCCTGCCGGAACAAATCTCGGACTGGCGCCTGAGCCCCTTCCGCGGCTGCCGGATCGCCCCGCGGCCGGCCTGCCGGCGGATGTGGTCCGGAACCGGCCGGATGTCCAGGCAGCCCGCCTGACACTCGAAGCGGCGGACTGGAATGTCGGCGCGGCGCGAGCGGCGCGCTTGCCGGCCATCACCCTCACGGGCTCGCATGCCACCAGCGGCGAGGACCTGGACCTGCTCTTCGACGATTGGGCGTCCAACCTTGCTGCGGGCCTGCTGGGCCCGCTTCTCGACGGCGGAGCGAGGAGAGCAGAGGCGGACCGCGCCCTGGCAGTGTCAAGGGAGCGTCTCGCCGCCTATCGCCTTGCTGTTCTTGAAGCCGTCAGGGAGACGGAAACTGCCCTCAGCAGCGAGCAGCATCAGGCGGAATACGTTGATGCGATCGAAAAGCAGCTTGCCGCCGCCCGGAAGACAGAAACTGACTCCATCCGCCGCTACGAGCGCGGCATTCTGCCGTATCTTGACACGCTGACGGCGATCACGTCGCGGGAGTCACTCGACATCGCGCTCGTCCAGGCCAGGGCGAAGCTGCTCTCTGACCGTGTTCAGCTTTACCGCGCGCTCGGCGGCGATTGGGCATCCATTTTGGAGGAACAACTGCAATGATGAAACCGACGCAACGAGTTCTCGGATCTGTCATCGGCATCGCGCTCATCGCCGGCGGCCTGGCCGCCGCCGTCTTCTTCGTGAAGACAAGGCCACAGGCCGGACAGCGCCCCATGTCCTCGATGGTCCCGGTTGTTGAAACCATACCCCTTGCGGTGTCATCCCAACCGCTCGTCGTCGAATGCCTGGGCACCGTAGTCGCGGACAAGACAGCGGCAGTCCAGCCTGAAGTCCCGGGCCGCATCGTCGCGGTCAACGCCCGCCTGGTCGAAGGCGAACGTGTGGGCAGAGACGAGGTCCTGGTCGAGATCGAGGCGGCAGACTACGGCCTTGCGCTCCTGAAAGCTGAAGCCGGCCTGCAGACGGCGCAGAGCAACCTGCGCATCGAGGAGGGACAGCAGGACGCGGTTCGCCACGAGCACGATCTCATGGGCCTTCAGGAAACAAACGCCTACACCGATCTCGTCCTGCGCGAACCGCAACTCAAATCGGCACGGGCCGCGGTCAGAAGCGCCGAGCTCGCCGTCGAGAATGCCAGGCTCACTCTGGAACGGACAAAGATCCGCGCTCCGTTCGACGCCGTAGTCGTAACCAGCGACGCCGATGTCGGCGACTACGCCCAACCCGGGAAGACGCTCTTCGAACTGACCGCCACCGACCGGTACTTCGTTCGTGCGTCCATACCCCTGAGCGCGCTTGGCTCGCTGCCCGATCTTGGCCGAACGCCGTACCGCGCCACGATCGCGCTTTCCGATGGCACGGTCCGCGAGGCTCAGACGTTCACATTGCTGCCGGATCTTACGGAGAAGGGACGCATGGCGCGCCTGCTGCTGACCGTCGCAGCGCCCTGCGACCACGCCAGGGGCCGCCCGATGCTGCTGAATGAGGTCGTGCGCGTCCGCATAGAGGGCAAGATGGCTGAAGACGTTTCACTGATCCCACGCCGGTTCTTCCGTGACGGCAACGTGGTCTGGATGGTTGACCGGGAAGACAGGCTCCGCATTCTTCCCGCCGACCTGCTGCACGGGTATGCCGATGAAGTGCTTGTACGGGTTGTCGCCGACCCCGGACTCGAACTCGTCACGACCGATCTGGCCGCTGCCGTCAACGGCATGCAGTTGCGGCGCCTGGCCCGGACGGCAGCTCCTGAACAGCCCCCGGATTCCGGCGCGGAAAAGCGCCCGCGCGCGTCGGCGGACAGCTGGCCACACGGCGGCCAGCAACCGTCCGGGGAGGGGAAGTAGATGCAAGACGAGCTTCTGGACGGCGCCAGGGGCCCCATCGCCTGGATGGCCCGGAACCCCGTGGCGGCAAACCTGCTGATGCTTCTGTGCCTGGTCGGTGGATTCGCGGCCTTCAAGTCGATCACGCAGGAAGTCTTCCCTGACATGACGGCCGATGTCGTCAGCATTACCGTATCCTATCCCGGGGGCACGCCGGAGGAGATGGAGCAAAGCGTCTGCCTGGTCGTCGAAGAGGCCGTGCGCGGGCTGGAAGGTGTTGACGAGGTTTCATCCAGGGCCCAGGACGGCCGCGCAACGGTGAGCGCGGAACTCATGGAGGGCCTCGACCCCATCAAGATCTACCAGGACATCAAGAGCGAAGTCGACCGGATCACGACTTTCCCGGATGGGGCCGAACGTCCGGTGGTGGCCCTGGCAGCCCGCCGGCGCGACACCATGACGCTGGTTCTCTACGGCGATGTGCCCGAAACGATACTGCGCGGGCTCGCCGAGCAGGTTAGAGATCGCCTCCTCCAGAGCCCTGACATTACGCAAGTTGATCTCACCGGCACCCGCGACCTGGAAATCAGCATCGAAATTCCTCAGGACGAACTCCGGCGGCATGGGCTCACTCATCAGTCCGTGGCTTCTTCCATCAAGACCCAGTCACGGGAGATTTCAGGCGGCGCCATAAAGACTGACAGCGGCGAGACCCTGCTCCGCATGCAGGAGCGTCGGGACTACGGAACCGACTTCGCCCGCGCGCCCGTGCTGGCTTCCGAGGATGGCACCGTTCTCAACGCGGGCGAGCTGGGCGCAGTCATCGACGGATTCGAGGATACTGACCGGTTTGCCACCTACGATGGGCAACTGTCCATCATGCTCGAGATCTTCCGCGTGGGTGAGCAGACGCCATCGAGCATCGCCGCGGCCGTCGCCGACATTCTGCCCCAGATCAATGAACAGCTTCCGGAGGGGGTTGAGATCAAGATCCTGAGAGACATGACGGAGGTCTTCTCCCAACGCGCCCAGCTCCTGTTGCGTAACGGGGCGCTGGGACTGGTTCTTGTCTTCCTGATCCTGGGGCTCTTCCTGGAGATGCGCCTGGCATTCTGGGTCATGATGGGCATTCCCGTTTCTTTTCTGGGATGCATGCTTCTCATGCCGGTGGCGGGGCTCTCGATAAACATGATCACGATGTTCGCCTTCATTCTGGCGCTCGGAATCGTGGTTGACGATGCCATCGTGGTCGGCGAGAACATCTACCATTACCAGCAGGAAAAACTCAGCCCGATCCTGGCCGCCATCAGGGGCGCTCGGGAAGTTAGCTCGCCCGTCGGCTTCAGCATTCTGACGAACATCGTGGCGTTCATCCCGCTCCTTCTCCTGCCGGGAATGCTGGGACGGATCATGGGAATGCTGCCCATTGTCGTCATCTGTGTTTTCACCATCTCATGGATCGAGAGTCTGTACATTCTGCCCGCTCATCTGAGTCACGGCCGCAGGCGGGAACCGAGAGGCCTGTCCGGATGGCTGCACCGGGGCCAGCAGCGGTTCAGCCACGCCTTCCGCAATTGGGTGCGGACGAAGTACGGCCCGTTCCTCGAATTCTGCCTGTCGCACCGGTATGTTGTGGTGGCGGCTGCGATCGCACTCCTTCTGCTCGTCGGCGGATACTGGGCAAGCGGACGCATGGGCTTCTCGATGTTCACGACCACGGAGTCCGACTTCGCGACGGCCACCGCCACGCTCCCATTCGGGTCCCCGGTCGACTCCACCAGGTCGGTCGCCGCGCGCCTCGAGCGCGCGGCGCGTGACGTCGTCGAGGAAACCGGCCGCCCTGAACTTCTCGAAGGTATCTTCTCCGACACCGGGCGTGGCGGAAGTCACGTGGCCAACGTGCGCGTGTATCTTGCCGATCCGGAAGTCCGGGACCGGATCATGGGCACCGAGACCTTCGTAAAGGCCTGGCGGGCAAAAGCAGGCGACATCCCGGGTGTGCGCTTCATCAGGTACGCGTCAGATGAAGGTGGTCCCGGCGGAGGCCCGGCGCTGACCGTGGAACTGCGGCACCAGAACGTAACCACTCTCGAGAACGCCGCCCGTACGCTGGCGGCGGAGTTGGGCCGGTATTCCCTCGTCCATGATGTGGACGACGGCGTTGAGGAGGGTAAAGCTCAGTTTGATTTCACCATGCGGCCGGAAGCGTTGAGCCTTGGACTCACGGCTGAAGATGTGGGACGCCAGGTCCGCGCGGCATTTGAGGGAACAGAGGTGCTTCGTCAGCAGCGCGGCCGCAACGAAGTGAAGGTCAAGGTCCGGCTTCCCGAGAGCGAACGCACACGTCAGTACCACTTCGAGAACTTCATCCTGCAAACCCGGGATGGCGGCGATGTGATGCTCTCGGATGCCGTCAACATCAATGTCGGAACGTCCTATACCACCATCAACCGCCACAACGGCATGCGCACGCTCAACGTGGTTGCCGACGTGCGCCCGAAGTCAAAGGCTGGCGAGGTGATGGCCAGGCTTGATGCCGAGTTTTTCCCCGGGCTGGTCCAGCAGTTCCCTGGTCTGGACTACAGCTACGAAGGACGCGAAGCCGATACGCGGGAGAGCTTTGGCAGCATGGCGATTACCATCCCGCTGGTTCTGCTTGCCATCTACGCGCTGCTGGCGGTCCCGTTCAAAAGCTATTCACAACCGCTGATCGTCATGGCCAGCATCCCGTTCGGCATCATCGGCGCGATCCTGGGACATCTGTTGCTCGGGTACTCCATGACCATGATGGGCGTCATCGGCATGCTCGCCTTGAGCGGCGTGGCCGTGAACGACGCGCTTGTTCTCATCACGTTCGCAAACGAAAGGCGCGCATACCACGACACGGCGCACGATGCGGTCGTCTCCGCCGCCGTTCAGCGATTCCGCCCTATCCTGCTCACGACGCTGACCACGTTCGGAGGACTGGCGCCAATGATAATGGAAACGTCGCGGCAGGCAAAGTTCCTGATCCCGATGGCTATCTCGCTCGGGTTCGGCATCCTCTTCGCCACGCTCATCTCGCTGATACTCGTGCCGTCGCTCTACATGGTGGTTGAGGATGTGCGGCACATCTTCGGAAGACGGGAGGAGGCGGCGACGAGAGCGGCCAACGAGTAGTGAACATCGCACTCGTCCACCGTTCGCGTCGCCCGCTCTCGTTGACCGAAATGGGGAGCAAAAAGGGGGAGAAGGCAAGCGCGACTGCTACCCCCCTGGCAAAACAAGTGTTAGATAGGCAAACGTACCGTCAAGTTTGACAGTACGGGCCTGCGAAGAGGGAGAAGTCATGAGGATCGGGATTGCATGCGGGGGAACGGGCGGACATATGCTCCCCGGCATCGTTGTCGGCAAGGCGCTGAGGGAACGCGGCCACGAGGTCGTGCTCTGGCTCTCCGGCCGGCCGGCGGAGGCATGGATAGTTGAACACTGGGGCGGCGCAACCGAATGCGTTGCCTCCGCCGGCATGCCGACTCGCGCCTCGTTGAGAGTCTTCACGGCGGCAATGGCCATGCTGCGGGCTGCGTGCACATGCAGAAAACTCATGTCGCGCTCACGCCCGGATGCGCTGCTGGCCATGGGCGGCTACGGTTCCGTCGGACCAGTCCTCGCCGCGCGCCGCCTGCGCGTTCCCGTCGTCCTTCACGAGGCAAACGCCGTGCCGGGCCGGGCAACTTCGTTCCTTTCGCGCTTCGCGCAAGTCACCGCGCTGAGTTTCCCGGAAGCGGCGGCCGGCATTCGCGGCCGCACCGCGGTCACAGGGTTTCCGGTCCGTCCGCTGGACCTGCGCCCGTTTCCGGATCATGACAATGCAGCCAGCCCCACTCTCCTCGTCATGGGCGGAAGCCAGGGCGCACACGCGCTGAACATGCTCTGCGTACAGGCAATCGCCGCAATGCAGCCTGACAAACGCCCTCGCTTGATCCACCTTACCGGCGCGAAGGACGGAGAGACGGTGCGCGCAGCCTACGCCGCTTCCGGCGTGGAAGCGCGCGTGATCGAGTTTCTCTCGGATATGGGGCTCGCCTACGCTTCAGCCGACTTCGCCGTCTGCCGCGCCGGCGGCGCGTCGTGCGCGGAACTGGCCGCCGCCGGCCTCCCCGCCCTTCTTGTGCCGCTGCCCGGCGCCCCGCGCGATCACCAGACGGCAAATGCCCGTGCCGCCGCCGCGAACGGCGGAATGCTGCTGCA
>VGWI01000079.1 GCA_016873655.1 Lentisphaerota bacterium
CGCCATTGTCATCGGCGACTGCGAGGAAACGCGCGCGGCGGGGATCGATCCCGCGAAGATCCCGCCCGAGGGTTTCGTGGTCAAGACTGCCGCGAATCGCGTGTATCTCGTGGGCGGCGCGGGCCATCCGGACGGCACGGCGTGGGCAGTGGCGGATTTCCTGGAACGGTTCGCCGGCGTACGTTGGTATTGGCCGGCCGAGGCCGCCGGGCGTTCGATCCCGCGTGCGGCCTCGCTCGTGGCGCCGCCGGCTCACTACACCGACCAGCCGGTCTTTCGCAAGCGCATAGATTTCATTGAAACGTCGCTGATGCCGCTTCATACCGAGGGGCACAACTGGGGCGACCGGATGCCGCTGCCCCTGGCACCCGGCGTCATGCCGCGCGATGAGACCTGGTGGTACGTGCCCCGCATGGAGGCCTTGCTGCGCCACGGCGAAAGCCTCGACTTCACGCCGGGAATCATCCAGGGGAGTGAAGCTATTGCGTGGTGGCTCTCGCGCTGGGGGAACAAGGGCGACATCGAGAAGGCGGGTGACGCGGCGCGGGCCATGAACCAGGACGGCTCACGTCACGAGCGCTGGATCTGCTTCAGCGCGCCGGAGACGCTGGACGCGCTGCTCGCGCGGTTGAGCCGGCACTGGGACGAAAACGCGCGCGACTGGCCGCCGCACAAGATCATGACGGAGACAAGCTGCACCGTCTATTTCCCCGGGACGCCCGGGCTCGTCTGTCACTGCCCATCGTGCGAGAAGACGGCGGCCAGATTCCGGAACGACCGCAAACTGCGGGCGGCGCTGGCGAGTGATTTCGGCGAGGAGCGCGCCCATGCCATCATCGAGGAACGGGTCCATGAGCTGGTTTTCGGGCTGTTTGTGCAGCGGTTGTGTGAAGCCGTGAAGCAGCGCTGGCCGGACAAGAAGGTCGTTCTGAACGCCGGCGAAAGGAAGCCGCCGGAGGGCGTGAGGTTCCCGGACAACCTGCGGGTCGCGTCCGTGTGGCCGGAGGGGTTCGTGATGGGTCGGGCTTTCCATCCCTCCGTCGGCCCCGCGTTCGACCGTACGATCCGCGGATGGGGAAAGGTCCTGATCTGGGCCTCGTGCTCCAGCCCGGGCGACTGGACCTATGGCCCGGTCCAATACCCTCACCTCGTTCAGGACTTCTACATGCGGAACCGGCCGCATATCTCGGGGTCCGAACTGACGGTGTTCAGTGCGCCGATCCGGGTGTCCGGCGCGCCCACTTACTACGTGTGGCAGCGTGTGCTCTGGAACCCCGAACTCGACGTTGACGCGACGCTGGACGAAATGTGCAGGCGCCTCTTCGGACCGGGCGCCCGGGCGTCCCTAGAACTGCTGCGTCTCCAGTGCGACCGGTGGGAGAAGACACCCCTGCCGCGCGCGTTGGAAGCGGAGAACCTGCACCGGGATCAACTGCCCGGTTGCGAAGGGCTTGGAAGGCTTGCGCTGGAACACCGCCTGCCGGCCGATCTGTTCGCCGCGATCTGGCCGGAGGATATCGTGACGCGGATGAAGGCGCTACGCGACGAGGCGCTGGCCGAGATCGAGAAGGCCGGCGACACTGACGCCCGCCGGGCGTTCCTCTACTGGACCTGGACCTCGGAGGCCTTCCTGGAAGAGGCCTCGACGGTCCATCGGCGGCTCCCCGCGGGCTTCGCGCCGGAGGCGCGCGGCGCGGCGATGGCATCCGTTGAGGGATTGCCGGAAACGGCCACGCTCGATCTGGGCGGAGGCGCGACGCTGAAGCTTGCGCTCATCCGTCCCGGCGAATTCATGATGGGCAGCGCGACGAACACCTGGGGACACCACCGCAACGAGAGCCCGCCACACCTCGTGCGGATCACGAAGCCCTTCTACATGGGTGTGCACGAGGTGACGCGCGCGCAGTATGACGCCGTGATGGGGACCGACTCCGCCGGCGACGGGCCCAACCGGCCCGCGGCAGGCGTGTCGTGGCAAGAGGCGACGAACTTCTGCGGCAGGCTTTCGTCCAGGACCGGCAGAAACGTGCGCCTTCCCACGGAAGCCGAGTGGGAGTATGCCTGCCGGGCGGGCACGACGACCGTCTGGTCATTCGGGGATCTCGACCGGATCGAGGCGATGAAGGACTACGCATGGTTCGGGGAGGACGCACGCGGCGGGCCGAAGGACGTGGGCGGGAAGATGCCCAACGCATGGGGCCTGTACGACATGCACGGCAACGTGAGCGAATGGTGTCTCGATCGGTTCTGCGCGGACTACTATCTGCTGGGCCCGACAGACGACCCGGCCGGTCCGGAGACCGGCATCTTCCGCGTCATGCGGGGCGGATCCGCCGACCACCTGGGCAGGCGCAATGTGGAGTTCGCACGGTCGGCCCGGCGCGCCTGGGGTCATCCGGACCTGAGAATCGAGCAGCGCGGCATGAACCGTGCGGGTGTCGGGTTCAGGGTAGTGACTGAGAATCAGCAGGACCCGTAGAAGTTCTGTCCCTGGTCCCGTTGGTCGACGAGAACGGCGACGATTGAGACATCCCCACACAAATCCTGAAGAGCCCCACTTGTTGCGGGATGCGTACGTAACCACACATGACGCACTCGTGTCTGCGTTCTCTGGTATGCATTCCTGTGCGGGTGACCCGGCATCGGGGCCTTCCGAAGTCGTGATTTCGGCCGATTATCGGGTGTTCCCGCGAATGGTTTTGCTCTTGTGCGGATGGCACCCTTCCTGCTTAAATAGCTGGAACGTTTGCGAAACGTAATGCGGATCCGGTGTGAGGAAGACGGCATGTTCGTGAAGGTCACATCTGGGGTGATACTCACCCTGACTGTGTTGCTTGCCGCCGGCGGGACCGCCACCGCGGCCAGAGACACAAAGTGGATGAAGAACACTGAAGTTTTCATGACCAAGGATGACTTTCAGCGGCTGGATCCGTTCGAGGCGCAGCGCCTGGATGAAGCGGACAGAGCTTTTGAAGATAAGCAGTGGCGGCAAGCCAGGGCGGCCTACGATGCGTTCATGCTGGAATTCCCCAAATCGCACGTTATTCCGTACGCACTGATGCGCAAAGGGCGGGCAATCCAGCGAGACAACAAGATGGACGAGGCCATCCAGACCTACAACGAGGTCATGGACTACTTTCCCAACTCGGTGGCGTACGCCGCGCCGACGCTCTTTTACATGGGTGAGTGCCGCGCCAGCCAGCAGAAGTGGACGGCGGCGTTAGATCTCTGGAAGGAGATGGCCGAAGACGTTGACTACAGCAAGCATCCGTTTGCGGCTGCGGCCATCAACCGACTGGCGGACGGCCTCTATGCGCAGGGCAAGTATACCGATGCCGGCAAGTTCTACTTGAAGTCGCTAACCAGTTTCCGGCGTGGTGACGATGGGGAAGTCGGGCACTCCATCAGGCAGATTCTGCGCATCTGGGTCCGTGACAAGCCCGATGTGAGTGCGTTGCGCGAGGCATGCAAAGCCGCCTCCGGCTTCGAGATCAAACCTGAGGGTAAACTGGCCGAGGACGATCAGCACTTCTGGGACACGGTTCGGGCAAAGATCCGTGAACATGGCCGTTTCGAGGCCGAGCAGAAGTCTGAGCGTGAAGCCTACTACGAATACTGGACCGGGGCCATGAAAGGCCAGATGCCCAAAGACGATGACTTCCAGAAGGATCTGGCCGATTTCCATCTGGTTCTGGATGGCAGACGCGACAAGTGGTACGCGCGGTTGGACAAGCAGTTCGAGGCGTACCAGAAGGCCGGCGATAACGACCGGATCGCCAAGTGGATGCTTTTTTACACGTATGACCAGCAGAAGCTTGAGGAGTATTTCCGCAAGTTCGACGCCGCCAGTACGCGGAACGAGACGCTTGTGCCGCTGATCCTGGCCCTTTTCCGGGTCAAAGAGGCGCGGCCGATGTCGTACTTGGTTTTCCAGAAGCTGAAGTTTGCGGCTCTACCGGACAGCGCGAAGGGAAAAGAGCTTTCGAAGGGGAACCTCGCTTCCGACCTCACCCGATCGTATGAGCAGGAGGGGGGGGCACCTCTGTTCAGGGAAGCGCAGCCGTACGTTATGCACTTATACAGAATGTATGGGAATCAGGATCTTGCTCATTGGGACGAGCTGGGCTACTGGCACTATCGCGCGCAACAATATGACACCGAGGCCGCGGAGAAGGGGCTGCCCATGGCGGACAAGTGTACGAAAAACCCGAGGTATGCGAAGGACGCATACCGGATGAAAGCCGAAATGTTGTTAACCCTGGGGCGGATCGATGAGGCAATAGCCGCCTACCGCGCCACCGACGATTTGCCCAGAATCCTGTTCACGATTGCCAGCCTGCTGGTGAAGCAAGGCAAGCATGCGGCCGCGGTATCGGAACTATCACAGGTCGAGGGGAGCGGCGCGTTTCCACGCGAGGCGCCGAGTGCGGCGTTGGAGATCGCGAATATCTGGAGAGGGGCAGGCCAGAAGCAGTTGTATATTGGCGCTTTGACCACGTTGATAGCGAAATATCCTAACACCAGAGAGTCGAGTAGCGCGCACAATGCCCTGGAATCGATGGGGTTGAGCCATCTGATCCGGGGTGGCAGGGACGCGGATTGATTGGAGCCTGTCCGAAAAGCTTTCGCAACTTAAGTCATCCGAAAGTGGCCAAAGAGGGAAGGTTTGATATGAATCGACGAAGGCTATCAGCGCTGTTCAGCCTCTTCAATTGCCTGGTCCTTGTCATGATGTTCGGCCTGGCCGGTGCGGCTCTTGCCCAGAACACGGATGGGCCGGATGGTGGAAAGCGCGCTGCCGCTGTGCCTGCTGTTGCGAAAAAACCTGCTGCGGCGCAGGCCGGGGATCAATTGGATACGTTGGTGGCCAAGGCGGGCATGGACGTTGCGCTGTCGGCGGCGGATATGGCGAGGGCCTTGAATCTGGCCGCCACGCTCGGCCGGCCGCATGCCGTCGAACCGATCGTTAAGACCTTCCTGGATCAGACGTCGACCCCATCGCCTGAACTGCTGAAGCTGGCGGCGGAAAACGCATGGCTGGCCGGCGATTACGCCAGCGCAACCGTGCGACAGAAGCTCTACGTTCTGGCGTTAACCGACAAGACGGCTGCTTCGGCAGCCGCTGCCCGCTTGTACCAGATGCTCCTGCTTATGGGCGACACGCGGGCGCTCGTGGCGTTCATGACGCAGCACGGCGAAGCGCTGCGCGCGGGGCCTGCGGCGCGGAAGTATGACCGCCAGTACCTTGACGAGGCGTGGGAAGGCAAGGACCTCGCGGTTGTGGCCAAATGGCTTGTTCTGTGTTTTGCAGACAAGCTGCCGTTGGCGCAGGAACAGGAACTCTTCTGGGACGATCTTGACCGCCTGATCGAGTCGACCAAGCTGCCCGACGAAACGGCCTACAGGGCGTTGCCGGATATGCGCAAGCTGGCGGACCTCATTCGCGAGAGCCCACTCCGTGCCGCGCGATTGCGGTTCCAGGCCGAGACAATCGGGTTCAATGCCGGTGCGCGTGGCAAAGATGCCGCCCAGCTCGAAACCGATTTTGCGCCTGTTGCGGCCGCGGCCAAGGCATGGTTCGACGCCGCACCCCGCGGCGAGACATTGCGTGCCATTTGTCAGATGTGGAGTGGTGGATTCGCGCGCGGCAGTATGGATCAGTGGAATACAGGGGGGATCGGCAAAAGGAAGTTCTTTGCGGAAAGCTTCATGCGGCTTTCGGACGAGGAAAGACTCGTGGCGGCTGACGGGCGATACGCCAGTCATGAGACTTGGATTGAGCTGATCAAGGCCGCGCCGCCCAGTCCTGCACGTAATCGATGGGCAGCCGACGTTCCGATCCTATTTAAGGCAACGGATCCGGCGGCCTATCGGGCTCTTGCTCCCGCGCTGGCCGGCATTGAAAATCGGGGTGCGGCGATCATTCGTTCGGTGGCGGCCGGCGAAGACTACGGCGCCATGATCAAGCATTTCGTCGAGCAGGAAAGCTGGATGTTTGGCGAGGTTCCGGCGGAACTCGAGGCGATCTATCTTTCATTCCCGCCGGGTGGGACCGAGCAGGAGCTGAACGATCGCAATAACGCGCGCAGGGACGAGGCGCGTCGGGTGTACGCGCGCTATGTGGTGGACGTCCTGTTCAAGTCGCCGATACCGCTGATGGCGGATAACCAGCATCTCCTGGGGCCTATGTGGCAATATGGCGAACGTGCCAGGATGCCGGAGTATCTGCACTTGCTCGATTGGGTCCCCCTGTCGGCGAACCAACGTGCGCAGGCGTTCAAGGAGATTCGAAGAGATTTCGACGCATGGAGCGAGAGGGTGCGTCGGGAGGAAAATCATGCCAAGAAGTCGCCGGAGACGAAACAGCAGTGGGAAGCCGAGATTGCGCTGGTCAAACGGATCGATGATGCATTCAGGGCGGTGATGGACCCGAAAGTTTTTGATGCGAGCAAGGCGCCCTCGCTGCTGCTGGGTCACATCCTGAAGATGAACCTGGCAGCAGGCCAGAACGATGCGGCGGCGGCTCTGGCTGCTGCGCGCCGGGCTTATGCGCTGATACGCGATTACGATGAAAAGAAACTGCCTTTTGGCTCGGCATACTTCGATCTGATCGTTCGGGACAGGGGGAAATCAGACGCATGGGACATCCAAGCCGAGGTCTATGGTGATCAGATCGCGCGCCTGGCCACGACCGGCCGTTCGCAGCACGCACGCGTTCCGTTCAACCCGGACACCGAGGACGATCCAGATCGGCGTGCCAAGTTTGAGGCATCTGTCGCAAAGGTCGCCCTGGCTATGCTGGACGCCGGCACGTTCGATGGCGCCGTTTTTGACATCTACCGCCGGGTGCGCCTTGACCGGAGCTTGCAGTCACGCAGCGAAAGCGAGGCAAGCCGCAAGATTTTCGGCAAGCTGGTGGATGGGAAGGTCCTGCAGAATCATCCCAATTACAGTGTTGCCCCGACCAGCCCCGACGGCGGTCGCTACAATGCCGCGACGAAGTACCAGTGGCTCCTGGGGCGCGAGTTTCCCGGGATGAACAGCACCTACCCGCGCGACAGCTATTTCGACGATGTGTTCGCGGAGGAAGTGGCCAAGACCGGTCTGGCCGATCCAATGTTCTGGCGCGAGAGCGGCGATAAGTCGCGCAAAGGCGCCAACGCTGCGGCCGCGGGGCTCAAGAGATTTGCCAAACTGCCGTTTGGTTATGACGACAGCAAGCCCGTCTACCGGCCCCGCGACTTCTGGACGGTCGTCTCTCACGTCGTCTCCAAAGCCGATTCCGATCCGCGCAACGAGATGCTGGCGGCGGCCGAGGCGGCGTACGGAACCACGAGGTTTGATGACTGTGCTCTTGGCAGGACCCGGCTGGAGAGCATCGATCCGAAGGCACCCGATGCGCGCAGGCAGTGGTTTGACCAGCTCAACACGGTGCTGGACCGCGCCGCCACGCTGCCGCGCCCGGTGTCGTTTCCGGGCGGTTTGGAGATACTGAAGCCAATCAGGGAAGCCAACGACGTTACGGATGCGGAGCTGGCGATCCTGGTGCGCATGTTCAAAGAACTTCAGGCCGTGTGGTTCAACGGTGAGACCCTGCAGGCGGGGATTGAACTGATACAGGACGGGCTGTTGAAACGCGGACGCACATCGGAACTGATGTCGCTGGCGCCGGCGTTCTGCGCCGCGGCCCTCCGCATAGATCGAGGGCAACACTGGGTAGTCACCAGGCCATTCGCCGCAAAGACCGAGTCATTCGCGAGAGAAGGCCATCTTCCGTTGGCGGCGACCTACAGCCGCGCAGCGCAGTTCTGGCTGCGCAACGCGATGGATGGCGGTCAATCCAAGACGATCGAATCCATCGGTACCATGGCGTTGCTCAAACTGGGCGGGGCGAGCACTAGCGTGGGTCGGGGTGACAGCCGGTATGGCATCTACGCGGCTCAACAGGTTTACGCCGCGGGTAAGTACGAAGATGCTTGGCGTGGCTATGCGCAAGCGAGCGAATTGCTGGAGAGCGAGATCAAGAAGCTGGATCCCGGGTTTGTTTTCTGGGTGGCCGGGGAAGCCATCCGGCGCGGCGAGACCGACGAGGCCGGGCGTGTGACGCGCCTGATGATGTCGGCGGTTCACAAGGGCGACGTGATCCTGGCGGAAGTGGACGACCGGGCCAATCTGGAGCTGATCTACGCGGACATCGCCCTGGCCGGAGAGCAGTATCCCCTGGCCAAATCGCAGTATGAACGCATCGCGTTGAATGCGGACTATGCGGGCACTCGGACGAGAATGACGGCGGAGCTTCGGGTTGCCGAGGTGTTGCGGTTGACTGCGGACTATGGTGGGGCGGAGGCCAAATTGGAGGCATTGCGAAAGAGCAGCGACAAGAATGTTGCGGCAGAGGCCTCCTACATGATGGCCCGGGTCAAGTCCGATCAGAGTCAGTACGGCGCGGCCCGCGAGTTCATCGAGGAAACCCTCCGACTCAACCCGAATGCCGTTGAGGCGAAGCTGCTGGAAGGCGAGATCAATCTCAAGATCGGGAAGTTGATGGAGGGCACGCGGTTGGAGATCTCCGATCTCACCACGGCACAGCGTGTCCTGATACCCGGCCGGTCGCTGTCGATTCAGATCGAGGATCGCAGCCTCTCGGTGATCGGGACGAAGAACGCGATCGAAGTGCGTGTCTGGACGGAGGGCGGCGACCAGGAAGTTTTCAATCTGCTGCCGTTCGGCGATTCGAAGACGAAGTTCAACGGGCAAATCGCGACCGAGTTGGGCGCGCCGATCAAGCAGAACAACCTGCTGCAGGTGCTGGGCGGCGACAAGGTATACTACGACTTCAGCGAGCGTTTCCGGCAGGCGAACAAGATGCCGTTGAAAGGTGAGCTTGCCCCGCCGGTGACGGTGGTATCCGATTCGCAGCTGGCCGTGTCGTCGGGCGAGATTGTCTTGACGGAGGGCGAGGATAAAGAACTGCGGTTGCAGGCCCTGGCCCGCAGGGCCTCGGGTGACGACCTGCGCAGCGCGGTGCGCAATCTCGATCAAATCAAGCCGGGCAATCCGATTAACGTGCATGTGATCGATGCTGACCGAAGCACGACCGCGGAAAAGGACAGCATCGTGCTGACCGCAACCGCGTCGAGCGGGGACACGGTCACGAAACTCGTGCTGACCGAGACCGAGCCGGTTTCCGGTGTGTTTGTCGGCGTGCTGCAGACGGCCGCCGCTGCGGCGGCGGCACATGCCTCGGACAGTAATCCGGGGGCTGATCCGGCTTTCGCCATTTCCGGTGGCGAGCATCCGCCATGGGTCGCGTTGGCGGATAACAGGCGGCCCAAGCACTACGCGGTTGACATGAACGACAGGGTGGCGTTGAAGCGCCTGTCGATCCGCGCCGATGTGCCCGGGCGCGGGTTGACGAAGTTCCTGGTCCAGACCTCCATGACCGGCGATGGCTTTGAAACGGTCGGCTCCTGGCCAGCAGCCCTGAAGCCGTGGGACGGATCGCTGCAGGTGACGGCGATGCAGTTCCCGATCGCGATGAACGATGAATGGCAGAGGCTGCCCGTTCCACTTGCCGGGGTCTTGCGCGTGGTCCGCGAATACATGGCATTGGGCGGGCTGGCCCCGGACTCTCCGGAGCCGGTCGTCTTGCCGGGGGTGCCCTCTGTAGATGATTTCGGAACGTTGAATCGCCACATGAACCAAGCCCGGATCGACTATGGGAACGGGTTTGTCCTGCACCTGCGTGGCGGCTTCTACCTGGACGGCTCGGGCGAGCGCACGATTCGGGCATTGGCCAAGGATGTCAAGGGCCACATTCTGCTCGTGGATGGCGAGGCGGTCGCGGTTGGCATCAACCCGGAGGAATTGGCGACGTCCCGGTTTTTCGAGAAGGGCGCGCACAGGATCGACTATTACCTTTGGACGAGGGGCGTGAATGCCTTGAAACCAAGCTACAGGATCGAGTGGGATATTCCAGAGGCGCCGTATTTTGCCGCGATTCCCGCCGAGGCGTTCGATGTTGCGAAGCATCCGGAGATCGGCGCAAAGCTGGCCTTCGCGCCTGCGAGCGTGACGACCGGGGAGGAAAACAAAACGTTTGACGTGGCCTTTGCCGAGCACGCCGAGGCGCGGCTGGTGCGCCTGGCGCTGTTGGACTTTGAGGGCGATGCCCCGGCGATCGGTAAGCTGACGGTGCATGACACACAAGATCGCCAGGTGCTGCCCACGGCTGTGGACCTGCTGTCGCTCCGGAATAACGATGTGCTGGAAACCAATCCCGGCGACACAATCACGGTCTCCTATGAGGATCCCACGCCAATTGTGCCGGCTAATCGGGTTCGTTCGGCGCATATGAAGGCGACATACACCACAGCCGGGATAGGCGCGTTTTTCATGCAGACCGTGGAGGGTAAGGGCGGCAGGCTCACGCGAGGGTACACCCCGATGCGTCGTTTCCGGGCGGGCCATGTGATTAACATCCGTGTCCAGGATGCCGATGCCGACGTCAGCGGGGCTGCCGATACCGTACCGTTGAAGGTGCGGACGAGTTCGGGCACCGAGCTGGAAATCAAGGCGCTTGAGGAGTCCGTGGAGTCGAAGGGTGGCGCGTCGAGGGAAGCCGTTCACACGGGCACCTTCCTCGCCCGGGTCTTCCCAGTCGAGGGCGTGCCGCAGCGTGAGGGTGAGGTGCAGTTGCTGCCGGAAGACGGGCTGACGTTTACCTACCTGGATCGGGAGAACATGGACAAGGGCATCCCATGGGAGCGCAGCACGTTTGTCGAGCAGGCCGGTCAGGGCCTTCCGGTGTTACGCGTGAGCGACGTTGAGTCAGCCCTTTTGCCCGAGGACAGGCGGCTTGAAGAGCCGCTTCCTCAGCAAGATGGGGGCAAGGATCCGGGCCAACCGGCGAACGAGATGGAAGCCGCGTTGGCGGGCGAGTTCGTACCGGTGCTGCGCACGCTCATGGGTAAGGGCCGCGAGTCGGCTGCCGATGCGAAACCGGCCACGGCGCATGTTCTGGGCAGTGTGGTGTTCGATGTGACCTGGCCGGCCATTGCCCTGTCCGGCGCGAGCAAGGTGACTTTCTATGCGCAGTCCCACGCCTCGCGCCGTTTGGCTGGCGTGACTGACCCGAATGTGTTCGATCCCACGATGCCGGGCACCGTACCCCTTTCGGCCAAGATCGGCGGCGGGGGCGGTGGACGCGCGGCTCCGGGATACAATGGCGTGACATGGCGCCCCGCCGCGCCGGTCGATCAAAGGCGGCGAGACCGGCCGGCATCCGACATGGATCTCGGCGTGTTCATGTGCCGGGTCGGTCT
>VGWI01000080.1 GCA_016873655.1 Lentisphaerota bacterium
CAGCAAAGCGCGCAGCTTGCTAAGCGGCACGTTCACCGCGCCCGGGATGTGCCATGTCTCGTACTCGCGCGGACTCCTGACGTCCAGGACAACGCCGTCCGCCGTCCGGTCGGGATAGTCCTCCGCATACCATGGCTCCACGTCGCCCTTGAGGATGTTCGACGCGACAAACCCGGCCATGTTGACCGGGTCCTTGGCTGATCCGTAGGGCGGCGCATAGGCGAGTTCGAGTTCCTGCAGATCGTACACCGTCATCCCGGCCCGGATCGCAGTGGCAAAAACGTCCAGCCGCTTGTCAACACCGTCATAGCCGGTGACCTGTGCCCCGAGCAGCTTGCCGGAGTCCGGCGCAAAGAGAACCTTCACGTGCATGGGAGCGGTGCCGGGATAGTAGCCGGCGTGCCCGGACGGATGCAGGTACACCTTGCGGTACGGCGTTCCGAGCCGCGCCAGGCTCTTTTCCGAGGCTCCCGTGCCGCCGCCGGTCATGTCGAATATCTTGACGATCGCCGTGCCCTGGGTGCCGGTGTATTCCGTGTCGCGGCCGCAGATGTTCTCCGCCGCGATGCGGCCCTGCCGGTTCGCGGGGCCGGCAAGCGGGATCTGGGCCTGTCTGCCGGTCACGAAATCGGTCACCTCCACAGCGTCGCCGGCGGCGTATATGTCCGGATCGGAAGTGCGCATGTGCGCGTCCACACGTATGCCGCCGCGGTCGCCGAGCTCAAGCCCCGCGGCGCGGGCAAGTTCGGTATCGGGCCTCACGCCCGCAGCCATGACCACCAGGTCGGCGCGCAGCGTGGTCCCGCTCACCAGCTCCACGGCCACAGCGCCATCCGCCTCGCGGAACGCCGCGGCTTTCTGCCCGAGATGCAGGCGCACACCGTGCCAGCGCATGTGTTCTTCCATGTCATGCGCCATCTCGCGGTCGAGCGGCGGCATCACCTGGTCAACCATCTCGACGAGGTCCACGTCCAGCCCGCGCTCACGCAGGCTTTCGGCCATCTCCACACCGATGTATCCGCCGCCAATCACCACCGCCCTGCGCGCGCCGGAATCCACAAGGGCCTTGATGCGGTCCATGTCGTCAACGTTCCGCAGAACAAGGACGCGTTCATGGTCGGCGCCGGGCAGGTCAGGCCTGATCGGTGACGCCCCCGGACAGAGGACCAGCTTGTCATAGCTCTCGTCATACGTTCCGCCGCCGGCCTCGCGGACCTTCACGCTCTTCGCCGCGCGGTCTATGGCGACCGCTTCGTGCCCGACCCGCACGTCCAGCGCAAGGGAAGCGCGGAGGCTTTCGGGTGTCTGCAAAAGCAGACGGTCCCGCTCCGCTATGGCGCCGCCTATGTGGTACGGAAGTCCGCAGTTCGCGAACGATACGTGCTGCCCGCGCTCGAGCATCACGATTTCAGCCTTCTCATCCAGCCGCCGCGCGCGCGCGGCGGCGGAAGCGCCGGCCGCGACTCCGCCGATTATCAGTATCTTCATTTCTTGTTCCCGGCCGTAACAGCCGGCTCCGCCCCTCGCCAGCGGAACCGGGCAGCAACAGACCGCCCCGCCGGCATACCCTCGTTTCTTACGGCTGGCCGCGCCATGCGCGGCGAGACCCCGCCGGATACCGTCACGCCAGTTCCGGCACCGCCGCGCGTACCGCCTTCACGCATTCGGTGACCGACGGAACCGGGCTGTTCACGTCACCCTCGTATTCGATGACGACGCACCCGCTGAACCCTGTCTTCGCCAGCACTCCGCTGAGCTTCGGCAGATCCAGGTTGCCTGTCCCGACAACGACGTCGGTATGCTTGCCCGAACGGTCGAACGTGAAGTCCTTCAGGTGCAGCCCGAACAGCCGCTTGCCCAGCTTCTCGGCCATCTGCACGGGGTACTCGTGGGAATGCAGCGCCCAGGCGGTGTCCATGCACACGCCGATCCGTTCGCTTGTTTCCGACAGCACCTTCTGGATCATCGCCATGCTGCCCAGCCAGTGCCTGCCGCCGTGGTTGTGGATGCCGAGGCGCATGTCGTATTTCTCCGCCAGCTTCTCGGCAATCCGGTAGGCGCCCGGCACAGCCGCAAGGTTGAAATCAACCGACATGCGCTTCGCGCCGGCCATCTTCACGAACTGGAACCGCCGATCGGCCGCCGCCTCGTCACCCGCGATGCCGTTCACGCCGGCGCTGACTATCGAGATGCCCGCCTTCGTGTAGGCATCAACGATCCCCTGAAACGACGCCGGGTCGTCGAAGTTAACATGCACGCCGCATAGCTCGATCGCCTTCAAACCGCACGCCTTGACCGCGTCTATCACCGCGGCGTTGTCCTTGATGGAACGGAAACAGTAACTCTGAACAGCCAAACCCTTCTCCGCTTTCATTTACATGCACCCTTTTCGCACACCGCAGTCACGTCCGGCGCCGTCGGCGCCGGCTCACACAGAACCCACACTACTTCGACTTTACAGAAATCAGCCTTATCAGGTCCGAGCATGTGTCAATCTTGTCGGTTATCCCCTCCAGCGACTGGGCAAGGTTGTAGCTCAGCAGCAGGGAAGTCGGCGAGAGCTGCGCGCGCAGAACGGCCTTGAGCATGATGCGCTTCTGGTCGTCCGCCTCGTGCTCCAGCTTTTCCACCTCCGCGCAGAACGACATGGCCTCCGAAAATCTCTTCGCGCTGAGCGCGTGAATGGCCTCATGGAGCTGGGCCATGCCGGCGACGATAAGGTCGGTGCTGACCGCTATTTCCTTTGTTATCGCCTCGGGGAGCGTCTCCTCGATCAGTCCGAGCAGGCGCGCCGCGCTGTTTGTGGAATCGGCAATCTTGTCCAGAGCACGGGCAAACCGCATCAGGTCCTCACGGTCGGGCGGAAGCAGCAGCCCATCCGAGAGGGTGTGCTCCATCTTCGAACGCACCTTGTCGGCGGCGCGCTCGCTCTCCTTCACGAGCGTGATCGCGTCGTTCCTGGCGTCGAAATCGCCGGCAATAAACGCTTTCACAGCACCGGACAGGAAGGCCACCGTCCGGGTCGTTTCATCCACGTGTTCTTCTGCGTCTCGGATTATCTCCTTCTCCTCCGCCATTCCGAGCCAGCCTAGAATGTTCCCTGTCTCTTTCATGTCTGTCTCCCTCTCCCGCCCCGCTTCGGCGAATCAGCGGATTATCCAGGCCGCCCCGGTGTAAACGGCATAACTGACCACGCCCGACACCAGGGGAGTGGCCAGCCAGCAGATCAGTATCTCCTTCATGATGGCCAGATTCACCACGCGTATGCCCCTGACAAGCCCGACACCGAAGATCGCGCCGACGATGGAATGACTCGTGGAGACGGGGATCCCGAACAGGGTGTAGACATTGACGTTGATCGCGCTGGCAAACTGGGCCGCAAAAGCCATGATCGGAAGCAGGTGAGTTATCTTCGTCCCCACCGTGTCTATCACCTTGTAGCCCCACGTAACGATTCCGAGCACAATCGCAAGGCCGCCAAGCGCCACGCTCGCAAGGGGGGACATGACCTTCGCGCCGCTGATCAGGCCAGTGGCGTTGGCAACGTCGTTCGCCCCCCAGGAGTATGCCACGTAGCAGCCGCTCACCACCACGAGGGCCGTCAGAACAGGCCTGCTGAACCGTTCCGGGACTATCTTCGGAAACAGCCATTGGAAGAATCGCAGCAGCACGTAGCCGAGCAACGCCGCTCCCGCCGGCGTCGCGATCCAGCAGATGAAGATGTCGCGCAGAATGCGCCAGTCCACCGGAACGCGCGCTGCCAGGCCCGCGCCCGCCACCGCTCCGACGATCGAATGGCTGGTGGAAACAGGCATCTTCCACCACGTCGCCAGCACAACCCACACGCAGCCGGAGAAGATCGCAACGAGCGCTATCCGCGTGGCTTCGGCCTGCTCCAGATCGCAAAGCTGGACTATTCCCTTGCCAATCGTCTTGGTGACGTACTGCCCCTGAAGGTACGCGCCGAGAAAACCGCAAACAGCTATCAGCAGGATCGCCTGGCGCAGGGATATGACCCGGGACCCCACCGCCGTTCCAAGCGAGTTTGCGGCGTCGTTTGCCCCGATGGACCACCCGAGGGCGATGCTCATCACAAGCATCAATGCTATTATGATCGTATCCGGCATGGCCGGTCTGTTCTCCGCGCCAGAAATGACAAGAGTGTAACTCCTACCAGAAACCGCCGCGCTTGGAAAGGCTTTGAGACCGCACGCATGCGCTTGCGCCGGCCGAATCACGGGTGTAGAGTCGAGCCGTGGGCGCGCGTTATGTCTGACGCCGCGCCAATGAAGGAGGCGCCGCATGATCAGGAAACAGTTCACTCTCTATCTGGAAAACAAGCCCGGCGTTCTCGCCAGCATCTCTCGCCTGCTCGCGACGGCGAAAGTGAACATTGACGGCATCTCGGCCTATAGCAGCGCCGACGTCGGACTCGTCCAGGTTGTCGTCAGCAACGCCGCCGCGACGCGCAAGGCCCTGAACCGGGCCGGCATCCCGTTCACGGCGCAGGACGTGGTGCTGGTTACGCTGCCCAACGAGATCGGAAGCCTGGCGGCGATGGCGTCGAAACTCTCCCGCTCAGGGGTGAATATCAACTACATCTACGCAACCGGCTGCACCTGCACGCACGGATGCCGGTGCAACGTGATCGTCAGCGCACCGGACCTGAAGAAGGTGGAGAAAGTCTGGAAGATGGCTGAAAAGGAACTCTGACTCCGGATCCGGCGTCAGCGCCCTGGCTGCGGCCTGTAGCGCATGTAAAGCGCCAGGTCGGCCGCGACCATCGCCATGTTCACGGCGTAAAGAGCGGTCACCCAGTCCCGGTCGTTCAGAAGCTTGTGCGCCAGCCCGAACGCATAGCCCGCACAGACTATCGCGAGGAAAACCGGACTCTTCCCAGCCACCACCCGCGTACGCAGTGTCTTGGCGATCGAGACGGGCCAGCTCACCCCGAAACACACGAGCATCAATATCTCGAATATGCTCATTCCGCCATCAACGTTCAGAAGTCGTCTTTCCGCGGATCCCACAGGAAGAACCCGCCCAGGAAGTCAACAATCTCAACCGGATCTATCCCGATATCCGCGCCGATAAGCAGCACGTGGGCGCCAAGCCCGATTTCGGTCTTCGAATACCCCGGATCAAGCCCAAGCCCCGTCGCGGCATCGGCCACGCTAACCTCTACGCCCGTCTGCGTCTCCAATCCGACGGGCAACCGCGGCATCCGCCGGCACCGCGGGCCCGGCAGCCCCGCATATACGCTCAGGTAACTGCCGACGTAGAAGTCGGCGTAGTCCGTAACCCGCGCGCCAACCGCAATCCCCGGCCCGAGCCGGACCCGCGCGCGCACCATGTCAAACACGTCAAGGACCCGGTTCGGGATGTAAAGCAGTATCCTGTGGGCAACACTCGGCCCTTCTTTCGCCGGCTCTTCGCCCGCCCTCGCCTGCAACGCGCAGATCATCAACCCCGCCGCCAGGATCGCCGCTGTCTTCATCCCGCTCCTTTCCGCCGGCCGGTCTTCCGTCACCGGCCGCTTTCCTTTTCCGCCAACGGCGCGAGGAACCCCAGACTCACCAGGAAGTCGTCGGTCTTCTTCATCACGTCGGCGTAGTACTCATCCGTGTTGCTGGTCTTCTTGAACCCGGTGAAGTTGTAGAACCCGTGCTCAGCGCCTTCATACGCATGCAGTTCGCATACGTTGCCGGCCTTCTTCATCAGGGCGCCGAAACGTTCAGCCTGCTCGAAAGGCACGGTGGTGTCGGCCGTGCCGTGAAAGACGATGGTCGGCGGCAGGTTCGAACGCACGTTGTCCACCGGGGAAATCGACGTGGCGCGCACTTTCAGCGGCGCATCAGGACGACCCCGCTCCCAACTGGTGTCCAGGGCCGGATTGAACAGCACAAGCGCATCAGGCGCGGAACTCACACAGATGTCCTCGCCCGGCTCTTCAAACCCCTCGACGAGCGCCGTGGCGGCTGCCAGGTGCCCGCCGGCCGACCCGCCGGCGGCGACGATCCTGTCGGGATCAATGCCGTATTCTTCCGCGTGTGCGCGCAACCAACGTACGGCCGACTTCGCGTCGGACACGGCCCTGAACGGGAGCGTGCCGTGTTTCTTCCATACCCTGTACTCGACTGTCGCGGCAACCATGCCGCGCGCAGCGAAGTGGCGGCACTGCTCCTCAAACTGCGCGGGCGTGCCAGTGCTCCAGCCGCCGCCGAAGAAGAAGACGATGGCAGGCCTCTTTGCCGCCGCCTCCGTCTCGGGCTCGAAAACGAACATGCGCAGCTTCGTCCAGCCGACCCGTTTGTAAACAACTGCCCTGCGTTTCACGGCAACGGTTTCGCCGGCCTGCTCTTCATGTTCAGCGCCATGCGCCGGCCCGCAGGAGGCACAGGCCAGAATGAGAACTAACACGGCCGCCCCGATGAATAATGCGCCCGGTCCGATGTCAGCGGTTCTCAGATTCCAGCCCCCATTCCTGTATCAGGCGTGCATTGATGGCCGCCGCCTGCCTGCTGTTCGGATCGGGTTTGTCCGTGCCGCCGGATTCCGCGCCGCCCGACCCGCGCGACATCATACCCGTGAAACGGTCGACTGACCACACATCCGCCCCCGCCGCCGCGGCATTGGCCGCAACCGCGCGGTCATTGCTTACAACCACGCCGTTCCGGGCAAGATTGAGATCGTGCAGCATGTCAGCGATCCACCTGTCCGCCGACTGCCCGCTGGGAGAGTAGATGAACCGCACTCCCTTCATTGCGCCCTGCTCGGGTGTTCCGACCGAGGAATCGCCGTCGAACACGACCCTGAACTCAGCGATGTCACGCCGCCGTGTCAGCCAGTCCGCGCACAACACCCCAAGCGCGCGCCTTGCAGCCTCCAGCCCGTGCGCAAGCTTTCGCTCGAGCTCCGGCACGGCATGGATCACGTTGTACCCGTCCAGAATCGCGATCTTCTTCACACTCTCAGCACCCCGCGCAACTCCTTGCACTCCGCCACGGTTCGTGGCGCCTGACCGCCGGTTGCCGGCCGGTCACTCGATCTGGCTAACACCACACCTGCCCGATTCAGCCAACGCCATAATCACACGCAGTCTACTTGAGCATCTCGGATCGAAAGGGCGATCCAGCTGTTTGAGGCACTCCTGAAACCGGCCAAGCTCGCGATAGATCTCTGCACGCAATATGGCCTCGTCATCGACGGTATCGTCAAGAATCTCCAACAGACGCTCGCAGTTAGCAGTTGCATTAGGGGAAAACGGCGAATCTGATGCGGCGGCGTCTCGGCGGCGTTGGTCATTCCAGGCCCACCAGGCCCGCATGCGGATATACTTCTCCTCCTCCACAGTCCGCCAGAGGTTACTTTCCAATAGCGCCGGATATGAACTCAACTCCGGGCTGGAAATTAGAAACATCTCGCGTCTTCTCACACAACGCGGGATCTCTGAAGCGCTTATGTAAGGGCCGGCGGATACTTCATCCATCCAGAACACGGTTCTGCATGTGTGGCATCTGGCCAGATCGCCACCTTCGTCATACATTGGACCTTCTATGAAACCGTCCGTAAAGAACTTGGCGTGAAAGGTGTTGCAGGAGGAGACACTCCACACGGCAAGCTTCTCCTTGCATCCCGGGCAGACTGCTATCCTGACGGCGTAGCTCGTCATTTCTTGCTTCCTCGGCCAACGGAACTGAGGATCGTTCCGGGCAGCGCAACGTAACCCCCGAACTTACCGACGGCAAGCGCTTTTGCTTCGCTCGCACGAAGGCTACAGCCCACTCCGGGAAGAGCCAGGCAATGCTTGAGAAAGCCCGATCTTCCAGGAATAACCCCGGTATCGAGTGCTCACGCGGACGTGCCGGATTGAACCGCCAAGGGCGCCAGGAGCGCCAAGGCGCGAAGAGAGAATGACACGTTTAATGCCGTGTTTCAGCAGCGGGACGTTGAAATTGATCAGAAGGCCAAGGGGAAGGTTTGTGGTCTTGAGATAGGTTATGACCTGTGGGGTGTGGATGGGTGCGAGGGCATCAACAGCCTTCAGTTCCACGATCAGCTTGCCGGCAATCAGCAAGTCCAATCGCCCCTCCCCGACGGCACGGCCCTTGTATTCCACGCTGACCGGATTCTGTCTTTCGAACGCGATACCCCGCAATTGAAGTTCTATCACCAGCGCCTCTTCATAGACGCTTTCAAGATATCCCGGACCCAGAACGCGGTGCACCTCAATGGCCGCGCCAATCACGGCACTTGCCAGATCATCAACCTCCTTATCCGGCTCTCTCATCATCCCTCTCCCCCTTGGCGTTCTTGGCGTCTTGGCGGTTCATTCTTCCCGTCGCATCCGGCTCCCATGGTGCCTGGGGAGGGGGTCGAACCCTCACGCCCTTTCGGCCAAGGGATTTTTCTGCCACAGGCAGACCTGCCTTCGGCAGGAAGTCCCTTCTTCACCAACTCGCACAACATGTTCCGCCCCACACCAGACTTGAGGAACTTCTCGCGTATCAGCGCGTCCTTGTATGAGACGCAGTACTCCATATGTATCAATGTGAGCGGCCTCCGCCCCTTCGTCGAGGCAACCCGCCCGGACCAGTGATCCGCCAGCCGCCTGTGCAGATCCCGGCATGCTCCCTTGTACATGTAGTCGCAATCGGCCGACATCAGTACATACGCCGCTGGACGAGACTCCACCATCCTGATCGCCGCTTCGAGACTCATCCGGATCCCATGGTGCCTGGGGAGGGGGTCGAACCCTCACGCCCTTTCGGGCAAGGGATTTTAAGTCCCTTGTGTCTGCCATTCCACCACCCAGGCACTCCATTCACCCTGCAATCCCCTCAGAATGGATTTTTCTGCCACAGGCAGACCTGCCTCCGGCAGGAAGTCCCTTGTGTCTGCCATTCCACCACCCAGGCACTCCTCTCACCCTGCAATCTCCTCAGAATGGACTCGCCGGCGTCCCGCTCACGGCAAAGGAGACTTCAGTGGCGGGTGACTGACTGGGTGCAATCTTCTTAGCGACCAAGCCAAAGGAGGTTGTACGTTGCCAGTCAAGCCAGCCAAGGGTAAGCGTGCCATATTCCGTCAGGTCTGTGAACTCATTCCGCCGTACCTGATGCCCAAGCTTGCGCACACGCTCGGAATCAGGTCGCGGGAGATCACGCCCTGGAGCATGTCGTGAGCATGCTGTATGCGCAGTTCACACATGCCATCGGTCTGAACGACGTGGCGGATGCGCTGCAGGCGAACCGGGCCGCGATGGCGGCGATTCGGGGAGCGGAGCCGCCCAGCCGGAACGGGTTATCGCACGCGAATCGGACGCGCGACCCGAAGATGGCCGAGGCGCTGTTCTGGGCGATGATCAAACCTGTTGGGCCAGGCCGCCGCCGCGGCCAGGCAGCGCCAAGCTCAACGAAAAGCCTGTCAGTTCTTCGGGCCGTCCACGGACCCGTCATCATCTGACTGGCCGACAGGCGCGACGGCGTTCTTGGCGCGGGGCAGGAACTTCAGCGCAGCGGAGTTTACGCAGTAGCGCTGGCCGGTTGGTTTCGGGCCGTCGTCGAAGACATGCCCGAGGTGGCCGCCGCATTTTCCGCAGAGTATCTCCCGGCGCACCATGCCGTGGCTTCTGTCAACACGTTCGACAACACTGTCACCGCACGCTGCCCAGAAGCTCGGCCAGCCGGTGTGAGACTCGAACTTGGCGTCTGACTTGAACAGAACCGCGCCGCAGCCGGCGCACAGATATTCACCAGGTTCCTTTGTGCTCCAGTAAGCGCCGGTGAACGGCCGCTCTGTGCCGCCCTTGCGCATGACCTCGAACTGCTCCGGCGTAAGGAAACAGCGCCATTCCTCATCGGTCTTTTTCACGGCAGCGCCTCCGTATTCTCCACCGGGCCGGGGATCCGGGTCCGACCACGATACGAGCCTTGCCAGGAGGAACACGGCAGCCGTGGCGGCAATGGCTATAGGTAGTCCGACCTTCTTCACGTTATTGAACGGCAGAACCCGATCCAGTTCGGACCGGGCTCCGCCGCCTTTCGCGCTTTCAGTTGGCCTTCTGCACTTCCTTGCCTGCATCCGCCCAGCCCGCTATGCCCTGCGGGTATTCGAGCACGCCGACATAGCCGAGCGAACGGAGCTGTTTCGCCAGCGCCGCGCTGGCGGGGCATTTCACCCCGCTGCAGTACGTGACAACGGCCGCGTCTTTGGCCGGTATCAACGCAGCAGCCTGTTCGGCCGTGGCATCCGGAGCAAGCGACTTCGCGCCCGGTATGCGCCGGCCGTCATCGAACTTGCCGGTCCTGGCATCCAGCACCGTAACTTTCGCGCCTGAAGCGAGCAATGTGGCCAGTGCTTCAGTCGAGATCTCGGCCTGTGCGGCCGCCGGCTTTTGGCAGGCGGAGCCCATGCCGCATCCCTTCATCTCTTCCTTGGCGTGGCCGCCGCCTCCACATCCGTCCTTGCCGCTTTTCGCCAGAACCGGCAAAGCCAGTCCCACCGATAGAGCCACCAATACTGCCAGGTTCGATACTTTCATTGTCTTACTCCTTGTTCGCTTCACTTGTCTTCCTTCATCCTCAGGCATCCCACGAATTTCAGCAGAGCCCATAACTGTGCATCACCCGTGCCACATGTCGCCGACTTGACATATCTGTGTCAATTCCATCCAAGGCAGGGTGTTGTGCCATGCGGGGCGTTCGCGCCTTCTCCCGACGGATGTCTCACGGGGCGTGCGGCGGGTCATGGGTGAGGCAATGTGGACACGGGCACGGCCGGCCGCGGCGGGGTCGTCTCGCGAATAAGCACGCATGAAGGATGGAACCTGAAACCTGAAAAAGAGCGCAAACGTTGCCCGATGAGTCGTAGGCGTGGAAGACAAGGGAGTCGGAGTCGCCCTGCGTGCGACTGCTACAGAGCAGGCCGCCGACGCCGGCGGCGCCCACGCCAAGGCGTGGCAAGCCTGGAAGCGTGCCGGACAGGTCGAGACCGTAGATGTAGGAGTTGGTGCTGACCTCCGCCCTCTGACTTCTGACCTCTGAAATCATCGCCCAGCCGTTGTAGATGTATAGTGATTGGTTCGTGGTGCTTTGTGCCTGGTCCATCGTGACTTTCGAGAACCGGCGGCCCATGTGGTCGTAACGGTTATCAACACGAATGCGCGGCCTGCCTTCAGGGGCGGCAAGTTCCTCGACGGAAGTCAGGCGGTTCTCGGCATCCCAGGTGTAGCGGAAGAGGCCGTCGGAGATGAGATTGCCGT
>VGWI01000081.1 GCA_016873655.1 Lentisphaerota bacterium
CCAGCCGTTCCTCGAAGAAGGCTGTTGCCGGGTAGCCGGATGCGAGGACGAAGCCCGGCTCGAGCCCGGCCGACTCGAGCATTGCGTAGAGAAGGACGGCGCGGTCCGCGGAGTTGCCGTAGCCGTCGGCAAGCGTTCGGTCCGCCGGGGTGATCGCCGAGAGTGGCAGCGACGCCAGACCCGGCCCGGCGCGGCGGATGCGGGTTGCCACGAAATCGCGTATGAGCCGTATTCGCTCCATCGGGTCGCGTGTCCCGCGCACGAGTCCGCGCGCGGCGTAAGCAGCCGATTTGCGGGCCGACGCGGCGGCGACAAGCCGCCTGTTCACTTCAGCCGAGTACAACTTCCAGTCCCCCGCCGAAAGGGTAAGCGACGGCGTGAACGACCACCACGGCGGAAGAGCTTCCTCGTTCCGCACCGCGGGCGAATTGACCGTGCGCCATGCGCCGTTCGACGCCGTCACGGCCGCCCATGCCGCGCCGCGGCCCGGTTCGCCGTCACGCACGGCCGCGGCAACGGAACCGGACGCGGGCCCGGTGAGGAAGACCGACTTGGCGTTTATCGGGTCCGGTCCGGCGAATGTTTCACGGGCGGCGAAGAAGGGCCTGTCCCTGCATTCGCGTACGAACGTGCACTCGATCACCGAACCGGCCTGCACTGCTGGAAAGGCGGCAACAAGCGTTCGCCCGTGCGGGTAGCGCGGGGCGGCGCCCACCCACGGCTGATCCATCAGGTTGATCTCGTTCGTGCTGATCGAGACGCAGGTTCCGTCCGGCGCGGTGACGACGGCGGAGACGATGCGGACGTCTTCCCATGCCTCGTTGAAGTTCAGTTTCAGCTCGGAATTGGATTTCCTGCCGGCATAGGAGAGGACTCTCTTGCGGAAAGTGCGCGTCTCCGTCCATTTCCCCCTGCCGTGCACGTCAAACACGACGGACGAGCTCTCGATGATCGAGTCCGCCGGCTCCCTGTCCTCCGCCGGCTCCGCATAGACCGGCAGGGCGCGTGAAGCGGTCTCGATGCCGGCGAGCACGTCCTTCAGCTTACCGTAGGCGGAAGGCGCGAACTCAACGGAATGCAGGCGGAAATCCGAGTCGGCCACGAGTGTCCCGTTGGTCATGGCAAACGAACGCCGCCATGACAGGTCGTCATCCTCCCGCGAGACGGCCGCGGGCAGGTCCAGCGCGCGGCCGGCGGCGGCGCCTGGCGAAAGCCGTATCTTCTCGCTCACGCCGCACGCGATGTCGGTTGTCAACGGGTACTTGCGCTTTTTCAGGCCGGTGTTGCCGACGATGAAGTTCACCATGCCGATGCTCGTGCCGAGCGACGGCACGGGCAGCACGCGGGTTTCTCGGCCGGGTATTGCGAAGTCAGGAGCTTCGTAACTGAAGCGGACAGTCAGAGGGACGGTTGTGTCCGTGAGTTCGGCGGGCTGGAATCGCAGGTCCAGCACACGTGCCCCCGGCGCGGCGCTCTTTGCCCACCCCTCGACCGCGCGGCGCCGGTCTTCCGGTCTGCTCTGCGCGAACCAGCCGCGGTAGATGCCGTCGTTCACGCCGCCGAAACTCAACAGCGTTTCCGCTTCCAGCCTGCCGCCGGCGTCGAGTGAAGCGATTGTTTCAACATGCACCATGTTGCGCTCGGCCGGTTCGACCGGCGACGTGCGCAGTGTTTCACCTTCCGGCGTCGCGACAAGGTAACTGCGGTGGCCCAGGTAGGCGGGAAGCAGGTCGCGCGTGTTCTCGTCGGTCGGGTCCATGAGCAGGTACGAACCGTCGGGCTCCCGTGCCGCTACGATCGCGTGGTTGAAGTAAGGCTGCGGCACTTCCGGGTCCTTCAGTGCGCCGGTGTGTATGAGGGTGGGGAACGCTTCGATTCCCGCCTCGCGCAACATCGCCACCAGCAATGCCGCCTTGTCGCGGCAGACACCGTGCCGGGCTGCGAACGTGTCCTTCACGTCGTGCGGCTCGTAGCCGGGCGCCGTGGTTTCCACGGTGATTCCCATGTAGCGGATTTCCTGGGAGACGAACCGGAAGATCCGTTCGATCCGGTCGCGCCGCGATGTCGTGCCCCCGGCCAGTTCGCGCGACTTGGCCGTCAGCTCCGGCGAAGGCGCGAGGTGCGGTGCGGAAAGCTCCCAGTACCAGCGTGAGACGGTCTGCCAGTCCGGCGCGGTGCTGACGAGCAGGCGCTGTACAACCGTGTGGACGGGAGGCATGTTGGGTTCGGGGAACATCCGTGGAACATCGCGCGCCTCCCATTCGTAGACGAGGCGGCCGTCCGCGCGGGATTGGCGGCCCGTGACCGTGCCGGCCACGGGAGCCTTCAGCGCGATCGAGCGCAGCGGGGTTTCCTCCGGCAGAGAGAACCGCACCGACTGGAACATGATCGGGCGTGTGTCCTCCATCGGCACCCATTCCGACCACGTGCCGTGCATGCGCGGTTGCACGACGCGGTCGAAGAACACCGTGTGCAGGATGTCTCCGATCTCAAGGCCGGGTATGCTCACCTGGAGCACCTTGTCGTTCGGGTTGTAGATGTTTGCCGACATCGAGGAAGGATCCACCATCACGCGGCTGTTCATGGAGACGTCCACGGGAATGACCGAGCCGGAGCGGATGATCTCCACCAGTGTGACGGCACAGTCCTGCGTGCCGCGCTGGTAGGGGATCGTGAAATGGCTCGAAACCGTGCGGCGCTGCTCCCGCGCCTGTTCGGTGAGAATGGCGACGTATTCCTCCTGCCATTGCGTGTATGTCGCATCGGCGTTCGCTTCCACGCGCAGGGTGCCGGCAACGAGGACCTCGCGGGCGTCAGGAAAGTTGTTCGTGTTTGCCCTGGCGGCCGTCTCCAGCACGGCGGACCGGTCAAGAAAGCCCTGCTCGAAGCCGGCCTCCGCGCGCAGGATGGCGATGCACGTGAGCGCGGCGGCTGCGGTACGGAGTGTCTGGAGGCGGGCTGCAAATCTCATGAATTTGTTCCTCTCATGGTTTCGGGTTCAGAAGGGACGATGCCCTGGTAAACTCCCAGTTTCTCCATCGACATGTCGAAGGTGAACGGCATGGCGGAAAGTCTCCTTCGTGCGCCGGGGCACGGCTGGTCAGGCGCGCGGATTGTGCCACAACAAACACGCCGGACGCAATGTCCCGGGTTCGCGCCCCCGCGGACGGCAAGCATGTTACGTCAGATGCGGCAGGCCGGGTGCTGTGGCGCTGGCGTGTTTACGCGGGTTGGAGCCGGGGCGACCGCGCCCCGGTTCTCCCGGCCCGAGGTCGGGCCGGCTCCATCTTTTTCCATCTTCACCCGCGAGATGAGCCTGCGGGGGTCGGGAGCCGGATGGTCGCAGGCCTCTGCGACCATGTCGCCGGATTTCAAATTGGCGTGCCAGCCGAAGCCCGCAGGGCGAAGGCTGGCGGAGGGGGAGGGATTTGAACCCCCGGTGCCGCAAAGCAGCACAACGGATTTCGAGTCCGCCGCCTTCAACCGCTCAGCCACCCCTCCGAAATGTCAGCCTTCCCGATGTCCTGACGTGATGAAGGACGGTCAGGCCAGTCGGGAAGCGGCGGCATTTCACACGAAACGAACGGAATGGTCAAGATTCTCGCAAGACCGCGCGCGTTCGGGCGGGGGCGCCGCTCCGACGGGCTTGTCCCGTCGGACGGGAAGGTCGGGGGATCAGCCGTGACGGGCCGAAGCGCCTTCTGCCCCGCCGACACCTGCTTTCGTCCCGGCTTCGGTGCGGCCGTGAAGTCCAGGGGCGCGTGTTCTTTTTCTCTTTTGGGAAGCGATAATATGCTACCGTTTGCGCTCGTTTTTTCAGTCCTGGTTCGTGGGGGGGGGTGGAGCAGGGGTGTCAATGCAGGGACGTCTCAGGCGGCATCTTACGGTCAGCGTGATGGCCAGTTGCATCGGCACCGTGATGGTGGCGATCGTGAACGGCATCAGCCTCCCCCTGCTGCTCGTGCATCTCGGCGCCACCGGGTTGCAGATCGGGCTCATCGCCGCATCGCAGCAACTGGGCGTGCTTGCGCAGATGCCTGCATGCCTTCTCGTGGAACACGCCGTGCCGCGCCGCGAGTTCTGGGGCATCACGGCCACGATTCACCGCCTGCTGTGGTTCGTTCCGCCGGTCCTGCTGTTGATTCCGGGTCTCGGCAATCAGACCCGGATATGGGTCATGCTCGGGGCCATCGCGTTGAGCGCAACGATGGGCCATGCCGCGTGCATTCCCTGGTTCAGTTGGATGGCCGACCTTGTTCCGGGTGACGTGAGCGGGCGGTTCTGGGGAATACGGCAGGCGGCGGTGATGTCGGTGTTTATCGTGGCCACGTGGGCGGTTGGCGAAGCGCTCGACCGTTATTCAGTCGCTTCGGGCGGCGGGAGCATGACCGGCTTTGTCGTGGTATTCACGATTGCGGCGGCGATGGGGGTTGCGGACATCCTGCTGCATTGGACCGTGCCGGACCCCTGTCCTGCCGCCGCCGGCGGGGTTTCGGCCGGGGGGCAACTGCGGCAGGCATGGCGCGACGCGGATTTCAGGTGGTTTACGTGCGCGATGGCCGCCTGGATGTTCGGCATGGGCGCGACGGGTCCGTTCAGCGCCGTGTACCTGAAGTCGGTCTTCTCGGCCAGTTACACCGAGCTTTCGGTGATGGCAGTGGCCGGAGCGCTCGGCTCGCTGGTCTGCGGCATCCCCGCCGGCAGGCTGGTGGACCGGATAGGGGCCAGGACCATGGCGGCGCTGATGATGTTTGCCGGGCCGGTGACGGCGATGGTCCCGTGGTTCCTTATAGATGCCTCCGCGCAGACTCGCGTGCACCTGCCGTTCCCCGGGCTGGGCGACATGCCTCTGTGGCTGGCGATAATCGCGCCGTTCAGTTTCGTGGTCGGCATGATGTTCTCGGTAATCGGCATCTGTCAGATACAGCTTGTGAGTCTCATCGCGCCGAAGTTCGGCCGGATGCTGCCGCTGGCCGCGCACTGGTCGGCGGCGGGCATATCGGCGGCCATGGGGGCGCTCGCCGGCGGTTTGATCATGGACTTGTCGGTGGCGCACAAACTGCCGGGGCGGACTTTCTCCGGGATGCCGGTGTCGTACCTGCACGTTCTTGTTGTCGTTCACGCCGTTATCGGGGCGTTTGTGGCTTCGCCGTCGCTCAGGCGCGTTTCCGAGCGCGGGCGCGGCATGGAAGGCGTGCGTGAACTGCTGCGCGCGAGCAATCCGCTCAGGATCAGGGCCCCGCTGCTCAACATCTTCCCGTTCGGGCAGAGACCCGATGCCGGACGGGATGGGCAGGATGGGCGGGGTTGCCGGGACGACTCACATGCCGAAGGCGCAAAGAAGTGAAGACCGGTGTGAACAGGTTGACCGAGGGGCCGCTCGTGCGCGGTCTGTTCTCGCTTGCGCTGCCGATGCTCGCCAGCGCCGCGATGCAGAACGCGCAGACACTGATAGACCTGTTCTGGGTCGGCCGACTCGGATCGAGCGCCGTCGCCGCGCTTGCGATAAGCGCATCGGTGCTGATGACGCTTTTCCCGCTTGTGCTGGGCGCGACGACCGGCACGGTTGCGATGATCTCGCGCAGGTTCGGCGCTGGCGAGCTTGACGAAGCCGCCTGCGTAGGCGCGCAGTCGCTGGGGCTGGGGCTCGTGCTCGGCGTGGCGACCGGCCTGTGCGGGGTCTGGTTTGCCGAACCGATCTGCCGGCTGCTCGGGGCCGGGCCGGACGTGCTGCCGCTCGCGACGGATTACCTGCGCATATGCTTCGCCGGCGGTTTCGCGGTGTTTCTGCTCTTCATTGCGAACTCGGTTCTCCAGGCCGCCGGAAACACCGTGGCGCCGATGCTGATCATGCTGGCCGGCAACATCGTCAACGTGGTTCTCGACCCCATCCTCATTTTCGGGCTGTTAGGCGCGCCCGCGATGGGTGTGCGGGGCGCCGCGGTGGCAACTGTCATCGCCCAGTTTTGCGCCGGCGGGCTGGCGGTTGGGCTGCTGTTCAGCGGCAGGGTGCGCGTCCACATCCGCGCGCGCCATGCCCGGTTCCGGCCCGACCTGCTTGCCGGGATAGCGCGCATAGGGCTGCCCGGCTAGCGCAAATGCTCGCGCGCAGTATGATGACGCTTGTCCTCATGCGCATTGTGGCGGGTTGCGGCACCGCGGCCGTCGCGGCTTACGGGATAGGGCTGCGGTTCCAGGCGCTGATCCTGATGCCCGCGTTCGCGCTCGGCAACTCAGCCGCCACGATGGTCGGGCAGAACCTCGGCGCCGGCAGGCCGGACCGTGCGGCGCGCGCGGCGTGGACGGCGACGGCGGCTGACGGTCTGATAATGGCTGCGGGCGCGGCGCTTCTTTCCGGGTTTGCCCCGTTCCTGATCGGCGTTTTTGATCCGACGGCCGAGGTCGTGGCCGTCGGCGTGTCGTTCCTGCGGATCACGAGCTGGTTCTACGTGTTTGTCGCCTTTGCGATAGTGCTCGGCCGCGCGCTGCAGGGGGCCGGGGACACGCTTTCCCAGATGGCGTTCACCTTCATCGCTCTCTGGGGCGTGCAGGTGCCGCTGGCCGTTTTCCTCAGCGCCCGGATGGATCCGCCGACCGACGGGATATGGTGGGCTGTTGCCGCGGCAGTCACCCTGCACGGGCTGCTTGTCACGGCCTGGTTCCAGACCGGCCGTTGGAAGCGGAAGAAAGTCTGATCACGCCGCGGTGCGGCAGACGCGGTTGCGGCCGGTCCGCTTGGCGCGGTAGAGCGCCTCATCAGCCGCCATGAAGACATCGTCGGGCGTCGGCCTGCGTTCGCCCGATCGCGCGGCGCCTATGCTGACGGTGAGCGATATTGTACGCGCTGCGGCATTCTTCCTTGCGCCGCCGGCGCGTGGTTTCTTGAGCGGACGCACGGTGCTGCGCAGCGCAAACGACTTCTTCTCGATTCCCGCCCGCAGCGCCTCGAGCGCGCGCAGGTGCCGTTCATACGAGCCGCGCGGGAACACCAGGACGAACTCCTCGCCCCCGTATCGGTACGCCGTGGCGCCCTCGCATTCGCGGAGCGTGGAGGCGAGGAACCGGAGCGCCTGGTCGCCCACATGGTGGCCGTGCCTGTCGTTGATCTTCTTGAAGAAATCTATGTCAACCACGGCGAGAGTGTAGTCGCCCACGAGGTCGCCCAGGTGCTGACGGAACGGGCGGCGTCCCGGGAGGCCGGTAAGCTCATCAACGTGCGCATGACGCCATGCCGCGTCCAGCATTGCCCAGCACAAGCCTGCGGCCGCGGCGGAGAAGGCGGCATGCATTGCGGTATCCGCCTTGGGTCCGACGAACCGGCACGCGCCCGCCGCCATGCCGGCAAGCCCGATCACGAGGGCGGCGAACAGCATCGGTCCGAAGAACGGGTTTTCGCGCCGTCGTGCGAGGAACAGGACCGCCGCGGTGATGGCAAGGATGGCCAGGCCCATGCCCATGCCCGGCACGTTCTCGCACCATGCCGGGGAGTTCAGGATGGAAGGGCGGCTCAGCCGGTCGGCGAAGAAGCCGGTTCCGGGCAACATCCAGAGCGCGAACGCGCACGCGGCAGTCGCCGAGAGTCGGACGACGCCGTAGGGCGAGAAGAGCCCCCGTTCGCGGGCGATGAAGAAGGCGGCTGTTGCCGGTGTGAGCACAAGCATGCCGGCGGCGAGGACAAGCGTGCGGTCAGGCGCGGGTCTGCCCCGCAGTGCGAAGACCAACATGAGCAAGGCAACGCACGTGCCGCGGCCCTGGCGGAAGACCAGGCCAAGCACGGCCGCCGCCGCGAAGAGCAGGACCGGCAGCGACTGGAACCACGGCAGGCGCTGCGGCCAGCTCTCCGATCCCGGCCAGAGCGTAGCCATCAACGGGGCGGCGGTCAGCAGCAGCGCCGGCCCCGCCGTATACAGCCAGCGCCTGAGAATTCGGAGGTCAAGCACAGCCCGCTCTATAGCACAAAGCCCTGCCGCGCGGGAAGGGAGAGCACGGTTTGGGCAGGATGGGTTCCATGGCGCAGGACAGGACCTGTATTCCTGCGGCCTTCCCGCTTTTCAATCGGCCGCGTGACGAGCCACGGGGGAATGAACCGCCAAGACGCCAAGTCCGCCAAGAGGGAAAGTTTCAATGGGGCCGCGTGACGAATCACGCGGGAATACTCATGACGCGCCGGGGGGATGGGTCACGTTTCAATCCACGCGCCCCGCGTGGGGCGCGACTGTCGGGCGCAACGCCGTTCATGGCGTGGGCGACGTTTCAATCCACGCGCCCCGCGTGGGGCGCGACGCTCGGCGGTTGTGGTGGTTCGCGTCACGCTTTGTTTCAATCCACGCGCCCCGCGTGGGGCGCGACTGCCGCACGCGGCCACATTACGCGCTTGCGCCAGTTTCAATCCACGCGCCCCGCGTGGGGCGCGACCTCCAACGCCGCACCGGCGCTGGAGTGGTTCACGCGCCCGCCGCCGCCTTCGTCGTATTCGGCGTCGTCCAGCCCGTTCTCCCGCAGCAGGTATGCCTGAAACTCGCCGGCTGCCTTGCCCACGTCGTGGAGCCATCCGGCGTTCCATGCCCAGTCTGACGACTCGAAGATTGACGCGAACTCCGCAGCCTTGGCGGCAACGGTCGCCAGGTGTTCGCCCAACGGTTGCCACTTGGTTCTGTCGTTTGGGTGGATGGGGTTGGAGTGGGCGTAGATGCGCGTCTCGTCGGTCATGTTTGCGGCGCCTCCGCCACCGAACACACTTCAATCTCGTTGCTGAAGAAGGTCATGCGGTCGAGTTTGAGCAGGATGGGTTTGCGGGGGTCGAGGGCGGCCGGGAGCCCGGCGAGTTTGAGCGTGCCGGTGAAGGACCCGTCAATATTCTTCAACGTCAGCGTGACACGGCGGTTCAACGGAACACACCACAGGTCGGCGACCGCCGCCTCCAGACGGACGCGGTCGGCCTGCCAGGTCGCGTAGCCGTCGCCGACCGGGCCGTGGAAGTCGAACTCAATCTGTTCCGGATCGCTCATATGACTGTCCCTTAAGCCGGCGCCGGCGCTCTTTTCCGTGAATGACGGGGCCATCAGTCGAACACGAGCGAGAATACGCCGGGGGAGCAGGCGGAGCGCAACCATGTTCGGTGTAGGATTCTTCCGACACGCCGAAGGGCTCATGGCCGGCTTGCCCCCTTTGCCCCTGTGTCCGGATTCTTCAAACCGTGGCGACGAAGCACGGACAAGGCTTCGGCGATTTCAGGATTGTCGGGCGAACGGCGCCGGGCGCAGTGAACGAGGTCGCCTATGCGCGCGTTGGGATTGAGAACGCGGTAGGTCGAGTCGGGCTCGCAATTGCCGTTGGCGGCATAGTGCGCGTGAATCGCCGACCTGAAGCTCTCCACCAGCGGTTTGTCTATCTTGCCCAGCTCTTCAAGCCGGTACAGGAATGATTCCGCGGATACGCCAAACCGGTGCTTCAGGCGCATGAGCAAGTCCCAGTTCCATTCGTCCGGCTTGATGCGCAGCTGGCTCACAAGCCGCCTTAACGCGCGTTCAGGCATGAGCATTTCGGCGGCGAACCTTCGAGCCATGCGGTGCGGAGTGAACGGCTTGCCGCGCATGTCGGTTTCTTTCAGAGTCAACCTGCTTGTTCGATCGCGGCTGCCGGCCAGAGTGTGGATGTAAAGCCGGCCAACTTCGTACATCAGTCGGAATAACTGCCTTTCAACCGTCGCGCCGTCCTGTATGAAGATGAAGGCGTTCCTGTTCTGCCCGTCGTGACAGCCGATGCTTTCGTGTCCCGCCGGCAGGCGACAGAAGATGATTCGAAGCCCCGCGCCTTCGAGAAGCTCTATGTAGTCGAATATCACGCCGTGGCTGATGCCCAGCGCTTCGCGCACGCGTTCGGCAAGGTCGGCAATCCCGGCCTCGGTCTGGTCGAACGAAAAGCAGAGCGGAATGTCGGCCCATTTCTGGACCCCTGCGAGGTCCTCAAGGGCCAGCACGGCGTCGGTAAGTTCGTCGAGCAAACGCAGCATGGGCTCGTCTACGGCCGGTTCAGGCGGCCCTTCACGATCCACGGCCTCGCCATGGTGGCGCAGCACCTGGGCCATACACTTGCCGACGGGGCGCAAGTCATCCGGCGTCCCGTACATGAAGCCGTCTTCCCGCACTACCGTGAGGGTCGGCGCCGGAGCCGCGAGCAGGTCGTCAACCCTGACGTCCAGCACCTGCGCGAGGCGAAGGAGCACACGTGCCGACGGGAGATTCTTGCCCGATTCGATATTGCTCAGAGGGCCGGCCCTGATCCCGATCTGTTCAGCGAGATCCTTCTGCGTGATGTGCCTTCTGCGGCGAATCCGGCGTATGCCGGCGCCGACAGCGCCCGCAAGGGCTTCGTCCGGCGCGGGAGCCTGGTAGATGGTCGTCATGCATAAGGAATAGATGAATAAAGACGGGCAAGGCAAGAAGAATGTCGGGACAGGTATAAGGAATAGATGAAGCCGCGGGGTTTGCGCCGGCAGGCTTCCCCCGCCCGACGCGAAGTTCAGAGGAAGGAGACCGCGAGTGGTGCGGACCTTCTTCACCAGCGACGCAAGGTCGCTGGGGTTGGGGGCTGGAGCGGCGGGGCCGAGCGCGCCGTGTCACACTTCCGCACGAGCAACTCAGAGCACAAGCGGTCGTGCCATGATGGATGCATTCGCATCCCGATGGTGTTGAGAGGCCCCGGTTTCACCGGCGACCCGAAGCCGCTGATACTGCCCGCGGCGGGCGGGTGAACACTACCGCCGCATAGCACTGCCGGTTTGAGCAGGTGGACCGCCGTCCCGGCCGCAATGTGTCTGGCGGGGAATACCGAAACCTTGCCCCGGCGGCGGTGTCTGTGGTAAACAGCCCCCCGCAATCAGGCAAGCTGCCCGATGGTGTAATGGTAGCACAACAG
>VGWI01000082.1 GCA_016873655.1 Lentisphaerota bacterium
TAACCGTGGTGACCCGCTGCAGCTACGGGATGAGCGATTGCGGTGACATATTGGGGACCGAAAGGGTCCTTCTCATGGACTACTTCAAGGCGCAGGTGCGCGCCTCGCCGGCCGTGCCGGACCCTTGGTCGAATCCATCGTCGTTTGCCCGGCATCGAGGCGAATGCAACGTACTGTTTGCCGACGGGACACTGCGGCGCATGAAGCCGGAGACTTTCGATCCCCTCGATCCGGTGAAGAAGGCCAAGTACTGGACCGCTCCGTCCCCGTAGCGCGCGGAAGCCCTGCGTCCTTTCAAGACTTCCCATATCCGCCATGGCCTCGGTGTGCCATCCGCAGAGCTCTGCTGCCAGGCGGGTTGCCTCGAATGGCGGATCAGGACGGTGTGGCTGCCGGGCTTCCGTATGTCCGGCCCGACGGCTGTGTGGCAGCCTGCTACCTGGCCGCAGGCTTGGAGGCGGGTGCCGCGGCCGGGGCGGCGGAGCCGATGCAGTACAGGCTGTTTTCGGTGCGGATAAACAGCTTGCCGCCGGCAAGAGCCGGTGAGCAGTCGGTGGTTTCATCGAGCGAGCAGATCCCTGCCTGTTCGAATTTCGGGCCGGTCTTCAGCACCACAGTGTCGGAACCGCAGAACAGGTACAGCCTGTCATTCACGACCATCGGCGAAGCGTAGCTTGATCTGTAGTCCAGCGCCTTCTCGTAGGCGACCTTGCCTGTCTCCGCGTTGACTGCGGCGATGTAGTCGCCGCTGTGGAGATAGAGCATCTTTCCATCGGTGGTCATGCTTGATGTGTCGGGGAGCGACGCTTCTTCGAGTTCCTCAACGCTCCATACCTCCTTGCCTGTATCGAGGTTCACGGCAAAGATTCCGCAGTCGGCGAAAGCCACGAACCCGATGCCGCCCGCCGCTATGGGGGATGGAGCAACATCGCCTGAGAGAAGCTTGGCCGACCACAGTTGCTTGCCGTCGGCCGTGTCCCATGCCGCCACTTCGGGTGAGCCGCACGTTAGGATAATAATCTTGCCTGACGCGGTCTTCGCAAGAACCGGAGACGCCCAACTGTCGTCGCCGCGGTCGGTCTTCCACCTCTCCGAACCGGTGGAGCCGTCATATCGGGCAATTATCGAGGAATCGCCATCGAACATGACGATCACCGAGTCCGCCAGAGCCAGGAGCGAGCTGCTCAGGCCGTACGGGTTATCGTCGGTCATGCCGACGACTTTGGACCACAATGCCTTGCCGGTGGCGATGTCGAACGCGGCCAGTTCCCCGTTGCCGAACATCGCGTAGACGCGTTTGCCGTCGGTTGCCGGCGTCGGCGCCGCGTGCATCAGTCTGTCGAGCGAATCGTACACCGGGTACTCCGTTGATGCTTCGGAACTGCTCTTGTAGGTTCCGGTCCAGAGCAGAGCGCCGTCGGCCGTCGAGAAGCAGTAGAGCGCCCTGTTCTCCCTTGTTGCGCCGGAGAGAAACACCTTGTCCTGCCAAACGACCGGGGAGCCGAGCCCGGCCATCGGGATCTTCGTCTTCCACAGTATTCCGGTCTTCTCCTTCTCATTCCATGCCGACGGAAGCTGGGCTGCGGTGAAACGGCCTGAGCCTTCGGGGCCACGGAACCAAGGCGAGTTGTCCGCGAAGCCGGACGGGCGGGGGTCACTGGCCTGTTCTGCCGCGAGCGTCACAGCGCCGATAAGCGCCAACCCGGAGCACCGGATTGCTGCAAGTGTTTTCATCCTCAACTCCCTGTTTTGTCGAGTGCGACGTGCTTGCCTTGACTTTGCGCGTGGGGTAGTGTTTTGACTGAACTGTTCGCGTGTGATTGAGCGGGAAAGTATTCATTAGTCAGATTATTGTCAGCCAAAAAGGAAGGAGCGGCGCAATGCCCGTGCGCGGTGTCATCTCATGGCGGGATGCGGTGAGGGTGGCGGTTCCGGCGGCGGCGCTCCTGGTGGCGATCTCGGTGCTGGCGTCGTGTCGCCTTCCGCTACCCGGCCGGTCGGCGCGCAGGCCGGATGACGCCATAGAATTCAACAGCCACTGGTACAAGGTTTACGAAGCCGATCTCTCATGGCACGAGGCAAGGGATCTCTGTCTGCAGGCCGGCGGCTACATGGCGTGTATAGAGACAGCCGAGGAGCAGGCGTTCATAGCCGGTCTTGCGGACGGCCGCTATCTTTCCCTCGGCGGCACGGACGAGGCCGACGAGGGCAAGTGGGTCTGGTGCAACGGTTCCGAGTTCAAGTACGAGTGCTGGATGAGCGGTCAGCCGAACAACTACGGCGGCGACGAGCACTACCTGGCTACTTACGACGGCGGAGAATGGGTTGATGTCGCGGCCCGGGGCGACGGGTTCTGGATGCCCACGGGGTACATTTGCGAGTGGGATAGGTGAACCGGCACGGTGAAGGCGGGACCGTGTTGCCTGCGTGGCGTGTGCTCGTGTTCGCCGCCAGCATTCACGCGGCGGCGGTGGTTGCGGTTCTCGCCCTGAATGTGGGATCGGCATTTCTCAACAGGCTTGGCCGCAGCCCGCTTGATCCGGTTGCAGACCTGCTGGCCATCGTTTTCTGTCTCCCTTTGCTCCCGCTGGTGCATGCGGGGAGGCTCGATCTCTTCTTTGTTCTTCTTCCCGTCAACACCTTCGTCTATGCCGTCGCGGCGGGCCTGATCTGGCTTGCTTTCAGGCGTTTGCGCGGGAGGCGACGAGCGGCCGGCGGACTGACTTGACGTTGCTGAGAACATTCCGGGCTGCTCTTGCCGCGTTTGCGGGCGCAGTCGTGAGAATACACGGTCTTTTCTGTAGCAGCCTCACGCAGGGCGGCTTGGAATCCCCGTCCTGCTTTCGCGGTGCGGTTCGCCGGTGGTTGGTGGAAGCCCTGTGCAGCATGTCCCACAATTGCCTTGCGTCGCGGCTGCGCGGGACTATCGTACCGGCCATCTGACGCGGTGGTTTGTCAGGGAGTACTGCAATGGCCAAGATTGTGCTGATCGGTGCGGGCGGGCTTGGCTGGACGAGGACGCCTGTAACGGAAATCCTGGCGTACCCGGGCCTGCGCGACGGAACGATAGGGCTTGTCGACATCCATGCCGGCCGTTCTGTCGCTCGCCGAGATAAGTCGGAGCGCTATTGATGGGGACGGATACGGGGCAAGGGTTTCTTCGGTTCGAAGGTGTTTCGAAGGCGTTCGACGGCGTCAAGGCCGTTGACGGAGTGACGCTTTCGGTGCGGAAGGGGGAGATATTCTCCCTGCTCGGGCCGAGCGGGTGCGGCAAGACGACGCTGCTGCGGATCTGCGCCGGGCTCGAGACGCCCGACGCCGGACGGGTGTTGCTCGACGGTCGCGACATCACGGAGCTTCCACCGCACGAGCGGCCGGTCAACACGGTCTTCCAGAACTACGCGCTCTTCCCGCATCTGAGCCTGTGGGAGAACATAGCGTTCGGGTTGAGGGTGAAAGGCTTGCCGCGGCAGCGGATACGCGACGAAGTCGATGCCATGCTCGGCCTCATCCAGATGACCGACCAGGCCCACAAGAAGCCCGCGCAGATCAGCGGCGGCCAGAAACAGCGTGTGGCGATCGCCCGCGCGCTTGTGAACAGGCCGCAGGTGTTGCTGCTCGACGAGCCGCTTGCCGCGCTGGACCTGAAGCTGAGGCAGAAGATGCTCGTCGAGCTGGACGATATACACGATGAAGTCGGATTGACCTTCCTGTACGTCACTCACGACCAGGGCGAAGCGATGGGTTTGAGCGACAGGATAGCCGTGATGAACAACGGCGTTGTCGAGCAGGTAGGCACACCGGGTGAAATATACGAGACGCCCGGCAACAGCTTCACGGCGGCCTTCATAGGCGACACAAACTTCTTCGAGGGTGTCGTGAAAGGCGCGGCAGGCGACGGCTACAGCGTGGTAGGGGTGGACGGGTTTCCCTGTGAAGTCGTGTGTTTCAACGACAGGCCCAGGAAGGCCGGCGACCAGGTTCATCTCAGCATACGGCCCGAGCGGTTTGTCGTGTCCCTGCAGCCGGCGGAGGCGGGGCCTCTTCACAACCAGGTTGAGGGCATCGTGGAGGAGATGATCTATCTAGGCGCCCAGACCAGGTACAGGATACTTGCCGGCGCGCACAGGCTGTCTGTCCTCCGTCAGCATTCCCGTTTCCTGCTGGACGAGAAGCCGCCGAGCTGGAAGGACCGCGTGTGGGTGCGCTGGCACGCGGACGACGGTTACATGCTCGAGCGTTTCCGTGATTCGGACCGCGGCCTTCTGCCGCTTTCGGAGCAGGCATGACAACCGGCAGCAAAGCGGGGCGTCGGGTGGAATGGATGCTCACGCTGCCGTCCCTGTTGTGGCTGGTCGTGCTGTTCGTGATACCGACAGTCCTGGTGCTGGCCATAAGTTTCAGGCCGCCCACGCCGTCGGGCGGCGTTGGCGACGGATGGACATTGCAGACGGTGCTTGCGCTCCGGAATCCGAGCTATCCTGTCATCGTCTGGCGCACATTGCGGCTCAGCGCCGAGACGGCGCTGATATGCCTGTTTTTCGGGCTTCCGGTCGCGTACCTCATGGCAAGGTCGTCGGACCGGGCAAAGAGGGTGCTTCTGCTTCTGGTGATAGTCCCTTTCTGGACCAGTTTTCTCATACGCATTTTTGCGTGGAAAGTGCTGCTGCATCCGGAGGGGGTAATGAAGCAGGCGTTCGCATGGGCCGGGCTTGTGGCGCCGGACGCCTCGCTGATGTACAACGAAGGCGCTGTTCTGCTTGTGCTCGTGTACACATACCTGCCCTTCGCCATACTTCCTCTGTACGCGGCGGCGGAGCGTTTTGACTTCGGGCTTGTTGACGCGGCCATGGATCTGGGTTGCCACAAGTTCAGGGCATTGCTGAACGTGTTTATCCCCGGGATAAGCAGGGGCCTGGCAACGGCGCTGGTGGTGGTTTTCGTGCCTGCGCTCGGGTCGTACGTGATTCCTGACATAGTCGGCGGGCCCGGTGGAGAGATGCTGGGGAACAAGATAGCCCAGCGCGTGTTCGTTGACAGAAACCTTCCTCACGCCAGCGCGCTATCCTCTCTGCTGACGGTGGCGGTTGTCGTGCCGATGCTTGCCGGGCTGGCTCTGCGGCGCCACCGGGTGCGGCCGGGAGGCGTGAAATGAGGCGCGGTCTCTTTCCTCGAACAGTGACGGCGCTCTGCCTGGCCTTCTTCTACCTTCCGATACTGGTACTGGTGATCAACTCCCTGAACGGTTCCAGGTACGGCGGCAGGTGGGGGGGGCTGTCGCTGAAATGGTACAGACTGCTGTTCAGCGACGAGCGCATCTGGCTTTCCGCGCGCAACACCCTCATCGTGGCCCTTATAGCGACGGTCGTCTCCATGGTGCTTGGAACCGCAGCGGCGCTGGCTCTGCACAGGCACAGGGGCCGCCTGCAGGACGCGCACTACGCGCTTGTGTTCACTCCACTGGTTGTTCCGGACATACTGATGGGGATGAGTCTGCTCCTCTTTTTCGTGACGATTGCCGCGCCGCTCGGGATTGTCACGATAACCCTCGCGCACATCACGTTCTGCGTGAGCTACGTTGCCATGGTGGTGCTGGCGCGTCTGCAGGATTTTGACGACGCGCTCATCGAGGCAGCGCATGATCTCGGGGCCGGCCACTGGACCACGTTCAGGAGAGTTGTTCTTCCTCTCCTGATGCCGGGAATAGCCGCTGGCGGGTTGCTTGCCTTCACGCTGTCGGTGGATGATTTCGTTATATCGTTCTTTGTCGCCGGTCCCGGCTCCTCCACACTGCCGATCCAGGTCTACAGCATGATCAGGCATGGCAACCCGCCCGTGATAAACGCGCTTTCAACTCTTCTCTTGATTCTGACGGTCGCGGTGGTATGGAGCTGTGAGAAACTAATGGGGAGGAACTATGCAGATTCGTCGCGCACTTAGTCTTGTGGGTGTGCTTGCCGCGGTGGCGATCATGGCGGGCTGCTCGCGCGCCGGCAAGCCGGTCCTGCACGTCTTCAACTGGTCCGACTACATAAAGGAGGACCTGGTGAAGGTCTTCGAGGAGAAGTACGGCTGCAGGGTGGTGATGGACTTCTACGACTCCAACGAGACCATGTACGCGAAGGTCAAGGCGGGCGGGGGCGGCTACGACGTGATATTCCCCAGCAGCTACATGGTCAGCATCATGCACGGCGAAGGCATGCTCATGCCGATTGACCGTTCGAAGGTGCCCAACCTGAAGTACATCGATCCCGACTACACAAGGTTCACGATGGACCCCGGGTCCGACCACAGTGTGCCGTACATGATCAGCAACAGCGGCATCGGCTACCTCAAGAGCCGGGTTCCTGAGGTCAAGTCATCGTGGGGCATGTTCGATGACGCGTCGTTGGCGGGCAGGATGACTCTCATGAACGACATGCGCGAGACGATCGGCGCCGCCCTGAAGTTCCTGGGTTACAGCCTGAACACCACGAACGACTTCGAGCTTGCGGAGGCCAGGGACGTGGTGATCCGCTGGAAGAAGAACATTGCCAAGTTCGAGTCCGAGCAGTACCGGAACGGACTGGCTTCGGCCGAGTTCCTTCTCTGCCATGGCTACAACGGCGACGTCATGCAGGTGATGGAGGAGAACGATGATGTCGGGTACGTCATACCGGAGGAAGGCACATCGCTTGCCAGCGACGACATGGTGATTCCGAAGGACGCGCGGAATCCGGACCTGGCCCATGCCTTCATCAACTTCCTGCACGAACCTGAAGTGGCGGCGGAGAACACCGCGTACATCTTCTATCTCTGCCCGAACACAGCGTCCTACAAACTGCTCGACGCGGAAGTGCTCGAGGACCCGACCGTGGTTCTGCCCGAGGCGCTTCTCGCGAAGTGCGAGGTGATACGCGACCTCGGCGAATTGAACGAGAAGTACACGAAGGTGTGGGACGAGATAAAAGCCGCCCAGTAGTCTCGCCCAGGCAGCCATTCCTATTCTCAACGGGCGCCGAACATCTTTCCTGTCGGTGGGCGCGGCGGCGATCAGCCCGGCGAGGGAGCCGAACGGGGCGCGGCGACAAACTGCCAGTCGTCTATGTAGCGCTCGGCGAAGCCGGCTTCGCAGTACGACAGGTAGTAGTTCCATTTGCGCTGGAATGCATCGTCAAACCCGAGTTCGCGAAGCCTTTCCGACTGCCGGTTGAATCTCTCGCGCCAGGCACGTAGTGTCGTGACGTAATGGAGTCCGATATTCTCCTCTTTCTCCACGGCGATGCCAGCCGCCTCCATTGCCCCGAAGAGGACCTGGCGCGACGGGAGCAGGCCGCCGGGGAAGATGTGTTTCTGGATCCAGTCCGGGTTCCTCCTGTACAAATCGTATCTTGCGTCAGGAATGGTTATCACCTGCAGTGCGATTTTGCCGCCCGGCGCCAGAGCGGCCGAGCAGCGTTTGAAGAAGGCCGGGAACATGGAGTGTCCAACGGCCTCAAGCATCTCAATCGAGACTATGCGGTCAAAGGCGCCGGTTATGTCACGGTAGTCCTTGAGCAGGAGGGTGATTCTGTCCGACAGCCCCGCTGCCGCCACCCGTTCTCTGGCCAGTCGCAACTGGGCTTGCGAGATGGTGATGCCTGTGACCCGGCAGCCTGTCGCGCGGACCGCCTCGATGGCGAACCCACCCCAGCCGCAGCCTATTTCGAGAACATGGTGATCGGGTGCTATGCCGGCCGCGCTGATCAGGCGCAACGCCTTGGCCTTCTGCGCCTCGTGGAGCGGCTGCCCCGGATCTTCGAAGAATGCGCATGAATAGAACATGGTTTCCGGGTCCAGCCACAGCGAATAGAAATCATTCCCGAGGTCATAGTGATCCCGGATATTCCTGCGGCTGCCGCTGCGTGTGTTTGACCGCAACGCGTGGCGGACATAGTTCGAGGTCCGTCCGATGATGGATGCAGGAGAAGGGTCGCTCCCAAGCGCTTCCAGGTTATTCACCATGAGCCTGAGAAGCCCGGGCAGGTCTTTCGCATCCCACTCCGCGGCGACGTATGATTCCCCGAGGCCGACGTCGCCGGAGAACGCCACGCGGGTGAAGAAGGCATAGTTCCACACTGTCAGTTCGTGACTGTCGGGAGATTCCGCCTCGCCGAAGCGCAGATGTGAACTGTCGGGCAGGCGCAGGCTGAGATGGCCGCGGCGCAGCCCTCGGAGCAGCGCCGTGACGGCCTTCATGCAGATGCGTTGAATCGCCGTCGGACGCGTTTTCACCATGCTCATCGGGTGCGAAGGGTTGGGCTTCGGGAACACCCTGAGGCCCTTGCGGAAGTGGAGGACTGACGCTTCGCGCATGATGCGCGGGATGGCGGCCACTATCCGGAACGGGTGCCGCAGGACGTTCGACAGGAGATTGCGCGTATTGAGTTCCACGGCGTGTCCCCGCAGAACCGCCGTCATGACCTTCTTCCCGTCGCGCACGAGAGTGATGACGATCCGTATGTTCTCGCCGAGTTCGGAGAATGAGAACTGGTATTCCCCGCGCATGTCGTTGAAGGGCGAAACATGGAATTGCTTCGGATGCCTGAATTCGACCGGGAACGTGTCCGGCGCCCCGGCGGGTCTTTCCAGGACATAGAGATGCTTTTCCCCGAAGGTGTTGTTCACCTCGGCGACGATGCAGCGCAGGTAGCCCCCGGCATTGCGGCATAAGTGGAAGCTCACCGGGTTGAAAACATGGCCGAACATGCGCGGGACGGTGAGGAGCTCGACCGGCTGGACATCTTCCCGGATCCCGCGGCCGCGAAGGACGGAAAGCAGGCGTTCGCGGATCGAGCCTTCGCCGCGCAGGTAATCACGATCGTGCAGCGAGACAAGCGCCGGCCGGTTGTAGCCAAAGAAGCGGACCCTTGCGTCAAGTTCCTTGAGCTCATCGAGTCTGAACCCGAAGATGAAGACCGGGTACTTGAATCGGTGAACGGCAGGCGTGAACCTCGCGTGGACGACTTCGGCCAGATACAGGCGTGACTTCACAGGTCCACTCCGAATGCCCGCGCCGCCTGGACTCCGGAGCGAACGGCGTCCTCGTGGAACCCGTAGCCGAAGTAGCTTCCGCAGAACCACGTGTTCCGGCGGCCGTTCAGGCTTTGCAGTTCCGTTTGCGCCGAAAGCGCCGCCGAGGAGTAGGTCGGGTGCGTGTAGGTGGCGCGCATGATCGTTGATGATGGGGCCGGTTGCCGGCGCAGGTTAAGGGAGACAAACAGGGGTGACCGGGTATCGAGGCCCTGCAGCCGGTTCATCCAGTAGGTCAATGCCGCTGGTGCGGAAGGGGCTGAGCCCTGCTCGCGCACGTAGTTCCATGACGACCATATTCTGGTGAGCGGCGGCATGGCCGAGGCATCAGAATGGAGTACCGTGTCGTTCGGCTGATACCGCCAAGGCCCGAGAAGGCGGCTCTCCTCGGCGGACGGGTCGGCGAGCAGCGCAAGGGCTTCGTCTGCGTGGACGGCGATGACTGCGGCGTCGAACTCTTCCGGGGCGCTGCCCGGGCATGCCACTGCGACGTGCGGGGGGATGCGAACGACCGATGACACAGGTGAGGAAAGGCGGACCTGGCCGCGGAAGTCCTGAAGTATCCTGTCCACGTACGAGCGGCTTCCTCCCTTCACGGTCCGCCACAACGGCCGGTCGTTGACGGTCAGGAGTCCGTGGTTATGAAAGAACTGGACGAACGACTCCGCCGGGAATTCGAGCATCTGCTCATCCGGCGTTGACCATATTGCGGCGGACATGGGCACGAGGTGGTGTCTGACGAATACGTCCGAGTAGCGGCCTTTTTCGAGGTACTCGCCCAGGGTGCGGTTACGCAGCGAGCCGGTGCGGAGGTCGCGATCCGCTTCGCGAAAGAAGCGGAATATGTCGCCCACCATCCGGTAGTGCGACGGGCGCAACAGGTTGCGGCGCTGGGCGAAGAGCCCGCCGAGTCCGCTGCCGTCGTACTGGAGACCGGTGTTCTGGTCCCAGTAAGCGAAGGACATGGAGCTGTCCTTGAGTTCGACGCCCAACTGATCGAGCAGCCTTGAAAACAGAGGGTAGTTGCGGTGGTTCATCACGATGAACCCCGTGTCTACGGCGGTGCCGGCATCGGGTCCGGACGGAACCGTTACCGTGTGTGCGTGGCCTCCGGCGCAGTCGTTCTTCTCGAAGAGAACCACCCGGTGACGTCGTTGCAGGAGGTGTGCCGCAACCAGGCCGGCTGCTCCCGCGCCTATGACTGCTATTCTTGCCGGAGTCTGAATGGCGTGTTCTCCTTCTGCGTTCCGGGCCCGGTCATCCGCCCAGTTTTCGGAAAGCCAGTGTCACTTCGCCGAGGCGTATGCCCCACTTGCTCATTACCGCCCTGTTCAGCATCACCTCGTCATCCATAAGGAACATCCAGTCGTCGAAGCGGACGTTGTAGACCTTTCCTTCAACCGGAAGCGCGAGCGTGTAGCTCCAGTTCAGCGCGTTTCCGGACGCCTTGCCCATGGCGGTGCCCACGACATCGCCTGCCGTGCCGGTGTACGTTGTCGCATCGTGGCGGGTTATCGTCCATACCCGCCGTTGAGTCGAGCCGTCGGCATAGCTGAAATCCTCCTCGAGAGTGCCGACGTTGTTTGTCCGGGTGC
>VGWI01000083.1 GCA_016873655.1 Lentisphaerota bacterium
GAGCCGCTGAGCTTTGGGGTTCCCTTTGCGGAGGGGGCATTTCCCGCCGGCTCACGTCTTCGTGCGGTGCGGGCGGATGGCCGGGAGATCCCTCTTCAGACCTCCGTGATGGCCACCTGGAAACCGGATCTTCGGGACGTCAAATGGCTGTTGGCCGACATGCAGGCCGACCCAGCCGTCGACGGGGAGACGGTCTACCTTGAGCTTGCCGACAAGGGTGAACCGGCCGCCCCGGAACACGCTGTGACCACCGCCGAATCCAACGGCATCCTGACGGTCGATACCGGTGTTCTGCGGCTCAGGCTGCGCAAGGATTACGGGCGCAAGCGCCGCTGGGAAACGGACTCGCCTTTCCTTGGCTGCGAGGTCAAGGCCGGGAAGGCCTGGCGCGAGGTGATGCATGGCCCGGGGTTGCTGCTCTACATGAAGGATCAGCGTGGCAATCTCTACACATCGCTGGGCATCTGTCCCGAACCCAGAATCGTGATTGAAGAGCAGGGACCCTTGCGCGTGTGTCTGCTGGTGACCGGACACCTCATGTCGGAGACCGGCCTGCGTTTCTGTCCCTACAAGTTGCGCATACACCTCTACGCCGGCAAGGCGGACCTGCGCATCTTTCATACATTTGTTTTCGATCAGGATCCGATGCGGATCGAGCTTGCCGGTATCGGCCTGAAGGTGTTCATGCGTCCAGGTGACGATGCTACCGCCGCGGTGGGTGGGGCGGGCACGCCGATCTGTGCGGATGGGGCATTCGATGCTCTGTCGATTGTGCAGACGGACGATCTGCGTTACAGCGCGAAGCGGGACGGCGAGTCGGCCGGCACGGGCGAGAAGGCAGCAGGATGGGCTTCGCTCAGCGGCGCGCAGTCGAGCGTGGTTGCCGGTGTGCGCGATTTCTGGCAGGAATATCCGAAGGGGTTCCGGATCGGGCGCGATGTTCTGGATATCGGGGTCTGGCCGGAGGATGCCCCGAAACCGCTGAGCTTTATGACTCCGTTCGAGGGCACCCCGGTCAATTTCCACGGCACACGCGACGAAGAGGAGGTCAAGCGTCTGCTGGCCGCGAATCCGGACGGGCCGCTGGCGCTGCGCACGTTCAATATCGGCAGCACCGACGATGTGCGCTGGGTGGAAGACGTGATGGAGCGGCTCGCTCCCGGGCGGCCCAAGAGCTACAACGATTTTCTCGGCAGCTTCACCGGGATCGGCGCCGCCAAGACCACCGAGGTGGTGCTGCGTTTTGCGGCGGGGCCAGTGTCCAACGGCGATGCTGCCGCGTTCGGTGCGGCTGTGCAGGAGCCCTTGGTGGGGATCGTCGATCCGGGTTATCTCTGCGGCACGGATGTTTTCGGACGGTTCCTGCCCGCGGGCCACCCGGAGTTTGCCGAACTCGATCGGGATCTGACTGCGTTTCATGAGTGGATCCATGTCCGGCCCATCGAACGTTGTCGCCGGTACGGCATGTTCATGTACGGGCACATGATCAACGCCCATCCGCCAAGCGGCCCGGATGCGGTGTTCAATCTCTACATCAACAGTGCTGAGCCAGAGAAAGCGCTGCGCTACGTGGGACCGTTTGGCAACGAGGCTGCTGATAGCGTGGAATGGACCTGGGGCCAGTTTCTGCGCAGCGGCCGCCGGTGCGACTTGCGCTGGGCCCAGCTCGCGTCACGGGCGACTGCCGATACCAGTTTCGTGCATGCCTTTCCGGGTCATGAGGAGAATGTCGGCTGCATCCACTACCACGGACCCCATGTCTGGGCGAACGCGCTCAACCGCTCGCATTCGAACGTCGGCGGGATCGCCACGGACTACTACATCACGGGAAACCGCCGGCTGCGCGACGTTGTGCTTGAGGCGGCGGACGGGCTGGCGGACAACAAGCTGGAGCCCTGCGGCATCGTTACCTGCTTCGCCTCGATTTCGCGGGAATTCATCATTCCCGTTGCCATTCTGATGGAGGCGTACCAGTTGACGTGGCACGAGAAGTACGGCACACCGGCCGAACGCTCGTTCAACTGGTTCTTGCGCACAGTGCGCACGCCCGGGTTAATACCCGCCAACGTGTTTACCCGCGGCCCGCGTGGCGACGAGGCAGAGGTCGAGGGGGAGACGTTCGCGGTTTCCTGCAACGATTCCCAGATGTTTCTGCCTGCCCTGCGCCTTTTCCCTTCCAGGGAGCTTCACGATTTCATTCTGGCGGCGGCGAAACATGGGCACCGACTGGCGGAAGCCTATGATCTGACCGGCGATCGTGAGATTGCCGCGCGGATTCTTTCCGGGCTGCGAAGTTACGCGGGCGCGTTCCGAAACGGCGCAAACCCGGGGCTGTATCACCATTCCGCCTGCAGGCAGCTGCCCCGGGCGATGAAAGTTGTGGCCATGGCGGCCGAAGCCGATCCTGACGGTTTCTGGGAGTATGCCAGGGCGTGGGAGAAGAAATCGGCCCCCGGCCCCATCCCCAGGGACAAATCCCGGATCAAACTGGGTTCACTGAGCACCGAGCCTTTCCACGACCGCCTGATCGTCCCGCATGCGGGAGGTCTCGCCATGTCCTCCGGGGGAGACGTGAACCACGAAGGTTAGGAGTATCCGTGCCAACCATGTCCCGAGTTTCCATTCGACAAGTTCCCGCGCCTCCACCCCTCAACGGCGACGCGGATGATCCTGTGTGGGCCACGGCAACGACGGCGCACATCGAGAACTTCCGTCCGGAGAGTACGCCGCACAGACCCGTTACCGCCGTACGCCTGTGCTGGAGCAGAGACAGCATTCACCTGTGGTTCGATGTTCAGGACCGTTACGTGCGCAGCGTTGAGACCGAGTTCAATGGCCCAGTCTGCCGGGACAGTTGTGTGGAGTTCTTTGTACGCCCCCGCGATGACGGCGGATACATGAACTTCGAGATCAACGCAGGCGGCACGGCGCATATCAGCGCCATCCGCGACTGGACCCGCAAGCCCGGGGGGTTCGCCGATTTCACCCCGGTCACGGCGGGCGATGGCAAAGCGGTGGGCATCCGCCATTCTCTTCCCAGCGTTGTCAGCCCGGAGATCGAAACACCCACCAACTGGACGATACAGCTTTCGATCCCCTTCGCCCTCATCTGCTCGTATCTCGGCGGCGACGCGCCATCCGCGGGTGACACCTGGCGCGGCAACTTCTACAAATGCGGCGACGCGACGTCACACCCACACTGGGCGTCATGGGCACCCGTTCCGCGTCTGGATTTCCACGACCCTTTGTCTTTCGGTGAATTGAATTTCGAGTGAGCAGGTAATCTGAGGAGGGAAAAGGACAGAATGAAAGTGACGATCATCGGTGCTGGAAGCCTTACGTTTGCGCGTACGATCATGAGTGACATTCTGCGGGTTCCCGAGCTCCGGGATACTGAGTTTGCCCTGACCGACATTAACGAGCGCAACCTGGATATGGTGACGCGGCTCACGAAAAGAGACATTGAGGCGAACCGGTTGGCGGCGACGGTCACTAGCACGATGGATCGCCGCAAAGCGCTCAAGGATGCCGACTATGTGATCAACATGACCCGTATCGGTGGCCTCGACGCATTCAAGACGGACATCGACATTCCTCTGAAGTATGGCGTGGACCAGTGTGTCGGCGACACGCTCTGCATCGGCGGGATCATGTATGGCCAGCGCAACATTGCGGCCATTCTTGAATTCTGCAAAGACATCCGGGATGTAGCCCGTCCGGATGCCATCTTCCTGAACTACGCGAACCCCAATGCCATGAACACGTGGGCTGCCAACCTCTACGGCGGCGTGCCGACCATTGGCCTGTGCCACGGCGTTCATGGGGGACACATCCAGATCAAGAACGTGATAGAGCTCTTGATCAACGGCAAGAAAAAGCCGGGATCGAAGTCGTACAAGAAGCTGTCACTGGAGGATGTCGACATTATCTGCGCCGGCATCAACCATCAAACCTGGTATATCCAGGTCATATACGACGGCCAGGATTGGACCGATCGTCTGCTTCCAGGGTTTGAGGCTCATCCGTACTATAGTAAGTCTGAGAAAGTCAGGATCGATGTGTTGCGTCGGTTCGGTTACTACAGCACTGAATCCAACGGGCACCTGTCGGAATACCTGCCCTGGTATCGAAAGCGTACCCTGGACATCAAGAAATGGATCCTGATGGACCACTGGATCAACGGCGAGACCGGCGGGTACCTCCGGGAATGCTCGGATAATCGCGATTGGTTCAAGGCGGCCTTCCCGAAAATGCTGAAAGAGGCACCCCGGACATTGGTGACCGGTGAAGGGCGCAGTCATGAGCACTGCAGCCATATTATCGAGGCTCTGGAGACGGGCAGAACCTATCGGGGCCACTTCAACGTCGTCAATCACCATTGCATTACGAACCTGCCTGAAGATGCGATTGTTGAGGTTCCAGGCTACATCGACCGCAATGGGATCAGCATTCCGCGGGTCGGAGATTTGCCTCTTGGCTGTGCGGCGGTATGCAACGCGTCCATCACTGTCCAGCGTCTGGCGGTTGAGGCCGCCGTGCATGCGGATGTAGACCTGCTCAAACAGGCGGCGATGATGGACCCGCTGACGGGCGCGGTCTGCACGACCGCGGAGATCTCGCAGATGGTGGACGAAATGCTTGTGGCTCAGGCGAGGTGGTTGCCGCAGTATGCGTCGGCCATTCCCGCGGCGCGCCGCCGTCTGCGGCGCGAGACGCCCCTCGGTACGAAGAAAACGACGGGCGCGGCGCGAAAGAGGAAGTCGAAGGCGTAGGCTGGTTGCCGAAGATGGGGAGTCGGCATTCGATTATTCCGGGGAGAAAAACGATGTGTGGCCAACTGGTTGCCTATGTCTGCTGCGGAGTGTTCTCGATCGGCATGGTTTCGGCGGCGCGGGCAGGGGAGTCCTGGCAGCACGTTTCGCACGAAACTCAGCCGCTGTTGCCGAACAACGAGATACATTTTGTCAAGCAGGGCGCTGAGCCCGGGCAGGTCTGGATTGGCACGGCTGCCGGCGCGGTGGAACTGTGCGGCGGCGTATTGCGGCCGTTGGTTGCGTCGAAGGGTTTGAGTGTGTGGGATGTGACTGAAGACCGGGATGGCGGCATCTGGATTGGCCATGACAAGGGCGCGTTGCTTGTCAAAGGCGAGAGCACGACGGAGGCGCTGAAAGGGTCTGTTGTTGTTTCGATTCTGCCCGTTGGCCATGCCTTGTGGGCGCTTGTGCGCGACCCGAAAACGGATGAGGCGCAACTGATGCAGCTCGATGGCCATGAGTGGAAGCCCATTGAAGCGTTCAAGGCACACCGCGTTGAAAGTCTTCAACTCGGACTGAAGGGGACGGTGTGGGTCCTGCTGCAGAGTAACGGCGTGCTCGAAGTCGATCCGGCAAAGGATCTGGCGAATGTCAGGCATCATGTGCCGGGTGTCAGCGTGACGAGCATGCTGACGGACTCGAAAGGGGCGTGTTGGCTTGGCACCGACGGCAGTGGCGTGATGATGGTTTCGGGAATGGACAAGCCGCGGTGCCATCTCGGCAGCATGGAGTCGGTGGTTCTCGGCCTGGCCGAGGATAAGGAAGGCCGGATATGGGTCGCGACGAACAGCAATGGGCTGTGGGTGTATGATGGAACGAGGTGGGACCACCTGCTGAAGAATGAGCGTATTGAGTTAGTGAAGGTGTCCGGTGACGGGCGAGTGTGGTCGACGGACCCGCAGGGCGGGGGGGTGCAGTACAGGGATGGAGAGGCGTGGCATGGCTCGCTCAAGGATTCCGGCCCGTTGATCTGTCTTGCGGTGCTGCCTGACAACGTGTTGATCGCCGGCACGGTGTTTAACGGACTGTATGTGTTGGGAACGGACGTTAAAGGGGAGTAGGAAACGATGACAAACCCAAAAATTGGGCCATCGGTTGCCGAGGAATTCGGTGTGATGATTGCCGATGTTAGGCGTGAGATCCACAAGGTGATCGTGGGGCAGGACGAACTGGTTGACCTGACACTGCAGTGCATTTTCTGCCAGAACCACGCGTTGTTGATGGGGGTGCCGGGGCTGGCCAAGACACTGCTGGTGTCCACGATTTCTGAAGTGATCGGCATCAGCTTCCGGCGCGTGCAGTTCACGCCCGACCTGATGCCTTCTGATATTACCGGGACGGAGATCATTCAGGAGAACGCGGAGACCGGCAGACGCGGATTCGTTTTTGTGCGTGGCCCGATCTTCGCCAACATGGTCCTGGCAGACGAAATCAACCGCACGCCGCCCAAGACCCAGGCGGCGCTGCTTGAAGCGATGCAGGAGAAGCAGGTCTCGATCGGCAACGAGAAGTACAAGTTGGAGCTGCCGTTCTTTGTGCTGGCCACGCAGAACCCCATCGAGCAGGAGGGCACGTACAATCTGCCCGAGGCCCAGCTCGACCGGTTCATGTACAAGATCGTGGTGGACTACCCTGAGACCGCCGATGAGATCGAGGTGTTGCGGCGCACGACCACGAACTACCACAATCCGCCCAATAAGGTCATTACCGGCGCGGACATTATCAAGTACCAGGCTGTTCTTCGGGAAGTCTTGGTGCGCGAGGATTTATATGAGTATGTCGTGAGGCTTGTCCAGGCCACCCGGGTGGGCAAGGACTATTGTTTGCCCTACGCCAGGGAATGGGTCTCCTGGGGCGCCGGTCCGCGCGCCTGTCAGAACCTGATCCTTGGCGCCAAAGCCCACGCCTTTTTCAACGGGCGTGTGCATATCACGGTGGACGACATCCGTGCCGTGGCGGCGCCGGTGCTGAGGCACCGCGTGCTCGTCAACTACGCCGCGGTCGCCGAAGGCATCGACTCCGATTCCGTCGTCGTTCGCCTCCTCAAAGAGATTCCGGCTCCGGGCGGGAAGTAGGGGGCTTCTGTTTTCACTTTTCAAAACCCCCTGACCACCGCAACCCTATGGCAGACCAGGACACAACGGAGCTGACCTTTGACAGCGTGCTGCCGGTGGAGACGCGGGATGCGTTGCGGCATCTCGAGATCTTTGCCCGCAAGACGGCTGAGGGACTGCTGCATGGCGCGCACGTGAGCCGTCGCAAGGGCGTCAGCACGGAGTTTGATCACCATAAGCAGTACATGCCCGGTGATCCCATCAAGCACGTCGACTGGAAAGTGTCGGCCCGGCACGATCAGTATTACATCAAGCGCTATATCGAAGATACGGCTCTGGCGGTTCAACTGGTGGTCGACAGCAGCGCCAGCCTGAAACAGACCTCGGGTGGTGTCAGTGTGTGGCGGCAGACGGCGCACATAGCCGCGAGCCTGGCATACCTGGTGGTACTGCAGCGCGATTCGATCGGCATGGTGATGACCAATACGGACAGCACCCTGTGGCTGCCCTCCTCATCGACGCAGGCGCAAATGGTCCGCATTCTGCAGGCTCTGGCCTCGGCGCGCGCGAGAGCGGCCGATGCGTTGGACACATCGTTACGGGCGGTGCTCGAGCGGGTGTCACGTCGCGGCATCGTTGCGATCGTGTCGGACCTGATGTTCGATCCAGAGTCCGTGCGCCGCGATATTCGCAAGCTGCAGGCACGCGGTCATGAGGTTATGGTGTTTCAAATTCGGGACCCGGATGCGGAGTCGTTCCCGTTCAATCGCTGGATGCAGTTTGATTCGCTTGAACGGGCGGGAGTGCGTCATCGCGTGGATACCGTGCCGCTGAAAAGATTCTACCTGGAAGAGTATCGGGCGTTTATGGAGGAATGGCGCTCATGGGCGCGCAAGTACGACGTGCACCTGATTTCACTGCGCAGCGTTGATCCCGTGGAGAAGGCGTTGGGAGAGTACCTGGCCTTGAGGGCGGAAGGCAGGGCCGGCGCATGAGTTTCGTATACCCCGGCCTGATGTTCTTTCTCGTGCTGGGTGCGATCCCGATAATCGTGTACTACCTGATGCGGTTCCGCGCCAGGCGTGTATCCTGGGGCGCGGACTACATTCTGGAACGTGCCCTCGCGCGGCGGCGCAAGAAACTCTATTGGGACCAGATCGTCTTGTTGGCTTTGCGCGCGCTTGTGGTCATGGCATTGGTGACGGCGTTCGCCCGGCCGCTGGCGAAGCGGGCGCAGATGCAGTCGAGCGACGGCGAACTGCTGCGCGTTGTATTGGTGGACCAGTCTTACAGCATGCTGGCCGGCCGCGGCGATGAGGCGGGCGATAAGGTTGTGCGCAACGCGCTGCGTGAGCTGGTGGCGCGCTGGGGACGTGGCGAGAAATGGTCGATGTACGTGCTGGGCAGCCGGCCGGGTTGGGTTGTGGATCGACAGGTTGTGCAGGATCCGGCGGACAGTCTGGCGGTCCTGGAGCGACTCAAGATCGAGGAGACGGCCGTGTCGCTCGCGTCGGGCCTCAAGACGGTCCTTGCCCACGAGGCCGGACAGCCGCGCGAGATCTACATTTTTTCCGACGACCAGGCCACGAGCTGGCGCGGTGCGGAAGCGGTTGGCGCCTCCGTGGATGCGAATACGCGCATCTTCTGGATTCGCCCCACGCTCAGTGATCGGCAGAACCTGGCCGTAACGGAGCTGGAGGCCGGGCATGAGCGCGTTGTGCGGGGACAGTTCTTTCCCGTCTATGCGCGCGTACGCAATTTCAGTGACGAATCAGTCCGCGATGCCGAGATCTCGTTCCTGGTCGATGGCGCTATTGTGGGTTCGGAACGGGTTTCGTTACCACCCGGGCAAACGGTCCAGGTGCGGTTCGACTTGCGCTTGAAGGAATTGGGGTCGCACCTTGTCACGGCGCGTCTGAGCGATGACGTGCTGGCTTTCGACAATGCCATGTCCGTGGGCGTGGACGTGCACGAGTCGGTGTCAGTGCTGGTGCTGCGGGACGCGGAGCGAACAGGCAAATTCGAGTCGGCGGCCGGCCTGCTGGAGCTCGCGGCCAGGGTGCTGGCAGGCGATGAGCAGACGCCGCCTTTGCAGGTCACGGATTTCGAAGAACCGGAGGTGGATGTTCGGGATCTGGCCGCGTACGATGCGGTGGTGCTGGACGGCGGACGTGCGCTTACGCCGGCTTTAACCAAAAAGCTGCAAGAGTACGTTATGCAGGGCGGGGGGCTGATCCTTGCCGCTGATGACGCGGTTGACCTGGCGGTGTGGCGGGATGAGCTCGGTGAAGCAGGTCTGTTGCCGGCGGTGCCGGTGAGCGTGCACCGGGAACAGGTTGGCGGCGAGGTATATCGCGGGTTGAGCCCGTCCGGTTTTGATCTGCCGGCCTTGCGCGGTTTTGCCGAGCAGAGCGACGGTGACATCAGCGTGGTGCGTTTCTACGCGTGGGCTGCCTTTGGTCAGCCGCACCCGGATGCGCGCGCACTGGCGCGTTTTCTCGACGGTTCGGTCTATGCCTGGCGTCTGCGTTTCGAACGCGGCGGCGTACTGCTGCTGGCCGCCGGCCTGAATTCGCGCGACAACAACCTGCTGGTCCGCGAGACGGTTTACCCATTCCTGCTGCACCTGTTTGCCGAGGCGGCCGGCGCGGGGCAGTATCCGAGACGTGTGGCCAGGCATGAACCGGTACGCTACCTGGCCGCTGGCGATACGCCCCCGATCGCCGTCCAGTTTCAGAGTGACGGTCATGAGCCGGTGGCGGCAACGCTGTCTCCGCGCCGGGAGGGGACACTGGTGACGGTTGCCGCGGGCGGTGATCGAACCGGACCGGCCTCACTGCTGGTTTTGCGCGACGATGCACGCGAAAAGATCTGGTTCGGCGTGCAGGGCGACCGCGTGGATTCGGACCTGACGCCCATGTCGACCGAATTGAAGGCCGGTTTAGCCGAACGCCTGAGATGGACCGAGGTCACGTCGGGCGAAGCGTTGCGAAGCGCGCTCGATGAGGGCAGACGCGGCGACGAGCATTACGCCTGGGTCATGCTCGGCGTGCTGCTTTTCGGTGTAGGGGAGATGTTAATGGGATTGCGGTTTGTGTGATGCAGCCACTCAGAACAACCGAATATGCACTGCGTTTCGCATCCGCGATCTCGCCGTGGTGGTTGCTGCTGGCTCTGCCGATTGTGCTGGCGCTGGGCGTAGGACTGTACCGGCGCCAGTCGCGCGGGATTGCGTCCGGGCATCGTTGGGGACTGACGGCGCTGCGCACGACGATTTTGCTGGCCGTGGTGGTGTTGGCTTTCCGGCCGAGCCTGGTACGTCGCAACATCGCGACAT
>VGWI01000084.1 GCA_016873655.1 Lentisphaerota bacterium
ACAGCCACCCGGCCGCCGCGACGCAGGCCAGAAGCACGGCGTCAGACAGCAGGCTGATCGGACTGAGCTTGGCCGGAAGCAGGTATCGGTTGGCGGACCACCCGACCGCGGCGAACGCGATCGCGCCCGACAGGAAGACAACGGCAAACGACCTCTCCGCCGCTTCGCAAGGGCAGCCGCCGCGACCGGCGGTAATCCGACCGGCCCACAGGAGTGTCTCAAGCAGCGCGGCGAGAGCAAGGGCGGCGAGCAGCGCGACCGAGAGATGGGAGCGCAGCTCGAACAGCACTAGTCCGGGCACTCCGCTGCCGAGATACCGTTCGGCGGAAACCGTCCGAGCGCAAAGGAAGAGCGCAACGACGCTGCCGACGGCCAGAAACACGGAGAACACGTTGACGATTCTTCGCGGATTCATTGCGCTCCTCTCTGCCGGTAGAGCCGCGGGTCGACAGCCCTCAGCATGGCCGCCATGTCCAGGGAACCGCCCAGGAATTCACGCACGGCCGCCAGCTCGCGCGCGGGCTCGGCCAGCACCGCGTTGTAGTCGCAGTAGAGCACGCGCATGCGGTTCTGCCCGCTCAACCATGCGCGCACACGCGACAGATGCCTTTCGTAGTGCCCGGCCATCTCCGAATCGTCCGGGCCCTGAGGTTGTCCGCGCCGGCGCAGCATGGCCGCCTGCGACGCCAGTATCTCTTCCATGCGGCGCAGAAGGAAGACGACGCGGTAGTCGCGGCCGGGCGGCAGGTCGTACAGCAGCATCGAGACGACCTTGATGACCCGTCCCGCGGCCTGATCGAGCCAGGAAGCGTCGGACTTGAGCCGTTTCACGCCCTCGGTCTCGTAATATCCGCGCGGATTGTCTTCGTCCGCCTCCCGCACGCCGTCCATGAGCGCCGGCATCCCTCCCGCCTCCAGAACCTGCATCATCATGGACGTGCCGGACCGCGGCAGGCCGGAGACAACAGTGATGAAATCAACCGCCCCCGCAATCGGCCTCTCCGCGGGCCGGTCGCCCGGCGGAGGCGCCTGTATTCCAGCCCCGCTTCCGTCAGCCTGAGACACTTAGTTCTCCTACAGAACAACACGAAACGGCTTCATCAGCGCCGCGCCAAGAAGCAGCACAAGGCCGATATGCGCGGACAACCAGTGCAGGCGCATGCCGCCGACGGGGAACTCCCGCCGCGGATGCCTGATCTCGAGGCCAACGAGCGGGCCTTCGGGCGGCAGCCGTTTCTCGACGGGATGTCCGATCTCGCTCCACAGACCCGGCCGCGGCCGAAGATCGGATATCGGGACCAGTCCCGCCCCCGCGGCCACCAGCTTCCTGGATGCCACGCCGTTGACCAAGACTTCGACCCAGGCGGGTTCTTCGCCGGAGCACCGTATCCGCCAGCCGACCTCATTGAGCGCAGGCGCGCGAACGGAATCGGTCTCGACGATGAGACCGCCGGATGCCCGGACGGCCAGGGTCTGCTCCATGACCGGCAGATCGGGCCGCAGCCGCGCCGCAACGACCGCCGTCTCGCCCGCCCGCAACGGGCGCGCGCCGAACCAGGCGGACACTTGCACGAGCAGAAGACTCACGGGCAGCGCGGCAGCCGCCATGGGCGGGATCATCCTGGCCAGATAGGCCGCGTCGGCAGCCAGAAGCCGGCCCAGCGAGCCGAGCGTAACGACGACATCCTGAAAGAGAACCATCTCCAGCAGGCGTCCCATCATCCTGTTCTTGGCCCGCCGGAGCGCGCGCTGGTTGGAAAAGACCTTGAACAGAAGCAGCATCAGGGCCGCTTCCACCAGAGAGATCGCCGCCATGCCCGCCCAGGGATTGAGATCGCGCAGGGGATGGAGCAGCAGGCTCGCCGCGGCATTCAGAATGGAATTGACCTGCTCCATCCTACTCCAGATAGCCAAGCCCCTTGAGCCGATGGCGCACTTCGTCCTCGGATTGCGTCTCTTCGCTGTCACGCACGGCTTCTTCCAGCACATGCCTGACGAATTCATGCATGGTTGCGTATCCCCTGGCCGCCGCCGCCTGTTCCAGCCGCTCGGCCAGCGCCTTGTCCAGTCGCACCGATGGTCCAAACATGAGCTTTCTCCCTGTCCGGCCGTTGTCAGCCGGGACGATTCAGTTGCCGCATGGCTCCGGCTTGGTCAATCACCCCTGCAGAACGGGACGCCCGGTCATGCTCTTCGGCGCATCGACTCCGAACTCCCGCAGAACGGTCGGCGCCATGTCGGACAGGCGTGGCGATTCCGTCCTGAGCCTTCGGTTTGACATCAAGACTCCGGCCATCCGCGCGGCGTCCGTGGCGTGGTCGCCGCTCCACGGGTCCCGGTTGTCGAGCAGCACGTCGCGCGGATAGCGTCCCAACGCCGTATCCCATGAGGCGCGGTACCCGTCGCCGTAACCCACAATCAGGTCGGGAGCGGCGTCAGCGTACGGGCCGTGGTAGATCTCCGAGGCACGATAGACGTTCGAGACCGGCGCCATGCCGTTGACGGGATCGCGCAAGGCCGTCAGGCGGGCGGCCAGTTCCCGTTCCAGCGCTTCCTTCTCCGCTCCCGGCCCCACCGTCCCATCGGGTTCGCGGCCCCTCAGGTTGATGTACAGCCCGTTTATTCCCAGAGCGTACGCCCTGGTCCGCCCCCAGTTCACGTCATTGAAGTAGCCGACGGACCCGCGCTCCGCCGCGCCGGAAAGCGCCGTGTATCCGTTGTCGGCCAGCCACGAATTCAGATTGAGCTGCCGCCTGAAAGCGGCAAATCCGTGATCCGACACGACGATAAGGGTGTCGCGTCTCCCGATCCTCGCGGCCGCGGCGCCGATCACACCGTCCATCCGCTCATAGAGCCAGGGGATGAAATCGCCGTGCCGCCTGTCCAATTCGTCGGAATGCAGCGGATGCTGCCTGTCCATGGTGCGCCAGAACGCGTGCGAGTTCAGGTCCAGGCTTCCGAAGTAGCAGAAGAACAGGCCATGCCTGAATCGTCCGAATTCCGCTTCGAACGTGCGCAATTCCTCTCCCAGGACATAAGTGGCCTGCTCGCGGTATTCGTCGTCGCTCAGCGCTCCGGCCGACAGGGCGCTGATGTCGGGCGGCATGCCCTGGGTGTAGAACAGCCCGATCCGGCCGGCCAGCTCGCGGGCATAGCCTGGTGGCGTTGAGATCGGCAGCGCCGGATCGGTGGGATCCATGTTGACGGGAGACACGTAGAGCTCAAAGTCGCGCCTGGCCTTCCGGAGAAAGAACCGGCATATCCCGCGCGTCTCGGCAAGGTGCGGAAGCATGGCGAACCTGACCCTGATCCAGTCGCTCCACTCGCGTTCCTTGAGAATGAACTGCGCGTTCTGAAGGCGAACGAGCGCGATCGGACGGTCCGGGTCAACCAGCACGTCGAACGGAACGAGCATCGGGGCGGCCCCGGCATCGAGGCTGTTGGCGGGGCCTATCAGGCTGCAATGCGCGGCGTTGTCGGTGACGGCAACCCGTTCGATGCGTCCGCCGGGGACGTTCCTGCTCTGCTCTCCGCCGCGATCCGTGTACAGGGTGAAAACGCCATAGCTGCCGTGGATGTCCGGCGTTCCAAGCCCCGACAGTGTCCGCGAGTCCCCCGGCGTCGGCGGGAAGTTGGCCGGCATGCGCAGGACCGTGCATTCAACGCCGTGCCGTTCCAGAATGGGCCAGAAGGCGTCGCCACGGCGCAGGTTGCTCACGCGGCTGGGAGCGAGCGGTATCCGCAATCTTCCGAGCGGCAGGTTGCGCGAGGCCGGCTTCACGCGCGACGTGGACAGGTAGGGCAGCAGCGTCGCGGGATCGCGGTGAATAAAGTCGAATATCCCGTGCCCGCCGGGATCGGTTCCGGCGATGAAGTCCGACCATGCGACCGGGCTCTGCGGCGGACTGCTTGTCCCGCACCTGGCCAGGCACCCTTCCGCCGCCAGCCGTTGGGCGTGGGGCATGCGGCCCTCCGCGATGAACCGCCGCAACAGCAGCGGGTCCAAGCCGTCAATGCCCAGGATGACCACGGACTTGCCCGCCGCCTTAGGGCGGCCGATGTACGGAAAGCTCATGCCGCTCGCCGCCAGCCCGGCGCCGGCCATTCCCATGAAACGACGCCGGCTCAAGCCTCCGTTGTTGCCGGTCGATCCGGTCATGCCGCCGCCTCCTCGATGGCCAGCAGCAAGCCGTCCATGTAGGCCGGCCTGGAAATGCCGAAGAAACCCAGCACCGTTGGGGCGATATCCATGATATGGGGCGTTCCGCGGGTGAGGTCCAGTTTGCGATTGCTGAGAAGCACTCCCGGCACCAGCGCCGGGTCCATGCAATGGTCGCCGCTCCACGGCTTGGCGTTCCGGGTCAACACATCTCCGGCAACGCGTCCGCGCGCCGTCTCCCACGAAATGCGGTAGCCGCGCAGGAACCCGACGACCAGATCGGGGCCGGCATCGCGGTACGGACCGCTGTAGGTCTCCCGGCTGTCGTACACGCGGCTAACCACCGGCTCGTTCGTTTGAGCGTCCCTGAGATCAAGCAGCCCGCGCGCGATCTCCCGTTTGAGACTGAGCGCTTCCTCTTCGTCCACGACGCCGCGCCGCTCGCGCCCCTTGCGGTTCAGGTAGATCCCGGCCAGGCCGAAGCTGTATGCTTTGGTTCGTTCCCAATCCACGTCCCTGAGACAGTCCTCGCCGGACGCGTCCGGCCTGGTCTTCAGCCATCCGCATTCCTCAAGCCAGCGGTTCAGGTTGACGCCGCACCGGAACGTCCCGAAACCGTGGTCGGACAGAACAACGAGCAGATCCCCCTTGCGCAGCTCCTTCATGACATCGCCAACCAGTTCGTCCGCCCTGCGATAGGCTTCCCTGACCGGGTCGCCGGCAGCGCCGGACGAAGGGCGGTGCGCCGGATGCTCCTCGTCCATGTCGCGGTAGAACATGTGCTGCACGCGGTCCAGCATGTCGAATACGCAGCAGCACATGCCGCGCCGCGTACGCCGCAGGGCATCGAAGAACATCCGCCTGCGTTCCTCGTGAATATCGATGGTCTGGCGCAGGAAGGAAGCGTCGTCGAGGGCTCCGGAGCTCAGACCCCAGGTATCTTCGGCAAGGCCGAGCGTCGCGAACGGTCCGTGAAGCTTGGCGAGATAGGCCGAATAGTAAGGCGGATGGGACAGGGGCATGGCCGGCCGCTCCGGATCAATGTTGATGGGCGTGACGTAGAGCCGGAAGACCGGATCGGCCGATACGAGGAGAAATCGGCAGATGCCGGCGGCGGTGCGCAGACCGCGGCGGAACTTGACACGCATCCATGGAGAGTACTCGCCCACGCGCAGGCGCACGGTCTCTCCGCCGACCCGCAGCCGAGCCCCCCGACGGTCGCTATCCAGCCTCACGGAGAACGGTGCGTCCATTGCGCGCGCGCCGACCGCCGGACCTGACAACCGGGACGACATGCGACCGTTCCTCAGCGCGACAGGGACGCACACTCCGCTCCCTCCTTCCGGCCCTTCCCTGGTCTCCACGGCTTCTCCGCGCGTGCCGGCTTCTTCGTACAGCGTGAAACTGCCCTGCGTTCCCCGCAGATCGGGCACGCACATGCCCGCCAGGGAAAGCCCGCGGAATTTCTCCGGCGGAAAGGTGATCGGCACCCGCAGAACCGTGCTGAAGACCCCTTTGTCGCCCAGGACCTTCCAGAACGGCTGGCTGCCGCGCAGAAGCGATATTTCGGCCCTCGCCCGACGCAGCAGTCCGGATCGGCGGGCCGTCCTGATCCGGCACGATGAAAGCTCGGGAATGCAGGTGCGCAGATCGCGGCCCAGAAAGTCGAAGATGTTGTGCTTGCCCGGGTTCACCCCGGTTGCGAACGAAGACCAGGCCACCGGCGAGATCGCCGGACATGTTGTCCGCAGGTCTGAAAACACGCCAGCCTCCGCCAGAGAAGCGAGATTGCGCGCCGTCCCGTCGGCCATCATTCCCCGCAGATAGCCCGGATCGAGGCCGTCCAGCCCCACGATGACAACGCGCTTTGAACCGCCCGCCCCAAGCACGCCGGCGCGACCGGTGAGAGCCGCAACAGCGATCCGCAGCGGCAGAAGCAGCACCGAGAGGACCGCCAGAACGAGGGCCACAAGCAGGACGAGAAACGACCCGAGGAAGGCGAAACCGGCGCCGGGACCGACGTAGGCTAAGGCATGCGCGCAGAGATATAGGCTTGCAGACACCCTTTTATGATACCGTCTCGGCTGCGCGGAAGCAAGCGGGCTCCGCGATCACAGTGTTGCGTACTTGGCGATATAGACGAGCGAACCGAGACCCAGCAGGCCGAAAAGAGCCAGCTTTTCGCCGCGGAAATACGGACTGCCGCACGTCAGAAGCAGCAGGATCTGAAGGTCCATCGTGATGCGCACGTAGTGGACGTAGTAGTTCCACTGCTTCATCGTCACCAACGCCAGCATGGCAACGGTGGGCCCCGCCAGGATCAACAGCGCGCCGTGGCGCCGCCATTCGATCAGGCACGCTCCCAACAGCAACAGGATCGTCGCGGCGATCTGGAAGAGGGAGAACGCCTCGAACGCGTTCCGGGCCGAGAACGGCTCCGTCCACAGGATGCGGATCTTGTGCAGCAACCCGCCGAACGGCGGACCGAACATGCGGCCCAGCAGCAGGTCTCCCTGCGGCGCCCTGTGCATCGCAAACAAGTTCCAGGCCACGGGCAAGGCCGCGGCCCAGGCCAGGTGCGGTAACAGCCGCCAGTTGCGCTGCGCCAGGGCGACAAGGGCAAATGCGGCAATGAGGGCGAAGTAGGTGTCGCGCGTCAGCGTGGCGAGGCACAGTCCGAGCGCCGTCAAGGCATTGCGCCCGTACCTCCACGCGCACAGAGCGCCCGTGAACATCACGCTGCCCAGAAGGTCCGAAGTGGTCAGCGAAACGACCATCCACACGCCTGGAATCGCCAGCGCCAGCGGCGGCAGCAGCCCGGGATCGCGTTCCCGTGGCGGCGCTCCGAGGCCGAGGTGGACGAACCAGACCAGCGCGACCACGCACAGGGCGTTGACCGCCACCATGGCGTAGGGGATGCAGGCCGGGCTGCCCAATCCGGCAAGATAGCCGATGGCCGGAAAGAGGATGCGCCGATAGCGGTATTTCGGATAGTCCAGAGCGGCAACCGTGCCTTCGTGCCGAAGCAGCGGGTCCAGCGCGATCGCCAGAAACATGCAGCCGTCATAGCCGTCCTGCCGGTCAAGCTTGATGATCTGGCGGTCATCCAGCAGAGGTGACGCCGGTCGCGCCGAACCGAAACGGAAGAAGCCCGTGATGTTGCGATGGAAGGGCAGCAGGAAAAGCAGCGTCATCACGACGACTGTCGCGACCGCGGCGACGGCGAGGTTGAGGACAAGGCTCTTGCTTTTCATAAGGCGCGGGGCTCCTTGCTCTTTGCTCATGTTTCAGGAGAAGTGACGAGTGACGACCAGTCGAGTGACGAGTGACGAGTGACGAGTGACGAGTGACGAATGCCGGGAAAGCTTCCCTTCACGGTCACTCAACCCGATCACGCCCACTTCTATCCTCCGGGCTTCTCTCACTACTCGTCACTCGTTACTCGTCACTCGATTACTCATCTCTTTCTCATCTGTGGCCTGTCGTTTGCTTTCGCAGTCTGTACGCCACATGCCTCCAGAGCGTCCCGTCCCGCAACCGCCGCAGATTCAGCGCGATCAGCTGCCGCATGCGCTTCCAGCGCACTGCGCGCCGATGAATGCGGTGCATCTCGTCCCGCGCTTTGAGCAGGTCTTCCGCCGACAGCTCCTCGGTCCGGATCACGGGATCGTACGACGTGAACCGCGACCAGTCCTCCGTCAGCAGCATGCCCTTGGCCTTGGCCTCGTCGAAGAACGCGGTTCCCGGGTAGGGCGTGGCAATAGTCACGCCGATGGTGGTGCTCTTCACCCGGCGCACCATGTCCATGGTTTTACGGATCGAGGCGCGATTCTCGCCGTACAGCCCGAGCAGGATGAAGACGTGCGCGTAGATGCCGCAGCGCTCGGTCAGCGCAATGCGCTCCAGGACCTGCTCCAGCGGCTCGCGCGCGAGGGCCTTGCCGACCGCGGAGAAGATCTCGGGATCGCCGCTCTCGATGCCGTAGTTGATGCGGATGCAGCCCGCCGCCTTCATCTTCCGCAGCAGGTCCGGCGTGATGTTTTCGAAGCGGGTCTCGCACAGCCAGCGGAGGCGCAGCCCGCGCCGGATGATTTCGTCGCACAGCCTGTGCACGCGCGAGGGCGAGGCGGTGAAGACCTGGTCCCGGAAAACAATGGCCCGCACGCCGTACTTTTCGCACACGTGCTGAATCTCATCGGCCACCTTGACGGGATCGCGGAACACGAACGTGTCGCCGAAGCCGAACGGATAGGGGCAGTAGTAGCAGCCGTAGGGACAGCCCTTGGACGCGAGCATCACGATGTAGCGCGTCTCGCGTCCGAACAGGTGGTGCCAGTACAGGTCCATGCGCGCCAGGTGGTAAGCGGGATAGGGCAAGGCGTCGAGGTCGGTCACTACCGGCGGCATGGCGGAGGTCCTGAACACGTCCCCGTGACGTCGCATCGCTCCGGTTTGAAGACATGGCGACGTGGTTCCCCCTGCGGGAGATCCCTCGACTTCGCTCGGGATGACACGCCTGCCCATGTCATTCCGAGCGGAGCGAAGCGAAGCCGAGGAATCTCCGGACGGCGCACACGCGTCAGCGTGCTCTTGAGGAACCCGGCGCAGCGCAAGGCCAGGGACTCTCTCAGCCCGGCTCCCCTCCTCCAGAGCGCGCACCAGATCGGGGACCACGTACTCCGGCGCGCCCTGCACGGCGTAGTCAACCACGCCGTCCTTGAGCACCAGCTCCGGCAGCGCCTTGCACGTGATGCCGATCGCAACCACGGTCAGCCCCGGCGATTGCGCTTTCAGCCGCGCGAGCACGGCAAGGTCGCCCTTCACCGAGGGCAAGCTGACGATGCTGACCACAACGTCGGGACGGACCGCGGCGACCCGTCCGGCGGTCTGGTCGAGGTTCAGGAATTCCGCCTGGGCGTCGAGGAAGTGGACCTCCCGCCCGCCTTGTTCGCACACCGCGGCGGTGTAGAAGAGCACCATATTCGGCTCGGGCCGCACCCAGTCGTCATGGCCGTAGTCCGCGCGCTTGGAGGGGAAAGCGGCGCCGTAACCGCCGATGATATCCCGCATGATACTCAGCCCCGGCGGACTTGGCGGCTGCAGAACAAGTATGCGCTTGTTCATCTCAATGCCTTCGCCGGCCGACTGCTGTCGACACCGTCACGCAGATTCTTCAGAGCCTTCACAAGTTGCGCCGTGAAACGATGGCTGCTCGGTCCGTCCAGGTGAATGCCGTCCGTTACACCGACAGAAGAGCAGTCCGGAGAATCAATGTATGTGTATTCGGACGGAGGCAGGGTCTCATGCAGCGCCGCCCTGATTGCATTGGCTCTGCCGGAGGTGAAGAGGCGCTGGTGGAGGGGCATCTCGAAGAAAACGGTACGGATGCCCGCCTTTTGCAGATCATCTACGGCGGCCTTCAGTTCGCAAGTCATGGCGTTGAGTTCTTTGGGACTCGGAAGCTCTGCGAATTGTCGAGCCGCAGCGTCCAACGCGGCAGCCGCGACCTCTTTCTTGGCCATGGCAGGCGCAGGAAGCGTAGCATCTCCCGCGGCAGCCTTCCCGTCGCGATGAGGCCGCCGCGCCGCCAGACCCCACATGATCCTGCCTGTACCGGCGGCAAAACTTACTGGCGAGCGCCCTGCCCGCAACG
>VGWI01000085.1 GCA_016873655.1 Lentisphaerota bacterium
AGGGGAGCGCGGCGCGGGACGCCGCGGTGCGCGCGTTAAGCGGCGGGAGCGTCGAAATGGACAGTGACGGCGAAGGCGCGCGGATCCGGACACCTGACGGGACTGTCACCGTTGCCGGGCCGCGAGGCGGCAAGTTGCCGCCCGGCTTCCCGGCCAACGTTCCTCAGTACCCGGGTTCTTCAGTTGTTCACAGCGTTGTGGCTGAAGATGCAATGGGGGTGACGCTTCAGTCGCCCGACTCTCTCCAGGCCATCACCGACTACTACAAGCGTGAAATGAAGGCGAATGGATGGAAAGAAGAAGGCGCAATCGCCATGGGCGAGAGCGCCATGCTTGCCTACTCGATGGGTGGAACGACGGTCAATATCGTCATTTCAGACACCGGCGATGCGAGGATGATAACGCTGGGGATCGCGCCTTCGGGCGACACGACGAAATAGCCGCCGGTTCGGCGCGGGGGATGGTTGATGACAGGTCGGCGCAGGTCAATAGCAGTCATACTCGCGGCGTTCTGCGCCGCTTTATGTCTGGCCGAGCCGCAGGAGCTGCTCGCTGTCCGGAAGGTATACCTCGACGCGGTTGCGAAGGTGGTTGCCGATCTCGAGGCGGCCCAGTCTGCCCTGCCTGCCAGGTATCACGGGCATCTTGCTCGCCTGAGAGATGCGCGGCAGAAGGCTGGCGATCTCGATGCGCTCGTGGCGATAAAGGACGAGACGGACCGGCTTAAGGATGGCGGCGGACTGCCGGAGGAGAAGGACAAATCCTCCTGCGCGGTTCTTGCCGCGGAGCAGCAGAAGTTTATCGAATACGCCGCCCAGATTTCGGCATCGGCCGCAAGGCAGACGCTGAACTACACCGAACAGTACGTTGCGCGGCTTGACGCCATGAAGCGCGATTTCACCGTCAGGGGCAAGATAAGCGAGGCGCTTGCGTGCGACGAGGAAATGAAGGCGGTAAAGGAGAGCCCCGACGTGAAGGCTGCCGAGTTCAGCGTTGCGATGTTCGATGCCGCCAGGCGGCCCGCCGCCGCGACACAGCCTTCCGCTTCAGCGCCGGCGCAGCCGGTTGCGGCGGCCACGGAAGCGCCGCAGATAAAGGATGATCGTTTCAAGGTGTATGTGGGAACGCGCGCCCCGGCGGCGGATGTGCACCTGAAACGCGCTTCGTTGCGCCCGACGCGCCTGATGAGGCTCGCAGGCAAGGCGAGTGTGAACGCGCTCCTGGGATCGAAAGGCACCGGCGGACGCGACACCCAGTCAAGCTACTACTACTCTTCCAGCGTCCGCAACACGTCGGAAGAAACGAATGTCCGTCTGGAGATGCGCGCGCGGAGCTCTGAGAGCCCGGTTGACAAAGCGACCGTGCTTGTTCAGTACTTCGTGACCCCCAGCGCCGTCAAGTCCGGCAAGGTGAGTCCCAGGCAGATCGCGGCGGAGTCGCTGGTTATTCCGCGGCTCGGGACGGATCTCATAACCGTTGACTTTCCTCCGGTCTCGGTCTCGGAAGTGACATACCGCTATTCGAGTTACTACAGCTCGTCGAAGCACAGCACCGGCGACGAGTTCTACGGGATACTCGTCACCGTGTTTGATGGCGACGGCGTGCTGGTGTACCAGGCCGGCACGGCGCCCGCCATTGAGGATCTTGCCGGGACGGCCCAGGACGAATACGGCCGGAGGCGTAGCGCGGACACCCGCTAGGCGGCGAGGGTCGAGCTGGAGCGGTTGCGAGCGGAGTATGTTGCAAACCCGGGCAATCCGGCAGCACGGGAAAGATATATTGCCGCTCAGCAGGTTTATGTTAATTCCAGAGGAAGGGAATGAGATCGACCCGTCAACAGGGCGCCGATGCCTGACAGCAGCCATTCTGGATCGGGGCCGCCGCCGGCGGGCGCAAAGAGCCAGCACTCGCATTTCCGTTTCCCGCCGGAGTACCAGGAACGGAGCAGGGCCGTTCTTGAACGCAGTCTTCGTGAACTTCCGGCCTACAGAGGGTGGCGGGCGCACGACCCGGGCCCGGCGCACGACGTATCCGAGCGCTATCGGGTTCTGCCCACCATCGCCAAGAGCGACATACGGGCGCACTTCCCGCACGGGTTCGTGCCGGGTGAGCTTGACCTTGACGGCGGTCTGAAGTCGGGCGAGGTATCGCTTGTCCACACGAGCGGCACGACCGAGGACCGCGTTACCCTCCTTTGGCACCAGGGCTGGTGGGACGAGTCGGAGCGGAGATCATGGCAGCTCAACGGCCATGCGGCCAGGGTCGCGACCGGCGCGCATCGCGAGGTGGTTGTTGCTTCTCCGCGTTGCGTGGGGCCGCCACGCGAACCGGGAAAGCGTCTGAGCCGGCGCATGAGGACGCTGGGCAGGCTGCTTTTCGTCAACGAGCATCCCGACGTGGCCGCATGGGATGACGACGAATTGCGCAGGATGGCGGACGAGATCAACGAGTACCGGCCTGCCGTTGTCGAGGGCGATCCGCCGTACCTCGCGGCTCTCTCGTTCGGGCTGAACAGGCTGGGGATTGCGGTTCACAGGCCGGAGATAGTCGTTCTGACCTATTCCTTCCCGTCGCGGGCGCACATGCGCTGGATCAGGCGGATGTTCGACTCGCCGGTCTGCAGTTCGCACGGGTCAACGGAGGCGGGATATGTCTTCATCCAATGCGAAGCCGGCCGGTTCCACCAGAACACCGCATGTTGCAGGGTGGATTTCAGACCATGGCAGGAGCGCTTTGGCGGGCCGATGTTGGGCAGCATAGTCGTCACACCCTTCGGGAACCCCTGGTTCCAGATACTCAGGTTCGACCTCGGCGACTTGATCCGACTTCCGGAAACGCAGTCGTGCCCCTGCGGAAGAAGCCGCGGCATCATAGCCGAATCCATGGAGGGGCGCGGGCGCGACGTTACTCTCTCGGTGGCCGGGCGTCCTCTCACCGTCGGCGCCGTGGATGCGGAGATCGGCGCGCTGAGCGGCGTGCTGACCTACTGCGTCGAGCAGACCGCGGCATCCGCTTTTGCCCTGCGAATCGTTCCGGACGGGTCCGCGTCGGCGGGGGAACTGGAGCGGGCCGCGACGGCGGCCATGAAGCGCCTCTACGGCCGGCTTGCCGAGGTGCGGGTGGTTACAGTTGCGGCCATAAGGCCCGAGCCGTCGGGGAAGTACCGTCTGGCCCGGCCGATGATACGGATTGATCCGGAGGTGTTCTCTGCATAGTCCCGTCGGTGGGCGCGGCGCTGTCTTCCTGCTTGCCGGCGGTCCCGGCGGCGACAGGCGGGCTGTGGCGGACGCGCTGCGGATGATAGTCCGGACCGCCGGGCTGAAGGGCGCGCCTGTTGCCTACATAGGCGCCGCGAACGGCGACAGCCCGCGTTTCCGCGAATGGGTGACCGGCATGCTGCTTGATGCCGGAGCCGGCCGGGTGGCGCCCGCGCCGTTGTGCGGGCGGAACGCGGCCCCGGCCGCCGCACGGCGTGCGGTGACGTCCGCCGGCGCGGTGTTCGTCAGCGGAGGCGACGTGGAATCCGGAATGCTGGAGTTGAGCGCGAGCGGCATGGCAGGTACGCTCCGGGAGCTGCATCAGCGCGGGATTCCCTTCATCGGGCTCTCCGCCGGGAGCATAATGCTTTGCCGGGCATGGGTACGCTGGCGCGATCCGGCCGACGAGACCACGGCGGAGAAGTTCGAGTGTCTCGGGTTTGCCCCGATACTGTGCGATACGCATGGTGAAGACGACGACTGGGCGGAACTGAAGGCGCTCTTGATGCTTTGCCGCGAGGGCGATGACGGTTACGGTATAGCGACCGGCGGGACGATGGCGATTGGGCGCGACGGGCGCCCGGCGGTCATGGCCGGCGAGGTCGAACGTTTCGTCCGGATCGGCGGATCGGTCCGGGGCGAAGGAGTGCTAAAGGCCGGGCAAGGCGGATCATGAAAGAACGACGCGGAACCGAACAGGCAGGCGAGCAGCGGGAAATCATTTGCGGACGGCAACCGGTGAAGGAGATGTTTGCCGCCGGCCGCCGCAAGGTTCATTCCATCTATGTAAGCGATCGTGGCCGGGGCGGCGCTCTCGCCGAGATCGAGGCGAGAGCGAAAGAGGCCGGCGCCAAGGTGCGGCATGTTGACCCGGTCACGCTGGATCGGCTTGCCGGGTCGGCGCACCACCAGGGCGTTGCCGCGGAGGTATCGAGCCTGCCCGTGCTCGATCTGGCCGCGCTAGAGGAGCTTGGCCGTGCCGGGGGCGAGCCGCTGCTGCTGGTGCTGGATCACCTGCAGGACCCGCAGAACCTCGGATCCCTTCTAAGGACAGCCGAGACAGCCGGCGTCAGCGCGGTTGTCCTGCCCCGGCGGCGCGCCTGCGGGGTAACACCGGCCGCGGTCAGGGCCTCCGCCGGCGCGGCGGAGCACGTGCCCGTGGCGGAAGTCGCGAACATAGCCGAGGTCATAAGGCGACTTCGGGAAACGGGCATGAGGTTTGCCGCGCTTGACTGCGGGCCCGGCGCGGAGATCTACACCGAAGCCGCCCTGACCGGCCCGCTCGGCATCGTTGTCGGCAGCGAGGGCGATGGCCTTCAGCCGCTTGTCCGCGACCTGTGCGATGTGCGGGTGCGGATTCCGCAGTCCGGCAGGCTTGATTCACTCAACGCGGCGGTTGCCGGGGCGGTTGTATTGTTCGAGGCCCTGCGCCAGAGGCGGCGGCCTGCTTGACGCCTTGCGGCGCCGGAAGATAATCTCCGCGCTCCGGGGAACAGCACTTGAGACATCCGAACACCAAGATCAAGACTGCGGAAGAGATGGTGGCCGAGCGCGCGAGGCTGGCGGCGGCCGGGCGTGAACTCGTCTTCACCAACGGTTGTTTCGATCTTCTCCACCGCGGGCACATCGAGTACCTCGCCTTCGCGCGGGCGCAGGGCGATGCGCTGCTCGTGGGGCTCAACTCAGACGCGTCGGTCAGGCTCAACAAGGGCGCCTCGCGGCCGATCGTGCCGGAGGCGGACCGCGCGCTTGTGCTGGCCGGACTGGAGTCTGTTGATTACGTCGTGCTGTTTGACGAGAAGGAACCCGCGGCGTTGATCGGGCGGATTCTCCCGCAGGTGCTCGTCAAGGGTGAGGACTGGCGGCACTACGTCAGCGGCCGTGAAGTTGTGGAGGCGGCCGGCGGCCGGGTGGTTCTGGCGCCGCTGACGATCGGGCGTTCGACAACCGACATCATAGAGCGCATCCGCGTTCTCGATGCCGGCGGGGAAGGCGGTTCGAAGTGAGCGGGCGTTTCATCGTCACCGGAGGCGCCGGATTTATAGGGTCCAACCTCGTGGCAGCCCTCAATTCGAGGGGCGAGAAGAACATCGTCATCGTTGACAGGCTGAACCACGAGGCGAAGCGGCGCAACATCGCCGGACTGGAGTTCAGGTCGTTCGAGGACAAGGACGAGTTCCGGCGGCGTGTCCTCGCCGGGGCGGCCGACCGGGCCGACACGGTCTTTCACCTTGGCGCCTGCAGTTCGACCACCGAGACGAACGAAGCGTACCTGATGGACAACAACACGCAGTACAGCATGGACCTGTGCCGCTGGTGCCGGGGGAACGGGACTCGCTTCATATACGCGTCCAGCGCCGCGACATACGGCGACGGCTCGAACGGCTACTCTGATGATCCCCGGCTTATCCCCACGCTGCGCCCGCTGAACCTTTACGGGCTGTCCAAGCAGCGGTTCGACATGTGGGTCGTTGAACAGGGGCTGCTCGGGGAAGTGGCGGGTTTGAAGTACTTCAACGTGTACGGTCCGCGCGAAGACCACAAGGGCGACATGCGCTCGGTCGTGAACAAGGCATACGCGCAGGTTCTTGAGGCCGGCGAGATAACCCTGTTCCGTTCCCACAGGCCGGGCTGGCGCGACGGCGAGCAGGAGCGCGACTTCGTGTTCGTGCGTGACGCCGTGAACGTGGCTCTGCATTTCCACGACAATCCCGGGGTCGGCGGCATCTACAACTGCGGCACCGGCGCCGCGCGCACGTGGCTGGACCTGGCGCGGGCGGTTTTCGACGCGATGGGCGTGCCTCCGCGGATACGGTTTACGGACATGCCGGAGGTGATCCGGGACAAGTACCAGTATCACACCTGCGCGGAGACCGACCGTCTCCGCGGAGCCGGTTACAGCGCGCCTTTCACTTCTATTGAAGACGGGGTTGCCGACTACGTGCGCGGATATCTCGCGGTGTCCCGCAAATGAGCGCTTCCGCGGCCCGGCGGTTTGTCTCGCTGTTCTTCCTGCGTTTCCTGGCGCCTGTGCTTTGCGCCGGGCTCCTGCCCGAGGCGCGGGCCGTGTCCGTCATGCCGCTGCGGGTCTCGGCGGCGGGCGCCGCGCCGGCGGAGTCGCTGGAAGTTCCTCTTGTGCTGCCGTCCGGCACGACGTTCAGGTTTATAGCGCCTGACAGGGCATGGTTCGGCGCGGACAGCCTTGAGTTCACGGTTCTTGTGGGTGGAGACCCGGGCGGAGAAGGTGTTCAGACCCTTGTATACGTAAAGGATTGGGATCACTTCTGGTACCAGATCCTTCTGCCGGAGCGGCCTGCTCCCGGCAGGGAGATGAGGGTGAAGGTGGACCTGTCTCCGCATGCCGTCGGGTGGGAGAGCCGCGGGCATCACGGCGCATGGCATGCGCGGGTGCTGACTGATCCTTCCGAAGTGGGTGTCCGCTTCTTCGGCGGCGGATCGGGTCCGGCGCAGGTGACGGTCAAGACCCCGGTGTTGCGTCTGCGCGGCGATGTCGGAAACCCATACATCCGGAACGTCAGGGCGTTATCGACGGAAGTGTCCGTGTACGAGAAGTTCGAAGCTGCGTTCGAGATTCCGGACCGCTATGCAAACCCGTTCGACCCTTCCCAGGTCAGCGTGGAGGCGCAGATCACCGCTCCCGGGGGGAGAAGGCACAGCATCGCCGCTTTCTACTCGCAGGACTACTACCGCGACATGGAAGGCGGGCGGGAGGAGCTGCTGCCCGAAGGCAGGCCGTGCTGGCGGTTCCGCTACGCGCCGCTGGCGGCCGGCCGGCACGAGTACAGGATAACCGTGCGTGACGCGTTCGGCAGGGCGGAATGGGGGCCTGGCCGGTTCGACGCAATCGCCGCCCGCAGTCCCGGCTTTGTGAGAGTGTCGCGCGCCGACCCGCGATACTTTGAGTTTGACGACGGGAACGGCTACTTTCCGATAGGCCATAACATAAGATCGCCGTACGACGTGCGGCATGACCAGCAGTTCCCGTGGATGAAACGATGGGAAGAGGGCAGTTCCACCTACGCGCGCCGGTTCAGGGTCATGGCGGAGAACGGGGAGAACTTCGCCGAGGTGTGGACTGCCGCCTGGTCGCTGGGGCTGGAGTGGTCGCAGAAGTGGCGCGGGTATCACGGTGTCGGCCAGTACAACATGATGAACGCATGGGAACTGGACCGGGTGATTGAGGAGGCGCGAAAGAACGGCATACGGATCAACCTTGTTGTCCACAACCACGGCAAGTTCAGTACGCGCAGCGACAAGGAATGGAGCTACAACCCGTTCAACGTGGAATGCGGCGGGTTTCTCGACAACCCGGAGGACTACTTCACCGATCCGCGCGCGCTCGACTCTTTCCGGAACCTCATGCGGTACATGGTTGCCCGCTGGGGCCATTCGCCCGAGATATTCGCGTGGGAGCTCTGGAGCGAGCTGAACCTGACCGGCAGGTCGGGCGAATTCTACAAGACGCCGGAGGTGTTGGACTGGCACCGGCTCATGGGCGGAGTGATCAAGGAGATGGACGTCAACAAGCACATGGTATCCACCCACTACTCTGGCGACTACCTTATGCAGAACACGGCCATCGTGGCTCTGGCGGAGATGGACCTGGCCCCGGTTGACGCCTACCACGGGAGCGACGACCCGCTTTACATAGTCGAGCTGATGCGCAGCACGGCCGATTTCAATCGTCCGTTCGGCAAGCCGGTGTTGATAACCGAGTTCGGCGGGTCGGCGCGGGCGCACGGGCTCCGTCACATTGAGGACACACTGCACGCCGCGCTGTGGGCTTCCGTGTGCATGGACCTGGGCGGCACGCCGATGCTCTGGTGGTGGCATGTGATTGAGGAGGAGAACCTGTATCCGCGGTTTGCCGCGCTTGCCCGTTTCATGGAAGGGGAGGACAGGCGGGGAACCGCGTTGAGAACATGTTCAGCGGTCTACGATGCCGGCGGCGAGGGCGGCGAATACGAGGGTGTCCGATTGCGCGATGGCGACGTGATGCCGCGCGGAACCGCCGTATGGTGCATGAGGGGGCCTGACCGGGCGTACGGCTGGATCGCGAGGACCAGCAGCTTCCCGGACGTCAATCCGCGGGGGGATCCGACGCTTACGGCCTTGAGGCTTGCGATCGGCGGAATGGATCCGGAACCGGGCCCGCTGACGGTGGAGTTCTGGGACACGCTTCAGGGTTCGGTCGTCAGTCGGACCGTTGTTGAGCCCGAGAACGGCTGGCTTGTGGTTGATGTTCCGCCCCTCGTCCGCGACATGGCTTTCAAGGTCAAACGCTGACCGGCTCCGCGCTCTGCATTCGCGCCGGGCCGTGGGTTGGGGCGATCGAAATCGAAATCGGGATCGGGATCGGGATCGGCACATCATGACGCTGGGCCACGAGAGACTTGACGTTTACCGTCTGGCGATCGGCTACGTCGCCTGGGTGTACGAGAAGGCCGAGGGACTGAACGGCGTTCACCGTCCCGCGCGGGACCAATGGCTTCGGGCCAGCCAATCGATCCCGCTGAACATTGCCGAAGGCAACGGCAAGACCGCCGACGCGGACCGGCGTCGGTATTTCGAGATCGCCCGGGGCTCGGCACTGGAGTGCGCCGCCATTCAGGATGTCCTGATTGTCGGCAAGGCGTTGGACAAGACCGAAAGCCGGACTCGCAAGGACGAGCTTGATCGTATGGCGGCGATGCTCAGCCGTCTGGGTGGAAGAGGATACCAGGTTCAAGAAGAGCACGAGGTCTACGGGGCCGATCCCGATCCCGATAGCGATTTCGATTTGGAGGGAGAAGACATGGAGCCCCAACATCAACCTGGAGGCGACGCGTAAAGGCGCGCATCAGGTCACCGCCAAAGCCCACCGCACAATCTGCCCGCCCTGGCCAGCCCGCCTTTCCAAGTCGTCTTTCGTCGGAATTCCCCTTGCATCCGGCCACGCCGCGAACTATCGTTCCTAATAAGAAAAGGGGCATTGAGCCATGGACCGGCGGGTAAATGAAACTCATTCGCCACCCACATGCTTGAGTCAGGCGCCGACATTCGCACGGTTCAAGAGCTTCTCGGGCACAGCGACGTAAAAACCACGATGATCTATACCCACGTGCTCCAGACCGGTCCATGCGGCATGGCCAGTCCGCTCTCCCGCGTCAGGCAGGCGATGCAGGCATACTGCCTCTCCCCGCCCCCTGCGAGTTCACCCCGCCCCCAGCGGGGCTTGCCTGGCAGCAGCGGCAAGGCCAGTCCGTGCACCAAGCCTGTCAGCCGCCTTCTCGCTTCCCGTCTTGCCCGTTCCATGCTGCGCATGGCCACGTCGCTTCTTGCCCTTGTTGGGCGCTTCCGGGTTTGTGGGGGGATTTTTCATTGAGCGGCAAGCGGGTCCATGTTGAGGCCGCCGAAATGGAAGAGTATGTCGGTCTTGAGTCGTTGGCGGTTGCG
>VGWI01000086.1 GCA_016873655.1 Lentisphaerota bacterium
TCGCGTTGGTCACGATCAGCAAGGCGGAGCCGTCGATCAACCCGTTGATAACGGGCGGTGCGACATCCCAAGGGTTGGTCAGCAGGCGCACGTTCTGACGAGCGACGACCGTGCCGTCGGGGGTCTTGAGCCAGACGGGAATGGTCAGGTCGCGGCGCTGGATCTGGCGCGCGGTCCTGCGGGCGATGATAACCGGCACTGAAAAACGCGTCGCCGTGCCCGGCGCAGCGGTGAACTGGCACGAGGCCTTGCCCCCGGGGAAGCAGTTATCGGGAATAGCCGAACAGAGTTCGAGTTTCAGCGGTTCATCGCCACCAGTGGTGAACGTGCCTGCCAGATCGACGATGCCGATATCGGGAACGCGCAGATCCGGCAGCGGATCGACGTGGAGAATGTGTTGCTTCGGACGCTCGTCCAGTTTCGCGGTCCATCCGATGCCAAGCGGATTCCGGTTGCCGCCGACGTCGCGGATGGTCAGAGGCAGTTCAACGCGTTGACCGTTGGCCATATTCAACACCTCGAGCGTGGCCGGGCCTTCGGACTCGTTGGCCATGATCCAATACTCGAAGGTCCCCTTCCCTCCTTCGAGCAGCTGGTGCTGGAACGAGTTCGGAACCGGTTCTTTCTTGGCTCCGCGCCGCAGCGTGCCGCACAGGGTCGCGCTCCGGGCCAGGGGCTTGCCGTCAGGCCCCTGCAGCTCGCAATCGACGCGAAGCGATCCGCCGCGGCCCACCTCGGGGCTGGCAATGCGCGCGACGAATTTGCCGGCAGGCGCCTCGACCAAACCAAGCACGACGCCGACGCCGGCATGGCAGGAAACGTCAACATGGCGTTGGCCCTTGGTTTCGACAACCGGGTAACTGCGATCGTCGCGCACGTCGTAGAGGGCGACGATGCGTGGGTCGGCGATGACGATGCGCGCAGTCACGATTGACGGCAGGACGACGATCCGGTCAACCTCGACCTCACGCTCGCCCGGCTCGAAGGTCAGTTCGTAGTCGCTTCCGCCGAACAATTCATAGCTGGGGCCTGCAGCCTCCCATACGTACCCATCGGCCGGAACCTCGGCGCGCAGCCTGGCGCCCCCCGGCTTGCCCCAGATGCCCGGCGGATCGTAGTCCTTGCCGTCGCGCTTCATGGAAAACCGAAGCGTGTATTCAGGCTTCCCGGGGGCGGTGCTCACCTTGCGACGGATCCAAACCTGTCCCTCCATCGCATCCGGACTCTTGAATTTGAGGGTGATCGGCGCCATGCCGGCTTTGAACGTGACCGGCTTATCCGGCGCGAATCGGGCCACGGCCTGCTTTACGCGGGCGTCAATATCCCAGTTCGAGAGCGAGCCCTCGAGAACGCGGTCGACCTGCATCAGGAGATAGCGCTGCGATCCGTCATCGGTGTCGAGAATCCGACAGACGGCTCGCCGATCCGTGCGTCCAGCGCTGTCGACGACGCGAAAGACGTCCTGCGCCAGCCCCTGGCGTTCGAGCACGGCGAGCCAGAACTGTGTCCACCCCTCGTAATCCCACGGCGAATCGTCACCTGACCGACCGGCCAACCCGCAGAATTCGCTCTCAACATTGACACGAATGAAAAGCCCCTTGCCGACCTGGCCGAAGATCAGCCCGTCGGCGGCGGTCAACCCGCCCTTCGCCGTCACGCCCGCGGACGAACCGAGTTTGCCATACAGCCAGGCGTCGCGGACGCCCGGCAGCAGCCTGGCCAACGGGTTCAGGTCAACACGTTTGACGACGTCGTTCTTTTCCCCGGCCCGCACCTCCACACCGAATTCGGCGGCGATGGCCGGACTCCCCCTGGGCGTCGAGATGAGGACGGCACCGTTCTCGACGGCACGGCGGATGGCGGCGACCTGTTCCGGCCTGATGTCTTTGTTGTTTCCATCCAGGATGATCCGGTACTTTGCGACGTCCTTCTCCCCTTCGATACGAGCCATATAGGATCCGTTCTGGACAACGTCGGGCACGATGCCCAGGGCCAGCAGCATCTCGTTCACCGGCACGGGGTTCTTGCCGCCAGGTCCGTAGGCGACGATGTCGGGGGAAATCCGGTTGCGCGTGTCGATGAGGATCGGTTCGTACGGGCGGACGCTGTGAATGGCGTTGCTGAGAGAGGTCAGCCCCCACCACCATGCGCCGTTTGCCGGGAAGTGACCGCCCGATTGAAAGAGGGTGATGTGGCGCCCATTGCCGGCGATCGAAGCCCATATCTTGCGTGCCTGACCTGAGTAGGTGTAGTCATTCTTGAAGTCCATCAGCCAGGTCTTCGCCGCACGGGGATGGCTCGGAATCTCCCTTAACAGCGTGACGGCAGGCAGGAGGATGTTGCCATCGTAGAATCGGGTGTGCAAACCGTCGTAGTGCCAGTCGAAGTTGTTCTGGCCGGCTTCCACGCGTATGTAAGGATTACGCTCGCGTACCGCCAGGCTGCGGGTATGGATCGTCGCGCTGCGCTGCGAGTAGAAGACCCATCCCTTATCCTCAGCCGTCATGCCGAAACCGGTCTTGAACCTGGCAAAGGGCAGCTCCTCCCACGACAGAATGTCGGAGCCTTGTTGCTGGTTGAGATTGTTGATGTTCTTCGCGAACCCCTGCAACATGTACTCCAACTGGAGCATGTAGTTATAGCCCCATGAAAGGTCCTGCATCCCGATTTCTTCGATCATATCGCGCGACACCTTGCGGGCATCCGTACCCCAGTTGATGTAGTGCTCCGTCCGGCCGTGGGGTTGGTCGACAACCTGAAGGGCGGGTCGCTCAAAGCGATACGGATCGCTCTGTGGCTTCTTGCTCTTGGCCACGGCGCTGAGATAGTGATCGCCCGGGCGTTCGGGTTGGACGAAGACGTCGGTAGTGTCATAACACCACTCGTACGGAACACCGGGATATGAGATGAACCATCCGTTACCGGCCGTCGTGTTGATCCCGACTTTGTGAAGGCTATCGGCGATCGCCCCCATCCCCGCCTGTATCCATTCGGACCACTGGAAGATGCGGCGCTGCTCGTAAATCGCCTGGCGGGCCAGCGGTTTGACGAGACGGCCGTAGATTTGATCCTTCTCGTCGACCAGGTCGGCGCGCAGGCTGTACTGTGCCGCCGGCAAGGTGCCCGGGAGAAGCATATCAAGCGCGATGTCATCCTGGCCGTTCCACGGCGCCTGCCATATCCGGTAGACCCGGTTGAAATCATCGTTCACCAGCCGCAGACGCGCCTGCAAGGGCGGGTGTGGGCCGGTTGACCCGTCCTTGATCTGCACCTTCGCCGGAACGAGGGCCTCGCCGGCGATCATGGCCGGCCATCCCTCCATGGCTATCTCGAAACGCCCGCGCACCTCGACCAACCGATCCATGCGGTGCAGGACCTTACCGCTTGCGTCACGCGCGGAAATCTCCAGCCGGTAATTCGGGTCCGGAAGCGTCAGGATCGGCAGGTCCATCGCCAGATCCAGCAGCTTCCATTCGCCAGTCCTGCCCGAGAGGCTCTCACCCGTGACCGCGCCGACTTGCTTGCCGTCGGGCGCAAACAGCTTCATCTCGGGCACGACGGGCGTCGTGGATCTCTGATGTTGGATAAACGATGCGACCACCTTGGCGGTGGCGCCGGCGAAAAACGGCTGCGGCTTGAGCGATTCATTTCGCCACCCCACGGACGCTTCCCGGTGCTCGGGACCGTCGCGGAGCCAGGTGAAGATATCCTGCTGCAATGCATTCGCATTGGGAATGGTCCAGTACGGCACCGGCCGGATGGGAGCGATATTCTTGATGGCAACGTCTAATGTGTGGTCGCTCCCCGACATCATCAAACAGCCCCCGCGCCCGATCCGACGATAGCCATAGAAGAAATCCTTGAACATCGGCACGTGATCGTCGAGCGGTGGGAAAGCGGGGTTCTTTTCGAGTTTCTCAGGATACAACTCATCCCATGGACCCCGCTGATAGCGATACTCCCTCTTCAGCTTGCCCCGTATTGCCGCGTCCCCTTCGCCGATCATTTCATATTCCCGGTAGATCCAAAACAGGTACTGCCCGTCGAGGATCACCTGCCCCCCGCGCCGGGCGTAGTGGTGGAGGCGCCACATCAAGAGCGGCGAACTTCGATACAGTTCCACGAACCACAGAAGGGCGACGTCATACAGAGGCTCGCCATTGTCGTCGAAAACCAGGCCATCATTGATCAACTCCCCGGTCAGCGCTTTGTCGCGAGTCTCCATGATGGTGCCATGGAAAACCTCCTCGACCATTTTGCCGTACATCTCGGTCAGATTGACCGAAATCAGATTCATCCTCGGCTTGGACCAGCGTGGTGTGACATTGTCCGGCCGGCCGGCGATGCGGGCGCCGGCTTCCCTGGCGAAAAACCGGGTCCACTCTTCAGCGTGGGTTTCGAAGGATTTCACGGCCTGCGCCGCGCGCTTGTCGCCGATCTGGCCAAGCGCGTAAAGGATGCACTCACGGAGGAATGTGTCTTTCGTCGTCTTTTCGTCTCCCAGCCATCTAAGCAAGGTGGGGACTGCCGTGCGTGAACGCATCTGACCCGCCACGAGCGCGACTGTCGGCTTCATTCCGACTTCATTGCGTTTTGGGTCAGGAATACTTGTCCGGCTCATCCATTCGCCATAGATGTCGCCATGGTGCTCCGCCGCAGGCCCGGTGCTCATGGTCCATAATCCATTGTGGTCGCTCGACGCGACCATGGCGTTCCATTCCGTCGCCTGTTCGTCAGCGCTCGGCGCATTCAGAATCGCCTCGAGCTCGTCTATCTCCATCGCGCCCGCCGACAGCCCGGGGTCGAAGGCCAGGATAGCGGCCAGGATGGCAAGCCCGATGCCTGTCTTTCGCCGGGAAAGAACGTGTTTCACTTCAGACATATCGACCGCACAAATATTCATCGGCATCCCCTTTAGCCAGCACATCACATCGTCTTATGTCTTCATGACGCCATTTTCTTCGCTATCGTCCATGGTGAAGGCGGCAGCGGTGCGCTCGGCGGCACGGCGTCCGCGGGACGCGGGTTGTCGGGTCCCAGCACGAGCATCTGCCCGTAGTGTTCGAAGATCGCCAACGCTTCGTTGATGTTGCCTTTTGAGTCCTGAACACGCCCGCGATCCAATCCGAGGTGTCTGGCCATGAAGTGTACGAGAAGAGTCCCTGTAATCATCAACCTATCCTTCGCCCGACGGCCCGCCATAATCTCACATATGCATCATGGGGTAAAAGGCAAAGTGAGCCTCCGGGGTACCATTGGCCAGATTACCGTCGCAGGATTGCAGGACCTTGCCGCGCAGTTCGGCCAGCTTCTCGGGATGCATGGCAGCGAGGTCGCGTTCCTCCCGATAGTCATCCGTAAGCTGGTAGAGTTGCAGGGTGAAGGCCTCGCGCAATTCATCGAGCGACGCGCCGAAGGTGCCGAAGTCCAGGATGCGGTTCCGTCGCACGAACGTGCGCAACTTCCATCCGTCGCGAGTCACCAGCGAGGGTCCGTAGTGACTGGAGTAGACGATGTGGTCATGCTCAGGCGCTTCGGGGTCTGCCCGCAACGCGGGCAGCAGGGAGAGTCCGTCGGTGACGCCCTGCGGCAGGGGAATGCCGGCGAGATCGGCTACGGTCGCGAGCATGTCAAAATTGGCGATCAGACGCTCCGAGACGGATCCGGCCGGCACATGACCCGGCCAGCGCGCCAGGAATGGCACACGCGTCGCGCCTTCCCAGTTGGATGTCTTCAAGCCGGCCATGCCATCGTTGCCGTCGAGTATGTCTCCACAACGGTCGCTGTGAAACTTCGTCGTTACATCGTCGAGCCACGCTTCGTCAAGGGTCTGGCGGGCATAGCAGCGCCCGGGTTGCTCGTAGCATGGCCAGTGGCCATTGTCGGACGTGAAAACCACCAGTGTCCGCTCTTCCAGACCCAGCGATCGAAGCGTGTCCAGGATCAGGCCGACTGTACGATCCAGACGCAGAACCATGGAGGCATACTCTTTTTCGACCTGCGTCAGGGCGGGATTATGGGCCACCTGCGGGTCGAGGTCCGGGAAATAGACCGGTCCGTGCGGGAGTTGCGTCGGATGGTAGAGGAAGAAGGGCTTCTCCTGGTGGCGGCGCAGGAATTCGACGATCTTTGCGTCGTATAGAGCCTGGGAATGCACAGCCCGGCCGGTGGCATCGTGCTGCACGTCGCCATTCGGGAACGGCCCGTAATGTCCCTTGCCGAATCCCGGATCGGTGTTGCCGGGAATGTCCACGCGCCGCCCGTCTTCAAAGACATAGGGCGGATAGAAGCCATGACACTGGCCGTGATCGTAGTAGCCATAGTGGTAGTCCCAGCCGTGGCGGCGGATGTCGCGGGCACAAGTGGAAAAGCCCCATTCGAGTTTGCCGATCTGTCCGGTGACCATACCGGCCTGGCGGGCGATTTGAGCGAGAAAAAGATCGCCCTCGCGCGGACGGATGCCGGTGTTGCAGAGCAGCTCCTCGATCTGCGCCTGCGTCTGGCGCCCGGCCAGATACTCGTTGTAAAGGCCCGACCGGGTGAAGGTCCACCGGCCGGCATGCGCATCGTGAACGCCGGTCAGGAGAGCCGCGCGCGCCGGCGCGCACAACGCGCAGCCGTAGGCGCGTGTGCAGCGCATGCCTTCGGCGGCCAGGCGGTCTATGTTCGGCGTGCGATAATGGCGCTGGCTGTAGCAGCTCAGCATGCCGCGCCCCAGATCATCCGCGTAGATCAATACGATATTCGGCTTCATGCGCCTGCTTTTCCTGGCTACTCACCATGCCACTGCCGGTTGACGATTCTCTGTCTTCCCGCGCATCCCAATCTTCGCTCACTTTGGCGACCAGGTTTCCCCGTTTTCCGCATACCACTCCTTCAACAGGCGGCGGTGTTCTTCGAGCACCGTCGCGGACTTCGGATCCGTTGCGAGGTTGCGCATCTCGCCCGGGTCGGTCTCCAGATCCATCAACTGCTCCTCCTTCCCGCGGTAACGGACATACTTGTAGCGTGCGCTGCGCAGCATCCGTGCGCCCTCGCTCTCCGTTACCAGCGTCTCGCGCCAGGGGGTGTTCTCTTTCCCTTCCGCCAAGGAGCGCACGCTGCGTCCCTTCAACTCTTTTGGCGCCGGAATTCCGGCAAAGTCGCACATCGTGGGAATCAGGTCCAATCCCGTCGAAACGAGATGAGTGCCATCCACTCTGCCCGGCTGGGTGACTCCCTTCCAACTGACGAGAAAGGGCACGCGGACGGACTCCTCGTACAAGACCGATTTGTGTTCCAGCCGGTGGGAGGCGTCCATGTCGCCATGGTCGCTGACAAAGATAACCAGGGTATTCTCTTCCAAGCCGGCTTCGCGCAACGCGATCAGCACCTCGCCGATCTCCGCATCCACCGACTCGGTGAGCCGGGCATAGGCCCACCGGTGCATGCGCCATTGCTCGTCCGTCCAGTTCTCCCGCACGTACTGCGTGAACGCGGCGGGGATTCGCTTCGCTCCTGACGGTTCCCCCTCCGGAATCTCGAAGTTGGCCGGCAGCGGCGGGCAGATCCTGGCGAAGAACTCTTCCCGCGTTACCCCGGGCGGCAACTCCAAGGACCGGCCGAGCGCTCCGTCCCCGTAGTTGACCGTCCCGCGGTCGCGCTGTTTGTGAGCGTTAATGGCCATAAAGCAAATGTCGTGAGGGTTTTCGAAAGAGGCAACCAGCAGGAACGGCTTGTCCTGCGGTTGGCGCAGAAACTGCACGACAGGCGATTGACCCTTGATTCGCTTGTCAGCGACGAGTTTCTCGAATCCCATGCTTTCGTGACTCGCCGTGACGTGGTATTTGCCGTTGTAAAAGGCCCGGTATCCTGCTCTGCGGAAGACATTTCCCATACCGTTCGTTACGATCTCGGCCGGCATGTGAAATCCTGATTTGTTGGCTTCCAGGCCGATCCGGCTGGGCATGAGCCCGGTCAGCATGCTGAACCGCGACGGCATGCAGACAGGGTTGGCACAATAGGCGCGCTCGAATCGCATCCCGTTTGCCGCCAGGCTGTCCATCGCCGGCGTCTTAACGTAGAGATTCCCGGCACAACTCATCATCCCGGCATGTTGCTGGTCGGTCATGATGAGCAGAATGTTGGGCCTTTTCGCGCCGTTCGTCGCCATGCCGAGGTCCGGACCGTCCGCTGCCCAGCCCAGTCGTGGCAGCCCTGCCGCCAGCACGCCCGCCCCAGTCACTCGCATGAAGTCACGTCGGTTCATTGGATTCCTTCTTGGACAGGCACGGTTTCGCTGTCTTTTCGCATCTATTGAATGAGCCACCCCAAGACGAGCCTCTGAAGCTGAATGCCCATCGTTCCCGCCTCCTCTGACTTCCTGCGATGCTTGCGCAACATGGGTTCGACTGCAAGACGAATGCGCCAACACATCTCGCCACGGCAGAAGGATTCCCTTTGCCGGGCTATATTCTTTTGATCCCCGAAAGGCAATACACTGGTTCCGGGGTATGTAATGCGAGCGCGTGATATGATCTGCGTCATGTTACGCAACAGGGCATTGAGCCGGGATGAAAATTGATCGTCGATCCCTCTCCGATTTGGTACGCTGAGGAAGAGTTGGTGTCTGGCTATGCGTGGTTGTTGGAGTGACGTTCAATCGGCTGATGAAGAAGGATGATGGGGACGGATGACGATTGCTCAAGACGCTGGAATCATCATGTCCTTGATAAGGGAATTGGCACTTGGTGCAGGAGAATGCTCACATGTTGAAGAGGCCAGTTGGCTGGATAGTCGTCGTTTGTCTGACCGGTGTTGTTGCCGCCGGACTGTGGTGCATATTTTCCAGAGGCGTTCCCTCTGAAAGCCACGTCCGGGCGTTGTCGGAGGGAGAGACTGGTACTGCGGCCGCAGTCCCGGCGGCTGTGCCGACAGAAGCTGTTCCTGCTTCTGAGCCAGCGCAGGAACAGGTTGCCTCACCCGTCGCGGCGCCTCTGTCGGGCTCGCGCCTGACCCCGACCGCTGATGTTCAGTCCGTGGCGCCTGCGCAGGCAGCCGGGAACGAGGGCGTCATTGACCCGGGCGGCGTGAAGGACCGCTACACGGCGAACGAGATCCTCGACGAGCGCACCAGCCCGCCCGACGCCAACGGCCAGTACGAGCGCGTGCGGATCGTAAAAACCAGCATGAAGTATCCGCTGGTGAGGGTGGTGGAGCAGTGGCAGAAAGAGAACCGTGTTCGGAATACATCTTTGTCGGGAGCTTTGTCGGAAACTTTGTCGACGAAGCTCACGACAAAGCTCCCGACAAAGGTTTCAGAGGAGGATGCGACCCTCATCTCCCAGACCGCCATGGTCGCCAACCACGTGACCTTGAAGGTTACGGAAGGGACGACCGAGGCCCAGTTGGCGGCGTATGCGCAGGCCCATGGCGGCACGATCCTGCGCAAGCTGCGGGTGCCGGGGCCGGGAACCTACCTGGTGGCATTCGACCAGACCACGGTGGACACGGTCCCGAATGCCGTGGCGGTGCTGAGTCATCCCTCCGCCCCGGTGGAATACGTGAACCCGGACTACGTGGTGTATGCGTCGCAAACTTTTCCGAATGACCCGCGATTCAGCGAGCTGTACGGGATGCACAACACCAGCCAGATCGCAGCCACCGGCACGGTGGTTTCGGCCACGAACA
>VGWI01000087.1 GCA_016873655.1 Lentisphaerota bacterium
GTCCATGGAAGAGTCCTTTCGCTTGGCTTGTAACCTCCTGCTATGTAGCAGGTTGCGAAAGGCTCTTCCACTTATTTGTCAAGCTGATTCAGCGTGCTCGTGAATAATGTCCGCTAGACGCCCTCCATGGCGAGTTTTCGATTAACACAATCCCTGAGTAACCTGCGAGCCCGGCTCAACTGGACGTAGATCGCGCCGACGCTCCAGGAAACATGCCGGGCGATCCTCTGCGGATCGAGGCCTTCGGCGTAGCGAAGGTTCATGATCGTTCCTGCCCGTGGCGGCAGGCTCTTCAGACAATCAGCAAGGGCCTTCCGGCGGCGTTCCCAACCCTCATCTTCCACGGGAACCGCCCCCGCAAGCGCTTCCAACGCCTCTTCTCCCAGCAGATATGGCACTTTGCCCCGCTCCCGGACAAATTCCATGACTTTTCGACGCACGATGGCTCGTGCCCACGCCATGAAGTTCGTGTCGAGGTCGAAGTCGTCCGCCTTGCGCGTAACAACAAGAAAGACTTCTTGCAGAACGTCTTCCGCCAGAGATAGATCCGCAACCATCCCGATGATGATCCCGCGGATGGGACCCATGTTCCTGACGAATAGCTTTTGCACTTTCTCCGTGTGAGTCAGCGCGTCCAAGAGACCACCTTTACCTTGCCGCCTTTGTAGGTAATGACAAATCCCGGGCTGATTATAGCATACAAAAACCACTGGCGGCCCATGCGCCAAAGGGGAAAGCACCACGGAGGAGAGGTCGCGTGAATTCGTGTCGGCTTGCGCGTCGTGTGGAGCATGAGCCGGCTGGCGCAACGGATAGCCGACAAGCGGGTATTGCGCCTGATACGGGCCTTCCTCACCAGCGGGATTCTGCTCGGCGACCTCATTGAGGAACCCGGCGAGGGAACTCCGCAGGGCGGCCCGCTGTCGCCGCTGCCTGCCCGCAATGCTACGCATAGCGCTGCAGGCGGGTAGCTACTGATGCGACACAGCCGAACCGCCGGATACGTGATCTCCCGACCCATGGGGCCGGGATCCGGCTGTGTCCCGCCGAAGTTGTGTGAACGAAGGCGGATGGTCAGGGTGGGGGGGGGCAGCGATGGGGGCTCCCTATCCCGATCGCCATCCTCTATTTCTTCTTGGGAAAGTACTTCACACCGGCAATCCCTTTGAAGTCAGCGTCTTGAGTCCAGATGGTTGCGTTGTGAAGTCGCGCTGTCGCGAGGACAATGCTGTCTGCCATAGGGAGGGTATGTTGCAGGCTGAGTTTTGACGCGGCCAAGGCGAGTTTGGTTGTCAGGTCTGAAACCGTCGCTCTCTGCATTGCTGCTGCTGCCTGGAGGGCTTCAGTCTCCCCTCTTTCTCTGAGGACAACCTTGAAGACTTCATAAATGGCGACTACCGGTACAACGAGCGACTCCGTGTCTTTGAGAGGATGGAGGAAGCATTGCGCGTTGGGTCCATTCGCAAAATACTCAAGCCAACCGGAAGAATCGACCACATTCATAACCTGTCTGCCTCCCTCTCAAAATCCGTGTTGATTCCTTTCAGGAATCCACGGAGTTCCCGAATGTCTCGCTCTGGAATCAACTCAATTCTTCCGTCAAACTCGACGACCTGCATCTTCTGCCCGGCATGAAGATGCAGATTGTCTCGAACAGGCCGTGGTATAACGACCTGAAATTTAGGTGATAGTGTTACTGCCTGCATGTTGATACCTCCATCGATACGATATGGTATTACAGTATCGCGATCGAGGGGCGCGCGTCAACGCCTTCTATTCTGTATTCTCCCTGGCCAACGAGACTGTCGAAAAACGCGTTTTCAGAGGCGAGATTCTTCCTGGCCGGGACGGAAATCAAGTTTTCATTCGATGAAGCGGCGACATTGATCGCGGAATCGGGGAGTGGGGTCCCGGGAATGCCATAGTCGGCGCCATATACCCGCTTGCGGGCGGGTTGCCGGCCGGTTTCCCGGCCTATCCCGCCGCCATCGCATAGTGTGCCCCGTACACCAATCGCCTACCATCCGGCACGTGACGTGGTAGATAGCTCCGGGGAACTCTACTCGCAGATGTCTTGCCATGGCTCCAATACGCCACAGCTACTCACCACTTGTAAACTCCAGTCTCAAGGGCCGACCCCCATGCCCGTGGGGCTCATGCGCGCGGCCGATGCGCTGCGCTACGTGCCCGCGCACCTCTACTACTTCAAACGCGATCAGCTCCTGGCGCTGCTCCGCCGGGCCGGCTTCGAGCCGGTGTTCGTCCGCACCTACGGTCGGTGGCGTTCCCGGCGCGGCCCGGCTCGGCGGGCCTACGATGCGGCCCGTGACGCGCTCTGCCTGGGGAACAAGATCCGGGTCATCGCCCGGAAGCGGTGAGAACCAGCGCTTCCATGGCCAGCGCCGTCGAGGGCATAGGAGGGCATAGGGGTCAGCCCTTTTCAATACACCTTACCGCAGATTCTGTTGCTTGGTTTGAGAACACCTTGTCGCCTCAAGCGTCTGCCCTATTTCCTTCACCTGCTTGCGCAGCAGTCGATCGTCTTCAAAGAGGCGAGGGGCAGGTTGCAATATGCACCAATTCGCGCTCGATTCTTACGTAACGTGGTATACCGCCCCGGGACATTCCACTCGCTGGCGTCTTGCCATGCCCGGAATATGGCATGCCTATTCTCCCCCCTGCAATGTTTATTGTGAAGGGCTGACCCCAATGCGCCCCCCAATGCGCCCTTGGACAGGCATGCCCAATCTCCAGAATTACCGGCCAAAGGGAAAGACCATGGCTTGGGGCGGGGGGGGCTCCATCCCCTGTGCCGCCACCCGTGGAGGGACACGGGCCTCCGTGTCCACAAAGACCTGCCCGCCGGAAATGCAGCAGGCCAGCGGGTCCGTGAGAGATAGTTGCACCCGTATGGACGCCGTGGGTACGGGCTTGAATGGGCTTGAGTAGTGTGTTCGTTGTGGGGGTGAACGTTGACAGGGTCGGCGGCGTGCGGGTAGTCTACGGCGCCGTTCGCGGCTGTCTCAGGGGGTGTGCTTGTACGTGAGGTGTTGATGCCGACCTACGAATACGAATGCCAGAAATGCGGGGCGACTCTGGAGAAGTTCCAGAGCATAAAGGACCCGCCGTTGAAGCGCTGTCCCAAGTGCCGGGGGAAGCTCCGCAAGGTGCTGGGGACCGGAGCGGGAATCATTTTCAAGGGAAGCGGGTTCTACCAGACGGACTATCGCAGCAAGAGCTACAGGGATGCTGCGAAGAGCGATTCTTCCAAAGCTTCCGCCTCTTCGTCCGATTCGGGGACAAAGTCGTCTGGCGACTCCAAGAAGCCGTCGGCGTCATCCGGCGGCAAGGAGAAGTAGGCGATGGCCGTGGGCCACATCAAGTGCCCCAACTGCGGCGGCCCGGTGAAGATCGGGCTCGTATTCTGCAACCATTGCGGATCGAAGCTTGATCTTTCCGGACTTTCCCGCGACGAGCTTCGCAGGACGGAACCGAGCAAGGTTGGGCCGTGGATCGTCAAGGGCGTGATCTGGGCTGCGGTGGCCGGCGCAGTCATCAGTGTTGTGCTGGCATTCTGGCCTGAGCGCAGTGAGTTCGGCGCTCCGGGCACGCGCATGGGCGCGTTGCGGGTTGAGCGCCAGCTTTCCACGGTGGGGGACTTGAAGTCCGGCCAGTCACTCGGCATCTGGCTGGCTGAAGAGGACATCAACGCCTATTTCCAGTTTTTCGGCGACGAGCGTCTGCAGGTTCAGTCGTTGAGATTCGTCCTGCGTGGAGGCCAGTTCGAGGCGAAGGCGGTGAAGCAGTATGGGCCGTACGCGGCGGGGCCTGTGAGGATCACGCCAGTCTTTTCCGTGCGGGTAAGGTTCATCCCGATCGGGAAGCATGCGGTGGCTGTTTCGGGCCGGCTGGGGCACATGCCGCTGCCCGGTTTCCTGGTTCGCCGCCTGGCATCCGGGATGCGCAGCCGCTTTCAAGGATGGCCCGAGACCTCGATCGAGCGCTGGCTCGATAATGTTACTGTGGAAAGCGGACGTGTTGAGCTCACGTTCAGGAAGTAACCGATCAATCCGCACGCGCAGGGCGGCGTTGATTGCCGTCATCCTGCTCCCGTGTCTTCCCGTCCTGTCTCAGGACGTCGGTTCTCTTGTTTCTTTCGAGGAGGCGCGGAAGATGTCTGCCGCCTCGGTGTACAGTTCATCCCGTCGCTTTCTGGTGATAGGGCCGGATGCGGCTCAGAACATGGAAGCCGGACGCTGGGCCGAGCAGCAGGCGGGTACGATAGAGAAGGCATTGGGCTTCACGGTCGGCGTTCGGCGCTGGCGGTGCATGAGGCTGGTTCTTCTCGATGCCGCGGACGCGGGCGGTCCGCCGGTTGAAGCCACGCAGGAGCATGACGGGCACCAGTGGGTGTACAGGCTCATCATACGCGGTGCGGAGAGCGCGGCGCCCGGTGATGTTGGACTTGAGTTTGTCCGGATGTTCCTTTCGGCTATGATCGCCGATCTTCGCATGGGGCTTCCGGATTCCGACCTTGGCGCGCCGCCCATGGCGCCCGGCTGGATTGCGGCCGGACTGGCGGGCACGTTCGATGCCGCAGGTCGAGAAAGACACGCCGAGGTGGTGTACTTCGACTGGGAACGCGGCCGGATTCCTCTTCTCGGCGATTTCTTTCCCGCTGTCGCGGGCGGGGCCGATCCGCGGACGGAGGCGCTGGCATCCATGTCGTCAATGCTGATGCGCTGGGTTCAGGTACGACCCGGGCACGGCGACGCGTTCAGGTTCCTGTTGAGGGTGATCGCGTCCGACGAGGACTGTTCCGTAAAGGACTTCGCCGCCGCAACCGGTTTCTCTTCAACCAAGGATCTCGAATGCGGCTGGGATGAATGGATCATGCGGCAGCGACGTATAGTGCACAGGCCCGGCGTCACAAGCAGGCTTGCGCTGGAAACACTGAAGGCTCAACTGTTGCTTTATCCGGGTGATTCTGGTAATCGTCTCGCTCTGGGGTTTTCCGTTCCCGTTCGCGCTTCGCAACTGATTGATTTCAAGGATAATACACTTGCGCGCGAAGCGGCGAGCGGGGCGGCTGTCGCGGTGCGAATCGCGGCGGTCGGGAGGGGCGCCGATTGTGTGGGCGCCGCCGATCTTTACGCGGAGTATTTTGCCGCCGTTGCGAAGAGGCGTGCGCGATGGATACAGCGGCGGCTTCTGGCAAGGGCCGAGGCGGCCATGTCTGATCTTGATCGGCGGATTTCCGGTGCGGGACCGGACGGGAAGGGAGCCGGGTTGCCAAGATGACCACTCGCAAGACGATCGTGGGCGAGATAGACAGCCGCGTGCTTTCATTCACCGTTGGCAGGGATCCCGTGCTGGACCTGAACCTTGTTGAGGCCGATTGCATAGGGACTGCCGCACACGTGACGATGCTTGCCGGGCTCAAGTTGAAGCCCGCGCTCCTCCGCAAGTCCGACCGTGACGCCGTGGTGGCGGCGCTGGTGGACGTCATCCGTTCCGCGCGCAGGGGTGCGTTCAGGATCACCGATGAAGACCAGGACGTTCACCTTGCGGTTGAGCGGACTTTGACCCGCAAGCTTGGCGACCTTGGCAAGCGTGTGCACACCGGGCGGAGCCGAAACGATCAGGTTGCGGTGGATCTCCGGATTTATGCGCGTGAGGAGCTTGTCGGCCTGATGATCGAGATGGCCGGTCTTTCCGACGCGCTGCTTTCGCTGGCTTCGAAGAACCGTGATGTGCCGATGGTCGGGCGGACGCATCTGCAGCCCGCGATGCCGTCGTCGGTTGGGTTGTGGGCGTCGTCCCATGCCGAGGCATTGCTTGAGGACGGAGTGCTTGTAAGGGCCGCCTACGTTCTCAACGACGCATGTCCGCTCGGGTCCGCGGCGGGGTACGGAGTGCCGCTGCCGCTGGACCGCGCAGCCACCGCGCGTCTGCTCGGGTTCAGCCGCGCGCACAGCAACGTTCTTCATGCGTCGAACGCCCGCGGCAGGACTGAAGCCGCTGTCCTCGGCGCATTGGCGCATCTGGCCGTGACACTTTCCCGGCTTTCCGAAGACCTGATTCTCTACAGCATGCCGGAGTTCGGGTACTTTACGCTGCCGTCGGCATTCTGCACCGGCAGCAGCATCATGCCGCAGAAGCGGAACCCGGACGTGCTGGAGCTTGTGCGTGCGCGCGCGGCTTCGGCGCTGGGTCGTTACGTCGCGGTGATGGGCGTGATCAAGGGCCTGCCCGGCGGCTACAACCGTGACCTGCAGGAGACAAAGGAGCATTTCATCGAAGGCGTACGCGCGGCGAGGGAGAGCCTCCGTGTGCTTGCGCCCCTTGCGGGCGGGGTGGCGGTGAACAAGTCCGCTCTCCTGGCCGGGTTCCGGCCGGAAGTGTTCGCGACCGACGAGGCGCTTGAACACGTTGCCCGCGGGCTGCCGTTCCGGGAGGCTTACGACAAGGTGAAGGCGGGTTTGGAGTCCGTCGGCCTGCGCGACCCTTCGCGGCTGGTGAAGGAGCGCAACAGGCGCGCGCCGCCGTTTGACCTTGGCGCGCTGCGCGCTTCGACGCGCATATTCCGCAGGGACGCGGAGGCGCGGCGCCGTGCATGTCACCGGCGGATTTCGGCTTTGCTTGGTGTTGCGTATCCATCCTTGAAGGCGGGAGGAAGAAAATGAACCGTAGCCGTGTCAGTCCGTTGCGCGCCGCGTGGATTCCGGCGTCGCTGATGATCGTGGCCGTTCTTGCCGGGCACGCTTCCGCCGCTGACGGGGCGGTTGCCGCCGCCCAGCCGCTGACGTGGCGGCAGCTGATAGAGTATGGCGGGTGGCTGATGTACGTGCTCGGCGCGATGTCCGTCGCGGCGCTGGCTCTGGTTGTCTATCTCTTCGCGGTGGTCAGGCCGGGGCAGGTTACGCCGGCGCTGCTTTCGCGCGAGCTGGCCGACAAGATAGGCGCAGGCGCGCTGGACGACGCGCGCAGGGTCGCGGAGTTCAAGCCGTGCGCGCTTTCGTCGGTGATTCTCTCGGTCCTCGACTACATGCGCCAGGTGCCGGAGGCTGATCCGTTGATGCTCAAAGACGTTGCGCAGGGCGAGGGGACCCGGCAGGCCGACCTGATCCAGGGCAGGGCGCAGTATCTTCTCGACATCGCCGCCATAGCCCCGATGGTGGGTTTGCTCGGAACGGTGGTGGGCATGGTGAAGGCGTTCGGGGCCGTGGCGAGCGACATAGCCAGCGCGAAGCCGATCGTGCTCGCGGCCGGCGTTTCGCAGGCGCTGGTAACTACTGAGGCCGGGCTGGTGATAGCCATTCCGGCGATGATGTTTTACGCGTACTTCCGGCGCAGGGCCTCCAGGACGGTGGCCCAGCTTGAGAGCGTGACGGCGGAGCTGCTGGCCCTGCTGCAGGCGAAGCGGGTTTGACCGCGCGGCGTAGAAACCCGGTAGGGGAACCATGAATTTTCGACCTCGCGAGTCAATGGAGAAACCGGGGTTCCAACTGGCCCCGATGATAGACATCATCTTCCTGCTGCTCTGCTTCTTCGTAACAAGCCAGATATATTCGCAGTGGGAGACGGAGATAGACATAAAGCTGCCTTCGTCCGAGACGGGCGCTGCGCCGCAGCGTCTTCCGGGCGAGATCATCATCAACATCCGTTCCGACGGGACGGTGGTGGTGAACCGGCAGGAACTCGACGACGCTGCCCTGTCCGGCAAGCTGGCCGAGGTCGTCCGGTATTTCCCGGGCCAGCCGGTTCTGATCCGCGCGGACAAGGCCACTGACTACGAGCATCTGATCCGTGTTCTTGACCTCTGCCGCAAGGCCGACGTGTGGAACATCTCCTTTGCCGTCGGCGGCGCGGAAAAACAGCCTCCACGATGATGCGCCGAACATGGATAGCCGCGCTTGTTTGTGTGGCGGCACTGCTTGCCCACTCGCAGGATCTGCCGCCGGCCGACAGGCTGCTGTTCGCCGACGGGCTCTACTCGCGCGGCCTCTACGAGATGGCCGCGAAGGAATACAGGTCGTTTATCGAGACCGCCACGCCGGATGAGTCGCTTCTGATGTCCGCCCGGTTCAGGCTGGGCGAATGCCTGCGGCAGACCGGCGATGTGCGGGGGGCGGACAGGGAATATGCCGCCGTCTTCAACGGGCCGCCGGATGGCGAGTTCCGTTTCCGCGCCGGCTACAGGCGGGCGGAGGTTTTTGCCGAGGTCGGCCATGACGCCGCGGCATCGGATCTGTACAAGGCGGTGCTGGATGCCGGCGCAAAGGGGGCCATAGCCTCTGCGGCGGCCTACCAGCGCGGCCTCCTTCTCCTGAAGGCAGGCGCGGTTGCCGACGGGGTTGGCGCATTGCGGCATGCCGCCGAACTTGCGCCGGAATCGGAAACAGCCGTGTATGCCCTGCTGAAGCTTGGAGAGCTTCATGCCGACGCCAAGGCCGAGGCGAAGGGCGACGGGGCCGCGCTGGCGATAGGTTTCTATGACAGGGCCGCCGGCCTGACTTCAGCGCCGCCGCGCGCCGCGGCCGAGGCGCTTTTTCAATCCGGCGATCTCTCATTCCGGCGTTCCGACCATTCGCGCGCCGCGGAGACCATGTCGAAGCTGCTGAAGCGCTATCCTGAAGACGCGCGCGCCGGCGACGCGCGGTTCCGGCTGGCGTGGGCGGAGTATCATCGCGGGCGGTTCGGCGCTGCGCTCGCGGCCGCTGCGGCCGGGGCGGAGGAAGAAGGCGGCCGGAGGGCCGACTGGTTGTACCTCCGCGCCAATTGCCAGCGGCAGCTTGCGAAGGCCGACGAGGCGGTTGCAACGTACAGGGAACTGCTGGCGAAGCATGCGGGCGGCGGCCGTGAGGGGCTTGTGCGTTACGAAATGGCGCTGGTCGAATATCGCCGCGGACGGTTCCGCGAGGCGCTGGACGCACTTGCGCCGGCGAAGGTGCCGCCGGAGCAGGAGAAGGAAGCGCTGTGGATAAAGGCCGACTCTCATGCCGGGATCGGCGAGACGGATTCCGCTGTCGAGTGTTACCGTGCCCTTGTCCGGGAGTTTCCGGACAGTGACATGGCCCCGCACGCAATGTACCGGCTTGCGCATTATTTCCAGTCGAAATCGCGGCACGCCGAGGCAGCCGGCCAGTACAGGGAACTGGCCGACAGGTTCCCGAAGCATGAACTCGCCGACAAGGCGCTCTTTGCGTGCGGAGTGAGTCTCGAGCTGGCCGGCCGCGATTCCGACGCCGTGGCCGCCTGGACCGGGTTGCTGGACGGCTATCCGAAATCTGCGCTTGTGGAGGAGTCCATGTACCGGAAGGCGATGGGCGAATTGCGGCTGAAGCGCGGCGGGCAGGCCGAAGAGACGCTGCGTGGCGCGATGAAGCTGTTTCCCGGCGGCAAGTTTGCCGGTGACGTTGCGTTCTGGCTGGGCATACGCGCGATGGAACGTGGCAACGGAGCGCCGGAAGCCGAGGCGATGTTCAGACGCGCGCTGGAGATAAAGCCCGAGGGGGAGTTGGCCGACGAGGCGCGTTTCCGGCTCGCACTTGCGTTGCGCAAACTGGGGCGTGAGGCCGAGGCCGGCGATATTCTC
>VGWI01000088.1 GCA_016873655.1 Lentisphaerota bacterium
CGCCTCGAACTCGGCAGCCGCGCGAAGCACGGCCCTGGCAAGCAGGCCTGGCTGGGCCTTCGGCGCGGCGGCGGCTTCCGCGCCCGGCCGGACGGCGTTGACCAGGATTATCACCCCGAAGACGACAAACAGAGCGCCCGCCGCCAGTTTGATTGCGCGTTCGGGAACCACCCTTGTCAGCGCGCCCCCGAACAACACCGCGATCAGCGTGGAAAGGGCAAGCGCCAGCGTCGCGGCCCAGAACACGATCCATTTCCCGCTGCCGCCGGTCGCGGCGCGCGCCATGGCGGCAAGCTGGGTCTTGTCTCCGAGTTCCGCGAGAAATATGAGCAGGAACGTGCTGGCAAACAGTTTCCAGTTCAGGACACGGTCCTCCTGCCGGCGCCGTCAGAACGGCAGCACTATCATCGCCTTGACCACGCCGTCGCGGTAGTTCTCCACGAGATCGAACGCGGCCTCTGTTTCGTCCAGCGTAAAGCGGTGGGTCACCATGAAGTCCGCCGAGACACGGTGTCCGGCGATCATGTCGATCGCCGGCTCCATGCATTCGTTCTGGCGGCGCACGTTCTGCACGCGCAGTTCGCGGCGCCGCATGGTGTCCATCGGGAACGATATCCGGTCCTCGGTTGGAATCCCGACGAGCACCATCACGCCGCCGGGCTTCAGCATGGCCGCCGCCTGGTCAACCGCCTCCTGCTTGCCGCAACACTCGAACACCGCGTCAAGCCCGCCGGGTTCCAGTGCCGTGATCGCGCCCACAACGTCGTCCGTGTCCGGGTTGCCCGCCCATGTCGCGCCTGCGCCGCGCGCCGCGGCGAGGCGGCCCTCTATCCTGTCGGTCACGTACACACGCTGAAGCCCGGCATCTCTCGCCGCAAGCAATACGCTCAGGCCTATCGGGCCAGAGCCGAGGATCGCCACCCGCGCAGACGGCGCGACGCCGGAAAGCGACGCCGCGTAGACGCCGATCGAGAGCGGCTCACAGAGCGCGGCCTGTTCGGCGGTGACCCCCGGGGCGACCGGGAAGCAGGATGTTTCGGGCATGACGACCCGTTCACAGAGGCAGCCCTGCGCCTGGCCAGGGCAGCCGAGGAACTTGAGGCTGCGGCAGGTGTGGGACCGGCCGGCGAGGCACTGGTCGCATTTCCAGCACGGCATCGCCGGGTCCACGGCCACGAGATCGCCGCGCCTGACGCGCGTTACGGCCTTTCCGGTTTCTTCGACAACGGCGGAAAGCTCGTGGCCGACGCGGAACGGGTAGCTCACCACCTGCGACCCGATGCGGCCCGTGGAGTAGTAGTGAACGTCCGACCCGCACACCCCGATCGTCGCGACCTTGAGAAGAACATCATGCGGCCCGGCGATCTTCGGGTCGGCCGTCTCCCGCACTTCCATCTGGCGCAAACCGGCAAGCACTACTTCCTTCATGTCAGTTTCTCCTGTCCGGCCGGAAACCCGGCATCGGAAAACCACGCAACAAGCCGGGCCGGCATCGGCCGCGGCAGACGATACTATCAGCACCGCGTCACCGGACAAGCGTTGAGTGCCGCGATGGCGGTTTCGGAGCGATGCCATGAGCAATTCATGGGGTAAGTTCCGGGTACGCGGCGCTTGCGCGACGCGGCGGCTTCGCCCAACATGCGCGGCATGCCGGACCTGACTCACGCTCAATGGGCTCTGCTTGCGCTGGGCGCGTTCTTCGCCGGCCTGTCGAAAACCGGCATCGCCGGATTGGGAATCCTGTCCGTTACTCTCTTCGCAAACGCGCTGCCCGCGCGCGAGTCCACCGGCACGCTGCTGCCGATGCTGATCTGCGCCGATGTATTCGGGGTTGCCATATACCGCCGGCACGCGCACTGGGGCCACCTGTGGAAACTGTGCCCGTGGGTCGTGTGCGGCATAGTCGCCGGCTATGCAGCGATGGGGCGGGTCACTGATTCACAGGTGCGGTTCGCCATGGGCACGCTCGTTCTCGGGCTCATGGTCCTGCATCTCTGGCAACAGCGCCAGGCCGCGCTGAACCCGGGCGGTTTCGGCGCGCTGCTCCCGCACTCAGCGTGGTTCCGCGCAACCATGGGCATCCTCGCCGGCTTCACAACCATGGTCGCCAACGCCGCCGGCCCCATAATGGCCATGTACCTGCTGGCAATGGCCTTACCCAAGATGGCCTTTCTCGGGACAACAGCCTGGTTCTTCATGCTCGTGAACCTGTTCAAGGTGCCGTTCAGCCTGGACCTCGGCCTGATCAATGCAGGATCCCTGGCAATTGACGCCGCGCTGCTTCCGGCATTGGTTCCCGGCGCGCTGCTCGGACCCGTTATCGTCAAGCGCATCAACCAGAAGTGGTTCGAACGGATGGTGCTGACACTGACGGTCACCGCGGCGCTTCGCCTTCTGCTCTCGTAAACCGGCCGCGCGCCGCATCGCCGACCGCTGATTGCCGGCGCATTCACAGCCGGTGAAGCACGTGATGGACAAACCATGCCGGGGTCTATACATTTCCGGCCCAATTATCTGCTGAACCAAACGGAGAAGGACGCACATGGCCCGAAAGACCAGCAAAATACCCGATCATCTTAACACCGCGCTCCCGATAGAGAAACGTGTCGAAAGCCTGGTCGCGCGGATGACACTTGAAGAGAAGGTGTCTCAGATGGTGCACACGGCCCCGGCAATTGAACGGCTCGGGGTTGCCGAGCACAACTGGTGGAACGAATGTCTCCACGGCGTTGCGCGCGCCGGCCGGGCGACGGTGTTCCCGCAGGCGATGGGCATGGCGGCCTCGTTCAACGACTCCCTGCTCAACAAGGTAGCGGCGGTCATATCCGACGAAGCGCGGGCGAAGCATCATGCCGCGGCCCGGCTCGGGAACAGGAACATGTATTTCGGACTTACCTACTGGACCCCCAACATCAACATATTCCGCGATCCGCGCTGGGGCCGGGGCCAGGAAACCTACGGGGAATGCCCGCATCTCACGGCCCGGATGGGCGTCGCTTTCATCAAGGGACTGCAGGGCAACCATCCCAAATACCTGAAGCTCGTCGCCACGGCCAAGCACTTCGCCGTCCACAGCGGCCCGGAACCCCTGCGCCACAGGTTTGACGCGGTGGTCAACCAGCGCGACCTCCGCGAAACCTACCTTCCGCATTTCAAGGCGGCAGTGCAGGAAGGGAAGGTCCACTCGGTAATGGGGGCCTACAACCGCACGAACGGCGAGCCGTGCTGCGGCAGCCGCACGCTTCTCCAGAAGATCCTCCGCGACGAGTGGGGTTTCGACGGCTATGTCGTTTCCGACTGCTGGGCGATCAAGGACTTCCACGAAGGCCATGGCGTAACGAAGACCCCCCTTGAGTCGGCGGCGATGGCCGTGCGTGAGGGGTGTGATCTCAACTGCGGCTGCCTCTTCCTCAAACTCGTGGAATCGGTCAGGAGCGGGCTCATCTCCGAAACCGAAGTGGACCGCAACCTGAAGCGGCTCATGACCGCGAGAATGAAGCTCGGCATGTTCGATCCGGAGAAGAACGTGCCGTGGTCCGGGCTGAAACCCTCTATCGTCAACTGCGACAAACACCGCCGGCTTGCACACAGGATGGCGCAGGAATCCATGGTGTTGCTGAAGAACAACGGCATCCTGCCGCTGAAGAAGGACGCCATGAACTACGGCGTGATAGGCCCGAACTCCTTCAGCGTCCCGGCGCTGCTCGGAAACTACAACGGCTTTTCTCCGAACCTGAAGACCATCGCCGAAGGCGTCATGGGCAAGGTGTCGGAAGGAACGCAGGTTGTTGTATCGAAAGGCTGTGAATTGACCGGCGAAAGCCCGATCAGTCTGGGCGATTTCTGTGGCCGGACGCGCGATTTCGCTGACGCGGTCATTGCGGTGGTCGGCTACACGGCGGAAGTCGAGGGTGAGGAAGGCGCGATCGCCGGCTGCGACGGGGACCGCCATGACTACGGCTTGCCCGGAAAGCAGATGGAACTGCTGAAGAAGATCAAGGAGATCGGCAAACCCCTCGTGGTCGTGTGCACCGGTGGCAGCCCGGTTGACCTCACCTGGGCACAGGAAAACGCGGACGCCGTGATCATGGCGTGGTACCCGGGCGAGCAGGGCGGGAACGCCGTCGCGGACGTGCTGTTCGGCGACTACAACCCGGCCGGCCGCCTCCCGATCACGTTCCCGAAAAGCTACGACCAGCTTCCTCCGTTCGAAGACTACGCGATGAAGGGCAGAACGTACCGGTTCAGCGAGGCCGAACCGCTCTACCGGTTCGGGTTCGGACTGAGCTACACGTCATTCAAGTACGGCGGCCTCAAGCTTTCGAAGAAGTCCATCCGCGCAGATGAAACTGTTGCGGTTTCCGTGGACGTGAAGAACACCGGCAGGCGCGCCGGCGACGAAGTCGTCCAGCTCTACGTCAGCGACGTCAACGCAAGCGTGCCGGTGCCTCGCGTGCATCTCGAGGGTTTCAAACGCGTCAACCTGAAGCCCGGCGAGAAGAAGACGGTGAAGTTCACGCTGAAACCGGCCCAGCTCGCCTGCTATGACGATGACGGCAACCCGATGGTCGAGCCGGGCGATTTCAGGATAAGCGCCGGCGGCGGCCAGCCGGACGACCCGCACGCGGGCGCCGTCACCGCAATCCTCAAGGTGAAGTAGCCCGCGCGACAGCGAAGAGAAGCGGCCTGTGAACCGCCCCGGGCCCCGCCCGGGGAGTATTCGCCCACTTTCCTGTGGACTGCCTGAAATCATACCGGCATTCTCTCCGTGACTTGCACGCCTCAAAGAGGCGCCTGTAGACACGTCGCGGATCGAAATGTGGGGCAGACCGGCAGGATGGCGAAGGAAGCGAAAGCAAGGATCCTCATCAACGATCTTCTCAGAAGGTCGGGATGGAGGTTCTTTGATGACGAAGCTGGCCCCGCCAATCTCGCACTGGAAACGAACGTCAAACTCAAGAAGAAGTCCCTCGATGCTCTCGGCGACGACTTCGAGAAGACGGCCAACGGCTACACCGACTACCTGCTACTGGATGACCGCGGTTTCCCGATCGCCGTGCTGGAAGCGAAGTCCGAGAAGTTCGACCCGCTTGTCGGGAAGGAGCAGGCCCGGCGCTACGCCCACTCCCAGAATGTCCGTTTCGTTATCCTGTCAAACGGCAACCTTCATTACTTCTGGGACCTCCAGCAGGGCAACCCGGTTCTGATTACCGAGTTCCCGAGACCGGATTCCTTCGCCAGTTTCCACGCCTTCAATCCGAATCCCGACGCCCTGGTCGTTGAGAGGGTCGAGACCGACTACGTCGCGCTCACGCAGAATCCCAACTACCGCAACGATCCCCGCTGGACCGATGCCGGCCAGCGTGAGGCTTTCATCAAGGACGCGGAGTTGAAGTTCCTTCGCCCCTATCAGTTGGGCGCCGTTGCCGCTCTTCAAGCTGCCGTCCGCAAGGGACAGACGCGGTTCCTTTTTGAAATGGCGACGGGCACGGGCAAGACCCTGACCGCCGCCGCAGTGATCAAACTCTTCATGCGCACCGTCAACGCGAAGCGGGCCCTGTTTCTCGTGGACCGCCTGGAACTCGAAACCCAGGCCTGGAAGGCCTTTGTGCGGCTCCTGAAGAACGACTTCCGCACGGTCATCTACAAGGAGAACCGCGACGACTGGCGGAAGGCGGAGATCGTCGTTTCCACCGTGCAGAGTCTTCAGTTCAACAACAAGTACCGGCGTCTTTTCTCCCCCACAGATTTCGACCTCCTGATTTCGGATGAAGCGCACCGCTCCATCGGCGGCAATAGCCGGGCGGTGTTTGAGTACTTCATCGGCTACAAGCTCGGCCTCACGGCGACCCCGAAGGACTATCTCAAGCGCTTTGACCCGGCCCGGATCAATGCCCGCGACCCCCGCGAGTGGGAACGCCGGCAACTGCTGGACACCTACAAGACCTTCGGTTGCGAGTCCGGCGCGCCGACGTTCCGCTACAGCCTCATTGACGGCGTCCGCGAAGGCTACCTCCTGAATCCGGTTGTCGTGGACGCCCGCACGGAAATCACCACCGAACTGCTGGCGGACGAGGGCTATTCCGTCATGCAGGAGAATGAGGACGGCGAACTCGTCGAGCAGACCTTCTTCGGCAAGGACTTCGAGAAGAAGTTCTTCTCCGACGAAACGAATGGCGTATTCTGCGAAACCTTCATGAAGAACGCCTTGCGCGACCCGCTGAGCGGCGAGATCGGCAAGACAATCATCTTTTGCGTCCGGCAGGACCATGCGACGCGGATCGTCCAGAAGCTGAACGACATGGCCCACGCCATGTATCCCGGCAAGTACAACTCGGACTTCGCCGTCCAGGTGACATCCAGCGTGGCCGAGGCGCAGCAGATGGCCGCCAGCTTCGCGAACAACAACCTTAACGGCCACACCCGGTTCCTCGACGGCTACATCAGTTCCAAGACCCGCGTTTGCGTCACGGTCGGCATGATGACCACCGGTTACGACTGCGAGGACCTGCTCAACGTTGTCCTGCTCCGCCCGATCTTCTCCCCGACAGACTTCATCCAGATCAAGGGCCGGGGCACGCGCAAGTACACGTTCCGCTTCACGGAGAAAGACGGCGGCCAGACTCAGGAGCACGCGAAACCGAAGGAGAAGTTCAAACTCTTCGACTTCTTCGCGGTCTGCGAGTACTTCGAGAAGAAGTTCAGCTACGACGAGATCATCGAGCTTCCGCCGTTACGCCCGCCCGGCCCGCCGCCACCCCCTCCGCCACCGCCACCGCCGCCGGGACCGGACGGCTACACGAACGTTGACCCCGACCCGCTCAAGACACAGGTCGAGTATGCCGTGCCGGTCTATGGCATGAAGATTGACCGCAAGTTCTTCGAGCGGTTTGAAGACACGGTCAAGGCTGCGCCGGAGGTTCGCGCACGCTACGAGCGCGGCGACATCAAGGGCGCGGAAGAAGTCGTTGTCGCCACGCTGTTCAACAAGCCGGAGGACTTCTTCAACCTCGACAACCTCCGCAAGGCCGTCCAAGCCGACCGCCGCATAACGCTCCGGGAGATTCTCGCCAAGGCATTCGGCGAGATTGACCGGTTCAGGACCAAGGACGAGATGCTTGAAGAAGAACTGGCGAAGTTCGTTTCCATCCACAAGCCCGACGCCCCGCACATGCCCGTCATTCGCCAGTTCTTCAAAGCCTATCTGACCGATGGGGAGATCCGCGCCATCGTTGACTCGCGTGAATTCGGCCGTCTGGCGACGAATGCGAAGGTGTCGCCGGCGGACATCAAGGCGCTCAACGGCTGGCGCGACGTGATTCCGGAGTACGTGAAAGACTACGTTTCGCTGAACCAGTTTGCGGCATAGAGAGGGATCTGTGGGAAAGATCAGACCCAGCGGAGGCTATCGCGATACCGCCAGTTTTCAGACGGCGACGATCATCTACGACGCCACATACTGGTTCTGCGAGAAGTTCCTCGATGCCCGTTCGCGCACCGTGGACCAGATGGTACAGGCCGCGCGGTCGGGCCGCCAGAACATCGCCGAAGGCAGCCGGGCCGCGGCGACCTCTTCGCAAACCGAATTGCGCCTGCTGAACGTGGCCCGTTCGAGTCTCGAGGAACTCCTGCTCGACTTCGAAGACTTCCTGCGTCACCGGCGCATGCCGCAATGGTCGGCGGACGCGCCGGAAGCCATGGCGGTGCGCCAGGTGCCGCAGAAGTTCAAGCGGGATCGGGCGGATCAGTCGGATCTGACAGATCTGTCGGATCAGGCGCGGTGGGCGCTCTACGCGCCCTGGCTGGAACACGTCGACTCTGCTGTGCGGGCGAATGCGCTCATCTGCCTGATCAACCAGGCGAACTTCTTGCTCGACCAGCAGATCGCCGCGCTGGAGAAGGCGTTTGTCGAAGGTGGCGGCTACAGCGAACAACTCGCCGCCGCGCGCCTGGTGGAGCGCCAGCGCCGCAAACGCGATCCGTCAAATCCGCCTGCTCCGTCGGATCGCATCCCCCAGTGCCCCCAATGCGGCAAACCCATGGTGCTGCGCACGGCTCAGAAGGGCAAGAATGCCGGCAAGCAGTTCTGGGGCTGTTCGGGTTATCCCGACTGCAAGGGTGTGGTGGAGAACTGAACAATGCTCGACGCCGCCACCAAAGCCCGCATTGACTCCGCCCGCGACATCCTGGTGGGCAAAGTGCCCGACCCGAAGTCCCAGGTCGAGCAGATCACCATCGCCCTGATCTACAAGTTCATGGATGACATGGACCGCCAGTCTGAAGAACTGGGCGGCAAGGCCGCCTTCTTCGCCGGCGATTTCAAGAAGTACCGCTGGGCGCGACTGCTCGACAAACGTTACAGCGGCCACGAGCGCCTGCTTCTCTACGCCGAAGGCATCGAGAAGATGAACGTGAACAAGAACATTCCTCAATTGTTCCGCGACATCTTCAAGGGCGTTTTCCTGCCGTACCGCGACCCGGAGACCTTGAACCTGTTCCTCAAGGAGATAGACGGGTTTACCTATGAGCACAGCGAACGGCTCGGCGACGCCTTCGAATACCTGCTTTCCGTGCTCGGCACCCAGGGCGACGCCGGCCAGTTTCGCACCCCGCGCCACATTATTGACTTCATCGTCGCCGTGGTGGACCCGAAGAAGAACGACACGGTGCTTGATCCCGCCTGCGGCACAGCCGGATTCCTGATTTCGGCGTTCAAACACATCCTGGCCGCGCGTGATCCGCTGGATCCGTCAGATCCGCCTGATCGTCGCCACCCCCTCACCCCCGATGAGCGCGCACGGCTCATGACCAACTTCCGCGGCTACGATATTGCCCCGGACATGGTGCGCCTCGCGCGCGCGAACCTGTACCTGCACGGATTCGCGAACCCTGTCCTGCACGAGTACGATACGCTGACGAGTGAAGAGCGATGGGACGAACGGTGCGATGTGATCCTGGCCAATCCGCCGTTCATGACGCCGAAGGGCGGAATCCGGCCGCACAACCGGTTTTCAATCAAGGCCAAACGCAGCGAAGTGCTGTTCGTGGACTACATCGCCGAACACCTCAACCCCGGCGGGCGGGCCGGTGTGATTGTGCCGGAAGGCATCATCTTCCAGAGCCAGAACGCCTACAAGCAACTGCGCAAGATGCTGGTCGAAAACTACCTCTGGGCCGTGGTCAGTCTGCCCGCCGGCGTGTTCAACCCCTATAGCGGTGTGAAGACCAGCGTCTTGTTCCTTGACCGCAACCTCGCCCGGCAAAGGGACGAGGTGTTGTTCGTGAAGGTGGAGAACGACGGCTTCGATCTCGGCGCGCAGCGAAGGCCAAAGGAGGGGAGCGACCTGCCCGCAGCCCTGTGCGCCCTGCGCTCGCACGCCTCAGCCGATCCGTCTGATCGGTCAGA
>VGWI01000089.1 GCA_016873655.1 Lentisphaerota bacterium
GACAAGTACAAGGTCACCCAGTTCTACACCGCCCCCACCGCCATTCGCGCTCTCATGCGCGAGGGCGAGGAGCACATCACAAAGCGCAATCTTTCCAGCTTGAAGCTCCTCGGAAGCGTGGGCGAGCCGATCAACCCGGAAGTCTGGCTGTGGTACCGCAATCACGTCGGCCACGGAAAGACCCCTGTGGTGGACACGTGGTGGCAGACCGAAACCGGCGGCATCCTCATCACCCCCCTGCCCGGCGCTCACAACCTGAAGCCCGGCAGCGCGTCGCGCCCGTTCTTCGGCGTGCAGCCGGTGGTGCTGGACGACAACGGCAAGCAGCTGCCCGCCGGCGAATCCGGCAAGCTCTGCATCAAGGAGCCGTGGCCCGGCATAATGCGCACGACTTACGGAGACCATGACCGTTTCGTGCAGACATACTTCTCGACCTACAAGGGCATGTACTTCACGGGCGACGGATGCCGCATGGACGCGGATGGCGACTACTGGCTGCTCGGCCGGGTTGACGACGTGATCAACGTGTCGGGTCACCGCCTCGGAACAGCAGAGGTCGAAAGCGCCCTGGTCTCGCATCCCGCGGTGGCTGAGTCCGCTGTTGTGGGTTGCCCGCACGACATCAAGGGCCAGGGCATCTACGCCTATGTGACGCTGAAGGCCGGCTTCGAGTACAAGGACGACCTGAAGAAGGAGCTCGCGAAGCACGTCCGCAACGAGATCGGCCCCATCGCCACACCGGACGTGATCCAGTGGGCGCCGGGTCTGCCGAAGACACGCTCGGGCAAGATCATGCGCCGCATCCTCCGCAAAATAGCGGAAGGCGAGCCGGACAAGGTGGGCGACGTCAGCACGCTGGCCGACCCGGCAGTCGTGCAGAATCTTGTGGCTGAGTACCACAAGATGAACGGCAGGTAGGAAGTACGGGGCGATACGGGGCGCGGCGCACTTGAAAGGCGCCGCGCCCCTTTTTCACCAGAAAGGAGCGAATCATGTCCGAGTCAAAGGTCATAAACCGGTGGCTGGTAGTAGTAGGCGGCATCCTCATCCAGCTCTGTCTTGGCGCGATCTACGCATGGTCCGCCTTCACCGGCAAGCTCACGGCAGCCGACGGCCCATTCATGTTCACGAAAACCCAGACGCAGGTGATCTTCTCGGTCGGCCTGGTCACGTTCGCGGTGGTCATGGCGCTGGTGGCTGGCAAATGGCAGAAGAAGGCCGGCCCGCGGATAGTGGCGCTTACCGGCGGACTCGTTCTCGGTCTCGGATACCTCCTCGCGGGACTGTCAGGCACCAGCTTCTGGGGCATACTCCTCGGAATTGGACTCCTTGGCGGCGCCGGCATCGGGCTGGGATACGTGTGCCCCATCGCGGCGCTGGTGAAATGGTTCCCGGACAAGAAGGGCTTGATAACCGGCCTGGCGGTTGCGGGGTTCGGGTTCGGCGCACTGATATGGATAAAGCTCACCAGCGGGTTCGTGTTCGGCCCGGTCAACCTTACGCCAGGCTGGACCGGCCTGTACGGCATGGGCATGACCGTCAGCAAGGTGTTCATTCTCTACGGAGCCCTCTTCGCGGTACTCGTGGCGATCGGGTCCATCTGGATGGTCAATCCGCCGGACGGATGGAAGCCTGAAGGCTGGACGCCCCCTTCCGGGACGGCGGCGGCACACTCCGGCGGCAACGACTTCACGGAGATCGAGATGGCGAAAACCCGCCAGTACTGGATGCTCTTCCTGACCTTCACCGTCGGCGCCATGGCCGGCTTGATGGTTATCGGCGTCATCGGCCTCTTCGGGGCGGAACAGCTCGCTGCAAAGGGCGTCGAGCCGGCCAAGGCCAAGATCATGGCTGGAACGGCTATGGGCCTCTTCTACGCGCTGATGAACGGCCTGGGCCGCATCATCTGGGGCTCCGTGTCCGACAGGCTGGGCCGCAAGAATTCGATCGTGCTGATGACTGCCCTGCAGGGCGCAATGATGCTCATCTTCCACTTCATCGGCGGCTCGGAATGGGGCCTGTATATCGGCGCGGCCGTGATCGGCTTCAACTTCGGCGGAAACTTCGCGCTCTTCCCCGCGGCAACGGCCGACTATTTCGGCAATAAGAACGTCGGGACGAACTATCCCTGGGTCTTCATGGCCTATGGAGTCGGCGGCTTGGTCGGCCCGATCCTCGGCGGAATGATGGGCGATGCAAAGGCCTGGATGTGGGCGTTTATCCCGGCCGGGATAGCATGCCTTGTCATGGCGGCGGTCGACCTGTCACTGAAACCGCCGCAGCACAGGAATGCCTGACACACCCAGATGAAAACCGGCGTTTTCCCGGAAGGCTTTGTCTGGGGCGCGGCCACTTCGGCATGCCAGATCGAGGGCCACACTGACGCCGACGGCGGCGGCCGGAGCGTCTGGGACGCCTTCTGCGAAGAGCCCGGCCGCATAGTCAACGACGACACCTGCGCCGTCGCCTGCGACCACTACAACCGCTGGCGCGAGGATGTGGCGCTGTTGCGGGATCTCGGCGTCGGCGCGTACCGCTTCAGCATAAGCTGGCCGCGCGTGATGCCGAACGGGACAGGCGCGGTCAACGAGAAGGGTGTCGAGTTCTATTCGAGGCTCGTTGACGAACTGCTTTCAGCCGGAATCACTCCGCACGTCACACTGTTCCACTGGGACACGCCGCAGGCGCTCCAGGACCGTTACGGCGGCTGGCTGTCGCGGCGCGCGGCGTTCGATTTCGCTGAGTACGCGGGAAAGATGGCGGGCAGGCTCGGCGACCGCGTGCACGACTGGATAACCGTCAACGAAATCGGAAACTTCACAACGTTGTCGTTCGCCGTGGGCCAAAGAGCCAGGTTTGCCCCGGGACTGGAGGTTGAGTCCTCGAAGACCGTGAACCAGAGCGTTCACCACGCGCTGCTCGGCCACGGGCTTGCCGTGCAGGCGGTCCGCGCGGCCTCGCCGGGCCCGTGCCGCGTATCGATCGCACATGACACATGGAACGCGGTCCCCGTGATTGAGACACCCGAAAACATCGCTGCAGCCGCCCTGGCCTACAGGTTCATGAACGGCACGATTATGTCCCCCGTTCTCGAAGGACGGATTGAACCTTCCCGCCTTGCGGCCATGAAGGGATCCGAGCCGGACTCGGAGCCGGGCGACTACAAGACCATATCGCAGCCGCTCGACAGGTTCGGCCTCAACGTCTACACCGGGCACTACGTCAAAGCGGCAGACAACGGGAACGGATACGAGTTCCTGGCGCTTCCGCAATCGTACCCGCGCATGAACCTCAACTGGCTCACATTCACGCCGGACGGCCTGTACTGGGGAGTCCGCCACATTTCCGAAACCATGAAGAAACCGGACTTGGACGTAATCATCACGGAGAACGGCTGCGTCGCAGCGGACAGGCTCGACGACGCCGGCCGGGTAAACGACATGGAACGCGTTCTCTACATTCGCGAATACCTTCGCGCCGCCGGCAGGGCTGTGTCGGAAGGGTTTCCGCTGCGCGGGTACTTCCACTGGAGTCTTTTGGACAATTTCGAATGGGCTGAGGGGTACTCGAAACGCTTCGGGCTCGTCTACACGCGCTTCAGCGATCAGCGCCGTATCCCGAAACTCAGCTACGGCTTGTACAGGGAGGCCATCCGGCGGAACGGCCCGGCCTGACCGCGAGTTCCGGTCCGGCAGGAACCCCCGATCCCGCCGCGGTACACAGGCGGCTCATCTCGCCTTTGAACTGCCGTCCCGTGCTGACTCTCAATCCACCCGGCATTGCGCCATCGCTTGTGCCGGTGCGACCAGAGCCGCCGCACCACCCGCCGATCGAGACGGTTGAGGAGTTTGCGGACATCCGCGTTCACTACTTCCTCGAGCTTGTCCGGGCCGAGACGCGATGGCACCGGGTAAGGGCTGTGGACTTCCGGGGCTGGAAAGGGGCCGGACTCGCCTGCCGTTGGCGCATGATTGTGACGGAATGTCACGGAGAGGGGTCACGGAAACAGTACGTGGTCTCCATATCAGCCTTGACGCCTGAAGGGGCCGGCCATACTCTGTTGGAGCAATCAGGGCCCGCGTCGCGTTGCAGGCCAAGCCATGAGGAGTAATGCAATGACCCCCGTTAGGATGCGTGTTGCGTTCGTGCTCGTATCCCTCTTTGCAGTGGCGGCAGTCGCAGCCCCGTTTGAGCCGCTCTTCGTCATCCGGCGCACGGTCGGCAGGTGCGAAGTGAGAACACCGGGTTCTCAGGAGTTCGCTGAGGCTGCCGCGGGCCGGGCATACCTTTACGGTTCCACGGTCAGAACCGGGCAGGACGGGCTTCTGGTCGTTGAATTTTCCGCGGGCGGCAACGAGTGCACTGTAGGCCCTGACTCGCTCGTGACCGTGGCCGAGAACAAGTCCAGCAAGAACGAGAAGGTTCTCGTCGTGGATTCGGGCAAGATCAGCGTATCTCTGGAAGAGAACTACGACCGCGCCAACACTATCTCCATCGAAACGCCCTGCGCGAACGCCAAGGCCAACGGCCGCAAGTTCACCGTGTCTGTGCGTCAGCAGGAGGATCTGCTGGCCGCGTCCTTCATGCCGGACAAGGGCACGCTGACCGTTTCCGGCCCGCAGTTCGATATCCCGGAACTTGACGAGGATGACGTTCTGGGCGTGTCAAGCGGCCTGAACGGCATGTTCACCCGTGTCGTCTGCGACCACGGCGAGTTCGCGTTGAATGTCGCGGACTCCCAAGGCGCCCCGCAAACCGTGGCCATGCGCAAGGACCAGATGGTGAAGATATGGCGCAAGAGCGCCGCCACGGGCGAGACACTCGTCTCGATCCTGGTTGCCACGCCGGACGGCGTCCTGACCCAGCAGATATCACGCGTTGAGGCACCGGCAGGCATATCGACCGCGATGCTCCCGGTTGATACCGACCAGGCGCTCGACTTCGGCGAAGACCCCGAGAGCGTCGAGGACCCGCCTTCCACCAACGGCAGCGCCGGCACGAACGAGTCAGGGACGGTCACAGGCGGCGCGCCGGATGCGGAGCCGGATTTCGGCGGCGGAACATACGGCGCCTCGGACACACCGTTCACAACCGTACCGCCGAGCGATGCCATCCGGGACGAGGAACCGACCCCCACGGAGGTCGGCAAACGCTGAAGCCAGCTCACACGGCATGACCTGAACACATCCCAGTCGCGCTGACTGGGATGTGTCATTTACAGGGGGAGGAACAACCAGGTGCTCATCGGCAAATTCAACAGGATGATCAGGAACCGCGTCCTATGGGGATTCTTCGCGGTTGTCGTATGCATCTCGTTCGTCGGCGCTTTCTCAAGCGACGGCGGATGCTCAAGGACCAATCCGGATTCGGCGGGAGAACTGTTCGGAGAGTCTGTCTCGCGCCGGGAATACGCCATCGCCCGGCTCTTCACCATCGGACTCCGCGATATCCCGAGTCTCTCGCCCGAGTTGGAGACGCGCCTGCGGAATCTCACATGGAAGCGCCTCGCTGCCCTGAGGATGGCCAAAGAACTCGGGGTAAGCACAACAGATTCCGAAGTAGCAAACGAGATCGCCGGCAACGGCACCTTCCAGCAGAACGGGTCCTTCAGCCGCGAACGCTACGCGGCTTTTCTGCAGAACCAGCGCCTGAGCCCGGACATATTCGAAACGTACCTTAAGGAGGAACTGACGCTCCGCAAGCTCTCGCGAATGCTCGAGACGGCCGTCTGGTCTCCGCCCGCGCAGGTGGCCTCGCGCACACGCGAGCTGACCGACACCATCACGCTCGACATCGTCGAACTGCGGCCGGATGCCGGGCCCACGCCCGCCGCGACGATTGAAGAGGCCGAGAAGTTCTACAACGACAACGACCACCTCTTCAGGGAGCCGGAACGCGTCACCGTCCGCTACGTTCCCTTCGCCTACTCATCCTTCACGAACACCCCGCCTGTCCCGGAAGATGAAGTGGCGGCCTACTACTCGGAACGCGAAGAGGATTTCGCCACGACCGACACCAACGGCCTCGAAATCATCCGCCCGATCGAGGAAGTGAGAACGGGAATACTGGACATCCTCAACGCACGCGCGGCGGCGCTCGCGGCCCAGTCCGCGGCAGGCCGCTTCTCCGACAGTCTCATCGCGGACTCGAGCGGCAACGTGCCTGATTTCCTTGCGCGAGCCTCCGAAGAAGCGCTCTGCGTTCATACCGCCGGCCCATTCGCGGTGTCTGAAAATGTGCCCGGCGTAGAGCCGTCCGGCGAATTCGCGATGGAGGCGTTCTCTCTTGACGAGAATGACCCGGAGCGCAGCTTCAGCGACGCCGTGATCGAGACCAACGCCGCCTATGTCGTTTCCATCATCTCCCGACAGGCATCGTACATTCCGGCATTCTCCAATGTCGTTGAGCGGGTGATGCCCCTTGCCGCGAGCAACGCGGCACACATCGCGTTCATTGCCGGCGTCGAATCCGCGAGAAATGCCGTGGCCGACTCCGTAGCAGCCGGCAAGCCGTTCCCCGACTCCCTGGCCGCCCAGGGCATGAACATCTCCACCTCGGTCACTTTTGCGGTCTACGACTCCGATCCGGAGGATATCCCCCACTTCCGCGCGATCGTTCCCGAAGTGATCAGTCTGCCGCGAAACTCGGTTACCGACGTCGTTGAAACCGAGGGAACAGCCGTGTTCGCATTTGTGCGCGAACGCGCGTCCGGGGAATCACTCTCAATGGAACTTCTGAAACCGCGAGTCCTGGAAAGCATGGACAAACAGGCCGCCGGCCCGGCGTTCGAGTCGTGGACGGAATTCGTACTGCGCGAATTGGCTGATCTCAAGGACTTCACAAAGCCGGCAGCGACGGGCTCGGAAGACGAATCCGAACCGCCCGCGGCCGACGGCCCGCCCGGAACGGATACTGACGAGTATCCGGGCTGATCACGCCACGGTTACAAAGTCCGCGACGGCCCCGCATGCGCGGCAGCGTCCGTTCTCGATCCCTGGAACACGAGTCGAGTATCCCATTCGCGTAACCAGCACAGAGCCGCACGAGAGACACGCGGTATCACGGCCGAAGTCGGTCCGCGCGTTGCCGACATACACTCTCGGAAGGTGATGGCTGCATATCGCATACGCCCGTTCCAGCGTCTCCTCCGATGTCGGCGGCGCGTCCATCTTGTACTGGGGAAAATAGGCGCTCAGGTGCAGGGGCGTTGATGCGCCGAGCGCGGATAGAATCCACTGGCTCAGCCTCTCAAAGTCGTCGTCATCATCGTTCCTGCCGGGAATCACCAGGTTCGTTATCTCGACGTGACAGCGGCTCTCAACCGCCTGCCTGCAGAAATCGAGAACCGGCTGCAGCCGGGCTCCGCACAGGTCGCGGTAGAACGAGTCGCTCATGCTCTTGACGTCCACGTTCATCGCATCGACCAGCGGCAGGATGTCCGCCGCCGGTTTTGCGTTAATGAACCCGTTCGTCACGAGAACGTTCACCAGGCCCGCCTCGCGCGCCATACGGGCACAATCGAGCACAAACTCGTAACCAACCAGCGGCTCGTTGTAGGTGTACGCTATGGCGCCCGCCCCCTCCGAACTCGCGGCGCCAACCACGTCTTCAGGGGAAACAGGACTCCCGCTTTCTATCGCCTGCTGGGAAATGCTCCAGTTCTGACAGAACCGGCAGCGAAAGTTGCACCCCCACCCGCCTATGCTGTAGACGAGACTGCCCGGGCGAAAATGGTACAGGGGCTTCTTCTCTATCGGGTCAACGTGCGATGACGACACCCGGCCGTAGCCCCACGCATGGAGCTGCCCGCCCTGCGCCATACGCACCATGCACCTGCCGGCCTTGCCTTCTTGGATCTTGCACTCGTGAGGACACAGCCTGCAACGAAGCGCTGTTCCCTCTCGTACCCAGTGAAGCGCAGGTTTCACGGCACAACTCCCCCGGACGCAGAGCCCACCCCCGCCTGAAACTGTGCATCAACCGGTTCACGCGGTCAAACATCTAAGGCGGCCCGAAGGGAACTGCGCGTCATTCACGGAACGAACGTGTCGCTCTTCCGCGGAACGGCAGGTATAATCGGCGGCGTTCATTCCGATGGAGGTTGCCGCATGCGGATGTTCCTGCTGGTTCTCGATTCGGTCGGCATTGGCGCGGCGCCCGATGCCGGTGATTACGGCGACGCCGGCGCATGCACGCTCGGCCACCTTGCCGCTGCCGTCGGCGGACTCCAGCTCCCCTGCATGCAGCGAATGGGGCTGGGAAATGCCGCAGCCCTGCTCGGGCCTTCCTCTCGCATTCCCGGCGTGGACCCCGCGACTTCCCCTTCAGGATCGTGGGGCGTCATGCGCGAGAGATCGGCCGGAAAGGACACCACAACCGGACACTGGGAACTTGCCGGACTGGAACTCAAGAAGGGGTTCGCCACATTCCCCGCCAAAGGCCCCGCCTTCCCAGGGCCGCTTCTCGACGAATTCAGCCGCGCAACAGGCCGTGGCATCATTGGGAACCGCGCGGCAAGCGGAACTGCGATCATTGAGGAACTCGGCGACGAACACATGCGAACTGGCAGGTGGATCATCTACACGAGCGCGGATTCCGTCTTTCAGATCGCCGCGCACGAGGATGTCGTCCCCCTGCCCGAGCTGTACGGCGGCTGCGGGAAGGCACGCGAACTCTGCAACCCATTAAGGGTGGGACGAGTGATAGCACGCCCGTTCACAGGCAGGCCGGGCGCCTTCCAACGTACCGAAAACCGGCGCGACTTCTCGTATCCGCTTCCCGAGCGGACCGTCCTTGACCATATCTCGGAAGCAGGCATCCGTGTTACGACGATAGGGAAACTCGACGACATATTCGCGGGGAGAGGCATTTCCGATTCCATGCACGCCGAAAGCAACGCCGGCGCGCAGAAAGCGATGACGGCGCGCGCGGCTGATCCGGAAGCCGGCTTCGTCTTCGCCAACTTCATTGATTTCGACATGCTCTACGGACACAGGCGCGATGCCGTTGGCTACGCGCAATGCCTGCGCGAGACCGATGCCTACCTTTCCGGCTTCGTGGAACTGCTCCGGCCGGACGATGTGCTCGTCATCTGCGCGGATCACGGGAACGATCCGACGTTCAAGGGAACCGACCACACCCGTGAGTACGTTCCGCTCCTGGTGTACCCGCGGCAACAGAACGGGTGCCTTGGCATAAGAAACGGGTTCTACGACGTGGCACAGTCGG
>VGWI01000090.1 GCA_016873655.1 Lentisphaerota bacterium
CTGATCCTTCTGAACCGGGCGTCCGTGTTCCACCAGGAGTCTCACGATCTTGCAGTCGGACGGCGACCTGATTTCGTTGAACAGCTTCATCGCCTCAACGATGCAGACGGGGTCGCCTGCCTTGACCGTGTCGCCTTCCTTAACAAAGGCGGGCTTGCCGGGGCCTCCCGACGTATAGAAGGTGCCGTTGAGCGGAGCCTTGATGGACGGGCCGTCCGCGTCTTTCTTTACGGCCTCGCTCTTCTCCGCCTCGGGCTTCTCCGGCGCCGGGGGGGGCGCGGCATCGGTTCCGTTCTGCGTCTCGGGCTGGTCATCCGCCGGTGCGCGGGCCGTGGTGGCGCCTGAGGCGCGAAGCGACAGGTTCATGTCGCGGCGGCGTATGACCAGTTCGTCGTAATCAAGAGAGCGGACCTTCTCCAGAAGCTGTTGTATCTCCTTGTAGTCCTGCAGCGCCAGGAACGGCGGAGGCGGCGGGGCGGGCGGGGGAACGTCCGTCTTTGCCGATTTCAGTTCGATATCGGCCGGCGTGCTCGGACGGTCCTCCATCGGGAGAGCGCGCCACTTGAAGTACTCGACGGCGACTTCGGGGAAGAGACAGAAGGAAAGTATATCCTCCTCGCTCTTGATCAGTTTCGCGTCGATGTTCATCGTGGCCTTTGGAAGGCCCGGCTTGAGCAGGTCCGCCGGGCGGCGGGTGATCCGCTTCTCCTTGCCGATGATCTTGTGGACGATATCCGCTCCTATGGGGGCCGGCGGCCTGCCGTAGAGGCCCTTCACGTAGTTCTTCGTCTCCTGGGTCACCATCTTGTAGCGCTGGCCTGCCAGAACGTTCAGCACCGCCTGCACTCCGACGATCTGGCTGGTCGGGGTGACGAGCGGCGGGTAGCCGAGGTCGGCGCGGACCTTCGGCAGTTCCTCAAGCACTTCGGGAAGCCTGTCGAGCGCCTGCTGCTGCTGAAGTTGGGAGCGCAGGTTGGAAATCATGCCGCCCGGGATATGGTGAAGCAGGATTTCCGGGTCTATCACGTTCAGCGGCGGCGGGCCTACCTGTCGTTTCGGCGCCAGTTCTGTGAAGTAGCGCCGGACCCGACCCAGGGCTTCCACGTCGAGGTTCGCGTGGTACGGCGTTTCGTCGAAGATTGCCAGCATTGTTTCCACGGGCGGCTGGGAGGAGTAGGATGCCATGACCGAGATTGCGCAGTCTATGGCGCCGGCGCCGGCGCGCACTCCCTCCACATAGGTTGCCGTGCCCATGCCGCTTGTCGCGTGGGTGTGTATCTGGATCGGCACCTTGATTTCCTTCATCAGCGCCTTGATGAGGCGCTCGGCGGATATCGGGGAAAGGATGCCGGCCATGTCCTTGATACAGAGGGAATCTATGCCCATGGCGACCTGTTCCCGGGCGTAGCCCACGAAGCGATCCACCGTGTGGAACGGGCTTGTCGTGTAGCAGATCGTGCCCTGCGCATGTCCGCCGTGCTTCTTGATGGCCACGATGGCCTTCTCGAGGTTGCGGGTGTCGTTCAGGGCGTCAAAGCAGCGGAATATGTCCACGCCGTTTTCGCAGGCCATAGCCACGAAGCGATCGACGACGTCGTCGGGGTAGTGCTGGTAGCCGAGGATGTTCTGCCCGCGCAGAAGCATCTGAAGCGGGATGTTCTTCGCCTTGGCCTTGATCTGGCGCAGGCGCTCCCACGGGTTCTCGCGCAGGAAGCGCATGCAGGCATCGAACGTTGCGCCGCCCCACACTTCCAGAGAGTAGTAGCCGACGGCGGATATATCGTCAATCACGCCCATTATGTCCGTCGTGCGCATACGGGTCGCCCAGAGGGACTGATGGGCGTCGCGCAGGGTCGTGTCGGTTATCCTGAGCGGTATACGCTCCATAACCTGCGGCTGTTCGGGCTTCGGCTGCGCCGAAGCACTGTCGGGAGACGGTTTCGACTTTACGGACTTGCGGGATGTCTTTCTGGATTGCGCCATACGGGGCCTCTTATGTTCGTTGTTCAGTGTGTGCTGTGACGCCGCCGGTCATACTTTCCTATTCGCGCGTATTTCTCGCGCCGCTGGGCCAGCAGCTTGTGTTCGGACAGCTTCTTGAGCTTTGAAAGGCGTTTCACTATTGCTGACCTGGTTGCGGTGAAGGTTGCAGCCGGATCTCTGTGAGCGCCGCCGACCGGTTCCTGGATGATTTCGTCTATGATTCCCATCTGCAGCAGGGACGGCGCGGTCACCTTCAGCGCTTCAGCGGCCTCGGGCGCTTTTTCCGCGTCGCGCCAGAGAATCGCCGCGCAGCCTTCGGGCGGTATCACCGAGTAGATCGAGTGGCTCAACATCAGGACCGAATCGCCGACGGCTATCCCCAGCGCGCCGCCGCTGCCGCCTTCGCCAGTGACTGTAACGACTATGGGTACCTTCAATCCGGCCATCTCGGTCAAGTTACGGGCTATCGCCTCTGCCTGTCCCCGTTCTTCGGCTTCCCTGCCCGGATAGGCGGCCGGGGTATCGACAAGGCTCACCACCGGTATCTGGTACTTCTCGGCCAGCTTCATCAGGCGCAGAGCCTTACGGTAGCCGTCCGGGTTTGACATCCCGAAGTTGGCCTTGATCTTTTCCTCCACAGTCCGGCCCTTATCCATGCCGATGAGTACGCAGCGGTGGCTGCCGATCGTCGCGAACCCGCCCACGAGGGCCTGGTCGTCGCCGAAACAGCGGTCGCCATGCAGGTCGATGAACTCGCTGAACATGCCCTTGATATAGTCGCGCATGATCGGGCGTTCGGGATGCCGTGCGACCTGAACTGTCTGCCACGGGGTGAGTTCCGAGTAGACCTTCTTGATCTGCGCTTCCAGTTTCTTCTGAAGCGAGGACAAGTCGCTCTTGACGTTGCTTCCGTCGGCTTCAGCCTTCTTCTGCAAGTCGGCGATCTGCTGCTCGATCTCAGTAATGCTCTGTTCGAAGTCGAGGTTCATTCCGCTTTCCTTCAGGGCCCGCGCATCGTGGCGGACGCCGGATTCCTACCGGGTTACGGCTTGCATGGCGGCTTTCCCCGCCTTCCATAGCACAGGACCTTGGCCAGCAAGTCCTTCATTTCCGATCTTGGCACTATCCGGTCGACGAAGCCGTGGGCGAGCAGGTACTCCGCCGTCTGGAAATCGGGAGGGAGGGTCTGCTTGATCGTTTGTTCGATGACGCGGCGGCCGGCGAAGCCGATGAGAGCGCCCGGTTCGGCGATGTTCAGGTCGCCCACCATTGCGTAGCTTGCGGACACACCGCCGAACGTGGGGTTGGTGAGAACCGAGATGTACGGGATTCCGGCCTTGTTGAGGCGTGAGATGCCCGCGCAGGTCTTGGCCATCTGCATGAGAGAGACAATTCCTTCCTGCATTCTCGCTCCGCCCGAGGCCGAAAAGAGAATCAGTGGCCGCTTGTGACGCAGTGCGTAGTCCGAGGCGAGGTATATCTTGTCGCCGACGCCGCTCGACAGGCTGCCGCCGATAAAACGGAAATCCATAACGCCCAAGACGATAGGAATGCCGTTGAGAGTCGCTCTTCCGGTGAGAATGGCCTCGTTGATCCCGAGTTCTTCTGTGGTTTCCTTGGCCTTGTCCGCATAGCGGCTTTTTGCGTCGGAGAACTTGAGGTGGTCGCGCGGCTTGATGTCGCGGTCCAGTTCCCGGAATGACTTCTCGTCCACGGTGCAGGCAACCCGCTCATGGCAGGTCAGTTTGTCGTGGAACCCGCACTTGGCGCAGACCATGAGAGCCTTGGCCCACTCTTCCTTGTATATGTGGGCCTTGCAGGAAGGGCAGATGGTCCAGAGGTCTACCTGCTCAACCGGCTGTGTCTGCTTCTTGCGGGACCGTCTGAACCAACCCATAAAAGTTTCCTCCCCCAAGCGAGTGGGGCATTATTCTGAACGAGCCCCTCGTTCTACAAGAACAAAAAACGGGAACTGCGCGTGCCGGCCGAAGCTACTCCTTGTCCGGCCCGGGACCGTGAACCCGGTCGTGGCGAAGCAGAGCCTTGATTCCAAGGCGCAGCCAGAAGACGATGCAAGTGATTACGACAAAGAACTTTAGGAAGAACAAAAGAAACGGATCCAATGGAAACATCGGACCATCCCCCCTTAATTGCTCCATGTCCTCTGAAGCGGGGTCAGTGTGGCCTGAAGCGGCCTCCGGGTCAAGATCGGATTGCGCCGGCCTGAGCCCGGTTCCGGGCGTGAAGGGGTTGGCGGCGGCTGCCAACCTCGCTGCCGGGCTATGGGAGCCGGCGCCGTATTCCCTCCCGGCCGGGACGCCGGCGACCACCAACCGGATGGATGGAACCGGCGCAAAGCTGGATCCGGTGGTTACCCCATACGGCGCGACGCTATCCTACAGAGTCAAGACAGACTGACGGTGGGAATCTCTTCTCCGGGAACCTGACGCGGCGCGCGAGCCAAGGCAGGGATCGGCCGGCATCAGGTGAGCCCACGTGGGCTCACATGGGTCAGAACCCGCTTGACGCAACCTTGAGGTGTGTGGGAACATTCATCCTGCTGGTTACGAGCGTTGCTCTTCTTCGTGTGTCTGGTTGGAATCTCACGGGAGGCAGGGAATGAAAAACTGGTTCAGGCGCGGCGGTCGTGGTTTCACTCTGATCGAACTACTCGTGGTAATCGCCATCATCGGTATCCTGGCCGCGCTGCTGTTCCCCGCTGTTCAGGGCGCTCTCGTCAGGACCAACGCCACCAAGGTCGGCCAGGACGGCCGTTCCATCTGGCTCGGGCTGTATTCCAAGAACACCGAGTGCCAGGCCAACGGCGAGCCTGAAGTGTGGCCGAAAGACACGGGCACCACATCCACCGCCTATTTCCAGATGTGCATGTACAGCAACTGGCTCGAAGGCTTCTCGATGACCCAGTTCGGCGCCCCGGGCGTTGTATCGTACACCTCGACCAACATCAGCGGTTTCGCGGAAGTGAACAATGCGTGGTGTGTGACGCTCGGAGTTGACGAGAACACGCTTCCCGAAGTTCCGTTCCTGTTCACGAAAAACTGGGACTATGATTCGCAGGCAATAAACGACGTCAAGGGCCTCAACGAGAACAAGCCGTTCGGTGTGAAGGTAGGTGTTTTCGTGACGGCCGGCGGCGGTGTGCGTACGGCGAGGGGCAGCGACATGAAGGACAAGGCCGGTGCCCAGCGCAGGTTCAACCCGCTCAGCAAGGACAACCAGTTCCTTATTCCCTGATGGTGGGCTGAGAGCAATCGGGCCGGTCGCGCGTTCGCGCTACCGGCCCTTTTCTTTTAACACTGATGCCGGCGTCCGGCTCGTTGCCGTGCCCGGCGCTGTTCTACCCGCGCCGGATTTCCGCGAGTTTCTGCTCTATCATGCGTACGTGCTTCTGTTCTTCGTCCTTCAGCGTGGCCACGAGGTCCTGCACCATCCGGACCCGCGACTGCTCAAGGAGTCCGCTGTAGAACTCGAAAGCCTGCCGTTCCTTCTCCAGAGCGCGTTCGAGGATCTCGACCGGTGTGCTCAGTGTTGCATCTTTCCTGCTCATGGCTTACCTCCTGCTTCGGTGCTGCGGGTATCTTGTCGCGGCAGCGGGTCGAGAACCCACCGCTTGTTGAACCAGAACCACTGCTCCGGGCGGCGGCGGACGGCGCCGTCAATCAGACCCATGACGGTTTCCGTCATGCGCCGTACGTCTTCCTCCGTATCGGCCGCGTTGTCCGGCGTTACCGGCTCAGCCATTGTTATGTTAAGCGACCGCCTGCCCTCTCTCGATACGAAACACGGCAGGATCGGCACGCCCGCGTGCTGTGCGAACAGCGCCATGCCGCGGCCGACGTTGGCGCGGCCGCCGAGGAATGGGACCTCAATGCCCGCGTTGCGTACGCGCACGTCGGGCAGGATGGCCAGCGCGCCGCCTTCCCGGAGTTTCCGCAGGACGGCGCGCATCGCGCCCGAGCCGCGTTCCAGCGTTTCCGCGCCCTGGACACCGCGCAGGCGGTTCAGGTATGCGTTCACCAGCGGATTCTTCTGGGTTGCGGCGATATTGAAGATCGGGATGCCATGCAGGCGACAGGCCGCCCCCGCCATGTCCCAATTGCCCATGTGTGGAACGGCGATGATCGCGCCGCGTCCGGAGTCCGTGTGCCGCTTGATCGAGTCCAGAACATCGGCGCATTTGAACAGTGAAAGAGGCCAGTCGCGCGGTGCGGTCGCGAGCCGCATCAGTTCCACTGCGTTGAAGACCACGTTCCGGCAGGATATCCAGGCTGTAGTTCGCACTTCCTGCTCGGTCATTGCCTGTCCGAAGACCGACCTGATACGGGTTTCCGCCGCATTCCTGCGTTCGTGCGCGGCGTGGAAAAAGACGGAAGCCATTGCCTGCCCGAACGCCAGCGCCGCGGGGTAGGGGAGTCGCTCGGCCGGAACCGAGAGCAGGCGCAGGAGCGCGTATTCGAACCTGTGTTTTGGGCGGATGCCTGCCATGCGTGGCAGGCTAAGGTCGCGCGCATCCGCTAACAAGCCCAAACGCCGCGGGCGGCCCAGCCGCCATGGACGCTCCCTGCGGCTTGACCGGAACTTGCGAGGCGTGACACGATAGCGCGCATGAAGACTCGCAGTAAGAAGGTGGCAGTTGGCCGGACGAAACCCGTGCCGCCGAAGACCGCGGCTTCGGCTGTTGCGCAGACTCTTTTCACGTGCAACCGCTGCACGCTGCGGCGACGCGGGCGGGAGGGTGAGTACCTCCTTCCGAGCCGTCGCGCTGTCCACGAGATTCTGGACGCGCTTATCGGCATCCTCTTTCCCGGCTGTCACGGGCATGGTCCTCTCGGAGACGAGACCGACGAGCCTTGTTTTGCGAAGGAGCTTGCGAAGGCGGAGAAGTCCCTGCGCGAGCAGGTGGGGCGTGCGTTTCGGTACCGTTGTGAGCAGGAGCACTGCGTCGGATGCGGAAAGTGCGGTGAAAATGCCGCGGCGGCGGTGGATGCCCTCATCACGGGGTTGCCGTCCCTGCAGGAGACGCTGCAGGAGGATATTGAAGCCGCGTACGAAGGAGATCCTGCCGCCAACTCCGCGATGGAAGTTGTGATGAGTTACCCCGCGATCCAGGCCATTGCCGCACAGCGCATCGCCCATGTGCTGTACGACCGGGGCGTTCCGCTGATTCCGCGCATCATGACCGAGCTTGCCCATTCCCGCACGGGTATTGACATACACCCCGGCGCGAAGATCGGGCGCCGTTTCTTCATAGATCACGGGACCGGAGTCGTGATCGGCGAGACCGCCGTCATCGGCAACAACGTCAAGCTATACCAGGGAGTAACGCTCGGGGCGTTGAGCTTCCCGAAAGGCGCCGACGGCAAGCCTATAAAGGGCATCAAGCGTCATCCGGAAGTGAGGGACAACGTGACCATCTACGCCGAGGCGACGATTCTCGGTGGAGACACGGTGATAGGCGAGGGCAGCGAGATCGGCGGGAACGTGTGGCTTACGCACTCTGTTCCGGCGCGATCGCGTGTGCATAACCGGCAGCCGGCCCCGCACATCCACGAGCGCGGCGAGAAGGGGACTCCATCGCCCTCCGACATCTGGTACCCGGTGATCTGACGCCTCTGTGAAGCGGAGAAGACATCTTGGACGTTTCTGAAGAGAAGGGCGCTTCCAGCGCCGGAGTTGTGGAGACCCGGCGCCTGAAGCTTGATCTGCCGCCCGGCGGACTTGCGCTGAAGAACGGCGGGGTTCTGCCGGAAGTCGAAGTTGCCTACGAGACATACGGCGAGCTTTCGGCCGCGGGCGACAACACGGTCCTGATCTGTCACGCCCTTACCGGCGACGCGCACGTTGCCGGCTACCATTCGCCCGGCGAAAAGCCCGGCTGGTGGGAAGAAATGGTCGGGCCCGGCAAGGGGATAGACACGGATTACTATCACGTGATCTGTTCAAACATCCTCGGCGGCTGTGCCGGCACGACCGGACCGTCTTCGATCAACCCTGTGACAGGCCGCCCATATGGCGCCTCGTTTCCGGCGATTGCTATCGCCGACATGGTGGAGGTGCAGCGGCTGCTCCTGGCGAAGCTCGGGATAGGCAGGCTGGCCGCCGTAGTCGGCGGATCGCTTGGCGGGATGCAGGCGCTGGAATGGGCCATCGCTCATCCCGAGATCGTTGACCGCTGCATATGCATAGCCTCCGGCGTTTCGCTGTCAACACAGGCGCTCGCGTTCGACGCCGTGGCCAGGGAAGCGATCACGAACGACCCCGCCTGGCTTGACGGCGACTACCACGGGACGGGGAAGGGGCCGGCATGGGGACTTGCCCACGCCAGGAAGATAGGGCACATCACGTACCTGTCGCCGGAGATAATGAAACGCAAGTTCGGCCGTGAGCGAACCGCTCCGGACGGCTTGGTGCCGGGGAACCAGAAGTTCCAGGTTGAGAGCTACCTCGATCACCAGGGTCGCAAGCTTGTCGAGCGGTTCGACGCCAATTCCTATCTGCGGATAACCGAGGCGATAGACAACTACGATGTTGCGGCCGAGCACGGCGGCATTGACCGAGGCTTCTCGGGCGTCCGTTCGAAGTTTCTGGTCGTCGCGCTCAGCTCGGACTGGCTTTTCCCGCCGGAACAGTCTGAGGAGATTGCGCTTGCCCTGGTGCGGAACGGCAAGCAGGTCTCGTATTGTGTGCTGTCCGCTCCGCACGGGCACGACGCTTTTCTCGTGGAGATCGAGCATCTTGCCGACACCATACGCGCTTTTCTCCCCTGGGTTACTCCGGTCAGGGGCAGGCGCAGGGATGCAGGTGCGGCGGCGTGCGACTCCGGTGACGCGGACGGTGTGAATGCGCTCATTTCGCGGTATGTCCCGTCCGGTGCGAAGGTTCTCGACCTTGGTTGCGGCAGCGGCGACCTTCTTTCCGCGCTTGCGCGTGACCGGCAGTCGAGCGGGTTCGGCGTGGACAGGGATCTCGACAGCGTGATTCGCACGATGGACAGGGGCCACAGCGTGTTCCAGGCGGATCTCGACCGCGGACTTTCGATGCTGCCTGCCGGGTCTTACGACTGTGCGGTCTTGAGCGGCACCCTGCAGCAGGTGCGAAGGCCGAGGATGGTGATTCTCGA
>VGWI01000091.1 GCA_016873655.1 Lentisphaerota bacterium
CACGCACCCGGGCGCCCCCGCCGGCGTGGTCAGCAAGACGGTCTCCGCCGGCGCGGCGGGCGTGTGGGTCTCCTGGGTCTGGCTGTTTGGTACGCCGTTCTACTGGCTGATTGCCCCGGTCGTCCGCTTACGGCCGACTTGGACGCCGTAAGCCTCGTACCGGTTATGCAGGGCGGCGTGATCCCAGCCCCCCGCGAACTCTATTTCGTCTACCGCGAAGGCGGGCGCTTCGGCGTCAAGAGTTGCGAGGCCCTCATCCGTGGCGACTGGAAACTCATGCAGAGCGATCCCTTCCGCCCGCTGGAGCTTTACCACCTCAAGACCGACCCGGCGGAGCGGAACGATTTGGCGGCGGACCCGGCGCATCGGAGGCTTTTCGCGGAGCTGCTCGACGCGTTGCGCAGGCACGTCCAACAGGGTGGGGCCATCCCGTGGCAGAAGCCCGCCAAGCAACGAGCCGGGTCTGCTGGGCGGCAGGGTGCATGACGAGAGGGACCGGCGTTTTGATGACGCACCGCAACGCCATTATCCGCGCTGGCTGAGAACAGGGTTCAATCGACCAGAGACAATCCGCGGAGCAAAATCATGAATACAATTCGAGTGTCCATCATCAGCGCCCTTGCCGCGGCAAGCGTCTCCGCCACGCGGGCCGATAGCGCCGCAGCCCAACCTTTGCATGGCCTGTATCGCATCACCGATGCGGGCTCGCGCAGTCATGTTGAGTATCAGAAGATGTCCATTCCCAGGGGCAGGGAGGCAGGGCAATCGCATGAACGAATAGTTGACAAATTCCACAAATGTTAACATATATACTGCTTGGTCGGGCCCGCGATGGGCCCGACCGCCGTAGAACCGTGAACGATTATCAGGAGAAGACGATGAATGATTACCTGCGGGGGTCTGTAGTGGCGGTGGCGCTGGTACTGGCGTTGTGTGCCAACGCGGCGGAAGTGCAGAATATAATATACCCAAGAACGGCGGAAAACCCCCCGTGGGATCCTTCCCTGCCGACGCCCGGCTTCCAGCCCGGGCCGGTACAGGACAAGGTGACGCCCGGACGATTCTTCGTGGACCCGCCTACGATTCACAACCTGGGGTTCCGCTGGTACATCGAGGGCGACAGCAACCGCAACGCCGCCGTGGCGGTGGAGTACCGCCGGAAGGGTGACGAGGCCTGGCGCGAGGCCCAGCCGATGCTGCGCGTGCAGAACGAAGTCGTCGACCAGGAGTTCCAGTATCGGGCGTGGCGGGTCGGCAACCTGTTTGCCGGCAGCGTGCTGTTCCTGGAGCCGGGCACCGAGTACGAGGTGCGGTTCACGATGACGGACCCTGACGGCGGAGCGCCGCCGCCGAAGGTCGTCACGGCGACGACCCGCGTGGAGCCGCCTCGCTACGAGGGTGAACGGCGCATCCGCGTGTTTGCGCCCGATTACAAAGGGGCGCTGCCGGCCGGCGCCGCGACCAACCTGGGCGAGGCCCTCAAGCAGGCGCAGCCGGGCGACGTGTTTCTTCTGCAGCCGGGGGTGCACCAGGGGCCAGTCACACTCGAAAAAAGCGGTCTTCCCGGCCAGCCCATCGTGCTGCGCGGGGCCGGCGGCGGCGAGGCCGTCATCGAGGGGCCCGAACCCAAACCCAGGGCCCACCTTATCAGCCTGCGCGGGGCGGACCACATTCACGTCGAGGACCTCACCCTGCGCCGGGGGGACACCGCCATTCACGCGGGGAGCAAGGGCGAGGTCGGCTCTTCGCACGTCGTGGTACGGCGCTGCCGCATCGAGGACATCGTCTCAGGCATCTGGACTTCCTCGGAAGACGCCGCGAGCTGGTTCGTGGCCGACAACGTCATCGTTGGCAGGAACCCGACGTGGCACCCTCGCACGAGTAGTCAGTTCATGAAGCCATCGGCCTACGGCGTGAACATCCATGGACGGGGGCACGTTGTGGCGTACAACCGGATCACCCGGTTCGGCGATCCCGTGTCCATCAGCGGTGTCCGCCCGCCGAGTGAAGACCTCGAAAAGCACTGCGTGAACGTCGACATCTATAACAACGACCTGTCCCGCGCGAAGGACGATATTCTCGAGACGGACTACGGCTGCCACAACATCCGCGTCTGGCGCAACCGGGGCTACAACGCCCATGTCGGCATATCGGCCCAGCCGGTTTACGGCGGCCCGGTCTACCTGATTCGCAACGAGCTGTTCGGCATCACGTTCTCCGCCTAGAACTTATCCCGGCTGCGCCGGGGACTTTTTGGGTTTTCCACAAGTAACACACTTGCCCATTATCCCCAAGGTCCCCAGGGCCCCAGGAGTTATCCACAAAAACAAATTCCTATACAATCAAGTTCTACAACTTCCCCGTGGGCATCGTGGCGTTTCACAACACCACCTGTAGCGCGGGAGACGGTTTCGGAAGCGCCCACTGGCAGAACGGTATCTTTCGTAATAACCTGTTCATGGGCGGCAGAAACAGGGCGATTTCCACCGGCAGCCTCACCCCCTACAGTTCCCTCGACTACAACGGCTACCGGCGCAACCATCCTGAGCCCACGCAATTCATCCGCTGGTTCGACGGAAAGACCAACCACCTCTTCGTCCGCAGCCTGGAGGAGTTCGCCAAGGTCACCGGCCACGAGAGGCACGGGATCGAAGTGGACTATGATGCCTTCATCCGCGGCGCGCCGCCACAGAAAGGAGTGACCACAGAATTGGAGCAGTGGGACCTGCGGCTCCGGCCGGGTTCGCGGGCGGTGGACGCCGGCGTCCGTCTGCCCAACATCAACGACGATTTCACCGGCAAAGGTCCTGACCTGGGCGCCCACGAGCAGGGACAGCCTCTGCCGCACTACGGGCCGCGTGAAGGACACATCGGCACGGCGCGGCTTGCCGACGCGAATCCCGCCCCCGCGGCAACGGACGGGGCACGCACGGGGCCCGCCGCAGGCACGGGAGACGGTGCATCCTCGCCCCCGTTGCCTGCCGGAGGCGACCGCATGAGATTGCCCAAGACTGACAGTCACTGGCGGCGGGTCGAGTCTTATGTGGAACACGAGCCGGATGCGGATTACCAACATGCGCCCGCAGCCGCGAGAGAGGCATTTGGCGACCTCAAGTACGGCATCCGAATCCACTGGGGCCTCTACTCGATGCTCGGGGATGAGGCGTCCTGGGAACTTCTCAAGATGCCGCCCGAAAAGAAACAGGATTACATCAACCTATACCGGACATTCAATCCCACCGGCTTCAACGCCGACGAGTGGATGGACCTGTTCAAGCGAAACGGCGTCCGGGTGTTCGCTTTCACCGCCAAGCATCACGACGGGTTCTCTATGTTCGACACGAAGGCGCGCGTGCGGCAGTGCGTCAACTGGACCGCCCCAGGCGGCCCGCGCCTCGAGGCGTGCGACCGCGCCTTCAGCATCATGGAGGGCCCGTTCCAGCGCGACATCGTCAAGGAACTCTGCGAGGCGGCGCGCCGGCACGACCTCAAGATCAACCTTTACTACTCGCACCCCGACTGGTTTGACGCCGATTTCCGTCCCTACTGTTACCATCCGCTGCAAACGCCCTCGACGAAAGAACTCACCCGGGAAACCGCGGCGGCCCACGAAAGACGTTCGGGCGGACAGAGACACCCGGTCGTGCCGGACCCGACGCCGGAAGAAACGCAACGGATGATGGCCCGGCACCGCGCTCAACTTGCCGAGTTGCTGACGAACTACGGTCCCATCGACCAGATCTGCCTCGACATGTGGTTGGGACCGGCGGCCTGGCCGCCGTTGCGGGAGACGGTGAAATACCTGCGCACGCTCCAGCCCAACGTGATGTTCCGGGCCCGCGGGATCGGCAACTACGGGGATTACTACACGCCGGAGGGCTTTGTGCCCGCCAGCCCGGAAAACACCGGCATGCCCTGGATGGTGATTTACCCGTTGGCCGGCATATTTGCTTATCAGCCCGACGCCGCGAAATACAAGGGCGGCGACTGGCTGGTGCGGAACCTAGTCGACAGCGTGGCCAAGGGTGGAAACTTCATGTTCGCTATCGGCCCCGATGCCAACGGCAAGTTCCACCCCAAAGCCATCGCCGCCATGGAAGAGGCCGGCGCCTGGCTGCGCGTCAACGGCGAAGCGATCTACCCCACCCGGTCGCGCCCCGGCGACCTGTGGCACGAAGGCGAGGACATTCGTTTCACCCGCACCAAGGACAACCGGTTCCTTTACGCCTTCTGCCTGAAATGGCCCGGCGAGAAATTGGTGCTCCGCACCGTGCGCGCGCAGCGCGGCTCGAAGATTACTATGCTGGGCGTCACGCCGCCGCTGGACTGGCGCCAGGATGGCGACGGCGCGCTTGTCATTGACACCCCGCCGGCCGTGCAGAACGAGGCCAACCGTCCTTGCCGCCACGTGTTTGCATTGAAGATCGCAGCCGAAGGGGAATCCCAATGAAAGCGCCTCAGCGCAACATCCATTCGATGAACCTGGACCCTGCCTTGTCCCGTCGCCGCTTTCTGGCCGGCTCGGCCGCCGCAGTGGGCGGCGCGCCGCTGCCGACGATTGTCCATGCGTTGATGCCGTCGTCGCCCGTTCTGGCAGCAGCGCCGGCCGGCGCACAGGAACAGGCAAAGGAAGCAGGTTACAGGGTCTTCCTGTACGAGGATTTCTCGAAGAGCCCGCCGGGCGAAGTGCCCGCAGGTTGGACCATGACCGCGCTCAACCCGGCGCTGGCCCCCTTGTTCAAGGTGGTGGATTTCCCGGAGGGGACGGGCGGCAAGGCGCTCTTGGCGGCCGGCAACGGACGGCAGGAGTGTTACGGATTCATCGAGCACCCCGTCCAACTCTCCGCCCAGAACTACCATTTCAAGGTGCGGTTCAAGGTCGAGCGGATTGAGGACGTTAACCGCAACCTCACGCACGGCCTTTTCGGAACCTTCAACGACGGCATCTTCCGCTACCGCCGGGAGGAGGATGGCTGGATCGTCGGCGAGAACCGTTTCCGCGGCAAGGAAGGCCCCGGCAAAGTCCGCCTCACGTTCCGTTTTGCCGCGAAAGGAAAGGTGTGGTGGGATCAGGTTCTGCTCAGGGAGTGCCCGCCGATTCCGGAGCGGCTGGTCAGGATCGCCGTGAGTTGTGGCGGGCACGATATGGATTTCTGGCCGCGCTGGCTCGATGTCGCCGGCCGGAAGAAGGTAACCGTCGCCCTGATGGCAGAGAACTTCAACCGCAAGAAGGTTGACCAGCACGAACCGATCGACGGGCCGTCCGGTCGGCTGATGTCGGAGAAAGCCAAACAGTGGCAGATGCATGTTGCCGGAACTTTCTACGAAAAACGCGGTGATCTGGTCTTCAACTCCTGTCCGCTCTACGCGCCCACCGGAGAAATCGTTGGCATCTACGAGAAGGTCGTGCTGTACGATAAGGAGTTGGATCGAGGCTGTTCCCCGGGCAGCGAAATGAAGGTCTTCCAGACCGATTTTGGCAAGGTCGGAATCATGATTTGCTACGACAGTTGGCACCCCGAAACGGCCCGTCTCCTTGCCCTCAAAGGCGCCGAGTTGATCCTCTTTCCAAACGTCGGCTATTTCCGGAGCCTGATGCCCGCGCGCGCGGCCGACAACGGTGTTTGGATCGCCGCCGCCAGCGACCACGACGCGTCCGGCATCTGGGATTCCACTGGCGCCCTGGCCGGCAATGTGCATGCCGACCCCAGCCGCCATTCCGATACATCAATCGTCGAGTATGAACAAGACGAAGCCAATTCCATGCTCGTTGCCACGGTGGACCTCAGCCGCCAGTACAGCCCGCACAACTGGGGCGGGCCCATGGCCTCCGCGCCCGGCGGGCGGCGCATACGCCAGACCGCGATGCGATCCCTCAAAGATGAGGTCGCACGCGAATTTAAGCGATGGTGGGACGATCCTGCGAAATAGAGACACCCCACATGTAATGACGAAAGGACAGAGCAATGGCACGAATGCATCGCCGAACATTCCTCAAGAGCGCGTTGGGCACCATGGGTGCCACCTCCTTCCCTATCTCCGGAACCAAGGCCAGTAGAAAGGTCATTGGGGCCAACGACCGGATCAACGTGGGTGTTGCCGGCATAAACAACCAGGGCAGCAATCACGTGCGAATGCTGGCGGGCAGGAGCGACGTTGCCGTCACGCACCTGATCGACCCCGACCGGCGGACCTGGGCCAAGAACCTGAAGATCCTCGAGGAGAAGGCCGGCAAGCCCACGTGCGTGCAGGACATCCGGAAGGCGCTTGAGGACAAGAACCTCGACGCCGTCTACATCGCCACGTGCCACCACTGGCACTGCCTCATCACCATCTGGGCGTGCCAGGCGGGCAAGGACGTGTTCGTCGAGAAGCCCCTGAGCCAGAACGTGCATGAGGGCCGCATTGCCATCGAGACCGCCCGCAAGCACAAGCGCGTCATCCAGTACGGCACGTGGGAGGGGAGTCTGGGCGACTCGATAGCCGCCCTCGCCAAGGCGGGGACGTACGGCAAACTGCTGGTGTCGCGTGGCTTGTGCTACAAGGGGCGCGCCAGCATCGGCCATAAGGAGCCTAAGGACCCGCCGCCGGAACTGGACTTCGACATCTGGACCGGGCCGGCACCCAGGCAGCCGTACCACGAGAACCTGGTCCATTACCAATGGCACTGGTTCTGGGACTTCGGCAACGGCGACATCGGCAACCAGGGCTCGCACCAGATGCATGCCGTCCCTCATGCGCTGGGCGATGTCACCTTGCCGCGCGCCGTCCTCAGCGTCGGCGGACGCTTCGGCTACACCGACCAGGGCCAGACCGCGAACACGCAGATGGCGGTGTTCGACTACGGCGACTCGCAGGCGATCTTCGAGGTGCGCGGTCTGAAGACCGACAAGTACCTGGGCCAGGCTGTCGGGAACACGTTCCACTTCGAGGCGGGCGTGGTGGCGGGGGGGCAGTTTTACCCGAAGGGCGGCGGCGCTCCGCAGCCGGCCGCCCAGGCCAAGGCCGAGCGTGTGAGCGGCGCCGATTTCTTCCGCTGTCTCCGAACTCGTGAGACCGACGTGCTGCAGTGGAACATCGAGACGGCCCACTACTCGTCGGCCCTGTGCCATCTGGCGAACATCTCGTACCGCCTGGGCCGGGAAGTGCCGTTCGGCTCGAACGCCAAGCCGTTCGCCTCGAACGCGGTCGCCAACGAGACGTTCGAGCGGATGCAGGACCACCTGAACGGCAACGGGCTGAACCTGGTGCAGACCACCTACCGGCTGGGCCGGGCGCTGAAGTTCGACCCCGCGAAGGAGAAGTTCATCGACGACCCGGAGGCCGACGCCCTGTTGACTCGGCCGCCGCGGCCGCCGTTCGACGTGCCCGAGAAAGCGTAGAAACGGCGGAGAGGAAGGACCGCTGGGGCCGCAGAAGGAAACGCGCGGTGGGCCGTCTTCACATAATGGTAGCCGCGAATCCCGAACGCATGATACACGATGAATCGACAGTGGGCATGCTTGTGGCGGGGATGGTGCTGGGTGCTGCTATGCATGGTGGGCGTGGCGGGCGCGCAGGACGCCGGGGTCAAGCCGGCGGCGGATGATGTCGTCAAGGATGTCTTCACATCGACCGGCGCCGCGGAGTCAGTGCTCGAAGGCTATCTGGCCCAGCGCATGCGACTCAATGTCGAGAAGCGGCTGCTGTCCATACGCCTGGAAGACATCCTCAAGCCGTTCGTGCAGCGACCGGGAGCGCAGGAATGGGTCGGCGAGCACGTGGGCAAGTTCCTCCATGCCGCCAGCCTGGAGTGGGAACGCACACGCGACCCGCGGCTCCGGGCGCGGATGGATCTGGCGGTCCAGACACTGGTTGCGGCCCAGTCGCCCGATGGCTACCTGGGAACCTATCTCGACAAAGACCGCTGGACCAAATGGGATGTCTGGAGCCACAAGTACAACCTCATCGGCCTGCTGGAATACCCTCGCGTCACCGGGGACCGCGGCGCGCTTGATTCCTGCCGGAGGATCGGCGACCTGCTGGGCGATACATTTGGCGATGAAAAACGCGACATCATCCGCTCGGGCACCCATGTGGGCATGGCCCCCACGAGCGTGCTGGAGCCCATGGTGATGCTCCATCGACAGACCGGCGAGAAGCGCTACCTGGCATTCTGTGACTGGCTGGTCCGGTCGTGGGATCTGCCGCACGGACCGAAGATCCTCTCGGGCCTGTTGACGCACGGCAGCGTGCGCCGGACAGCCAACAACAAGTCCTATGAGAGGATGTCCCATCTGGTCGGTCTGCTCGACCTGTACCGCAGGACCGGGCGGAGAGAGTATCTCCAGGCCACGGTTCAGGCGTGGAAGGATATCCGCGCGAACCAGAACGATGCCACCGGCACGTCAAGCTGGGCCGAGCCCTTCCAGGAGGTTCTTCGAATCCATACGGATTATCCAAAGTCCGGTGCGGTGAATATCGCCGTCACGCCAGCGCGAAATGGCTCGTTCACCCTGCTGCTGCGCGTGCCGGCATGGTGCGGGCGGTTCACCGCGGAGGTGGGAGAGGAGACCCATGCGGGCAAGCCGGGGCAATTCCTGCCCATCCGGCGCGACGGGTCAGGTGGGGATCCGGTGCGGGTAGTGATGGACATGCCGACGATTGCCGTGCCCCAGGGCCGGCCGCAGGATGGATGGGTGGCCATCCAGCGAGGGCCGCGGGTGCTGGCGCTGGATCCGGCCGTTGCGCAAGCGGGCGTCCTGCCGGCCAACTGGATCGGGGATGAGTTGTACAAGGTGAGCGGCGTGCAGGATGGCCAGCCGCGCCAACTGCCGCTGGTGCCTGTTGCGGAAGCCGGCCAGTCCAGGACCGAGTATGAGGCCGTCTTCCAGGGGTTCTCACTGGCGGACGCTGTCGCCACCGGGTCGTGGCCAATCTCGGTCGTATCGATCGGTTGGGGGACAAGCTGGACCGGCTGGTGGCGTCTCTGGGCCCCTACTGCCAGAACCGACCGATCCTGCCGGAGGACCTTCGTTGTCAGAGCGCCCTGACGTGGGGACCGGTGCTGCTGAGCCGCTTTCTCTGGGATCAGATGGACCTGGACGAGGCCC
>VGWI01000092.1 GCA_016873655.1 Lentisphaerota bacterium
CGAGTCAGTGCCCCGGGTCATCGTCTTTATGGGGACTGGGTCCCCGAGCAACTCGCAAATCATTCCGAAGGAACGTTCCAGCCGCAGATCGTACCGCAGGGCGCGGTCGACCATGTTTGTGTTGGATGCCAGCATGAGGCGGTAGGTTGTGTTGGAGGAAAGGATTATGGCCGGCGGGTTGTACCAGGGCAAGCCGGCCGGACGCGTGGGGGTGATGATATAGCTGTTCTGGAGGGAAGCGAAGCCGGCGTCGTTCGTTTCCCAGAAAAGCTGGTTCAGTTCGAGTTCGGTTCCCACGGAGTTGAGAGCCATCTCGGCGAACTCGGATATGTATGTGTCCTGATGTGCTCTCTGGCTGAGAAGCAGGCCGCTCGGAAAAAGGGCAAGCACGGAGAGGATTCCGATCGCGAAGACGAGAAGGGCGAGCACGACCTCGACCAGCGAGAAGCCTGTTCTGTCGGAGTTCCGGTTCATTACTGACTCCCAGTCAACCTGCAGTATCCCGTCCCGGCAAGAGCATTGTCGCAGCGGGCCTTTGCCAATTCAAGCCCACATAGGATGCAGCGCGCCGTGTGGACGACATGGAGACGGCCCGACCTCGGGCCGTTGGAGGAGATGCGGGGCGGGGTCGCCCCGGCTCCAGCCCGTTGGAAAAGAAACGGGGCGGGGTCATGGAGACGGCCCGACCTCGGGCCGTTGGGGAGATGCGGGGCGAGGTCGCCCCGGCTCCAGCCCGTTGGAAAAGAAACGGGGCGGGGTCATGGAGACGGCCCGACCTCGGGCCGTTGGATGAGATGCGGCCCGTGGGGAGATGCGGGGCGAGGTCGCCCCGGCTCCAGCCCGTTGGAGGAGATGCGGGGCGGGGTCGCCCCGGCTCCAGCCCGTTGGGGAGATGCGGGGCGGGGTCGCCCCGGCTCCAGCCCGTTGGGGAGATGCGGGGCGGGGTCATGGAGACGGCCCGACCTCGGGCCGTTGGAGGAGATGCGGCCCGTGGGGAAGATGCGGGGCGAGGTCGCCCCGGCTCCAGCCCGTGTTTGCGGCTTTCCGATGGGGAATTGTGTTTGGTAGGTTGCCCCTGTGCGGTTGCCTTTCCTTGTTGAACGCGGAGACTGAAGGATGAAACTGCGGGGATGCATTGCCGGGTTGCTGAAGAGGTTGATGCTGGCTGTTGTCGTTCTTGTTCTGCTGCTGGTTGCGGCGGAGATCATGATGCGGATTGTCCGGGCGAAGGTTCCGCGCGAGCAGCGGTTTGACCGGCCGATGGTCGAGTACCATCCAATGAAAGGCAGGAAACACCCATGGTCCGCAGCGGCGGAAGCGACGCCGTTCCGGGTGGCCGTGATCGGCGACTCGTTTACCGTAGGGATAGGGGTCCAGGAGGACGACCGGTACGCCGCGCGGCTGGAGCGGCTGCTGAACCTGAACGAGGGTGCCCGGCCGGCGGAAGTTGAGGTGTTTGCCAAGAGCGGCAGCTCGGCGTTCTGGCAGGTTGGGCTGCTTGACGATGCGCTGGAATGGGGCGCGGACCTGGTAGTGCTTGGCGTTTGCCTCAACGACGCCGAGGACCATTCGAAGCCTGAACAGCTTGCCGACTGGCGCAACCGCCGGATGCCCAGGGCGCCCGGGCCGTTTGCGGCAGCGGTGATCAGGCGGTCGGCGTTCCTGACATGGGCCTACCGGCAGTCGGAGAACATTCGCATTTCGGGCGAGAATAGAAGGTACTACAGGCGCATTTCCCGCACGGGGTACTCGGGGCTGGACCGGTTCAGGGACGGGATAGGCGCGTTCAGGGACAAGTGCGCTGCGGCCGGGAAGCCTCTACTCGTGGTTGTCATCCCCCTGCTGTCGGATGACCTTGCGCCCGGTCGCTACCCGCACGCCAGGCTTCATACCCGTCTTGCGGGGATAGTGGCTGAAGAGGGAGTCGGGATGCTGGATCTTCTTCCCGAATTCGAGTGGCTGTCGCCGGGGCGGCTGCAGGCCATTCCCTACGTGGATCCGCACCCGAGCGAGATCGCCCACAGGATCATCGCGGAGGCGATCCTGAAGCATCTGGTCGGGCGGAACCTTGTTCCCGGGGAACAGGAGCCGGAGTCCGTCTATGCGCCGGGCGAGTACCACATCAACCGCAAGATTCAGCGCAGATTCCGCAATCCGCTCGAGGAGGATGGTAGAGCCGAGGAGCCGTAGACTCGTCTCCTGGATTCCAGTCTGTAGCAGCGCCACGAAGGGGCGCTTGGATGCAGCGTGTTGTGTGGAGTCTGCCGGGCATGAGACGTCGCTCTTCGTGCGACGGCTACAGAAGATGGGGTGGCCAGGCCAGGCGGAGTGCCCGGGCAAGCCTTCGGATGGGTCATGGGTCGGGGCCCTACCGCGACCCGGGGTAGGTGTTGAGGAGTATCCAGGCGATTGTGTCAACACACGACCGGATCATCACGGATTCCGCGTTTTTCTCCGCCCCGTCCTGCGTCCAGGCTCTTTCGCCGTGTCTGTCGGGCACGGGAATCCAGCCTGTCGGGACGATGGACATCCAGCTCATCTCGTCAATTCTGAACTCCGAAGGCGACAAGCCCACGATTGTCTTTTCTGACAGAGGGGCAACGTCAACCCGGTAGAGCGTCTCATCCCAGCTTCGCATCGGGATGATCGTCAGCGTGAGGCAGGACAGGCATGCGTCGGCGCCGGCATTGCTGTCGCGCTTGACGCGGCGGAGTGAGACACGCACGGGAACGGCGTCCGCCGCGTTCGCAAAGAGCCAGGGATAGCGTTCGCGCGCGGCTTCGGAGAGCTTGCCGCGGAGAAGCGCCGGGTCTGCCCATGCGGCTTCGGCGGGAGGGATGCTGACGTGAGTATTGGTGGGGCCGGTGAAGACGATCGAAACAGGCATGTTTGTCGGGGCGACGATGACGACCTCGGCGATTCGGAACTTAACGTCAGCGGCGGCCGGCTGCCGGATTGGCTCTTTCTTTGCGGAAGAAGTCACCGAGTACGAAGCGCACCCGGCGCTGCCCGCAACGGCGGATGCGAGAAGAACCCATGCGGCGGCGCGAACTGTCCAAATCATGGCTTCCCTGTTCCTTTCTGCGCGTGATCGCATGCGCCAAGCCTACATACGCATGAGAGGCGATGCAAGGGGCAGCGGGGAGGATGGGGTGATGGCGTTACTGGATTTCGTCGCCGTATGGAAGCTTCTGGATGCCGGCCCCGAGAAAGATGCATGCTCCGCCGATGCCGGCCGTTCCCAGGCACAGCAAGGGGTTGTAGCCGTTGAACATCAGGAGCACCGCAACGAGAAGGCCGGCCATCCCGATGATTGAGAGCACAACAGCCAGTATCTGCTTTTTATCAACCACGTGAATTACCATGCGTGTGAAAAGCCACATCCCCCGGTCGAAACCGTGAGAAGGATAGCATGTCCGCGGGCCGGGTTGGAGCAAAAAGAGCTCGGCAAGGCGTAGGTAATTTTCCTACAAGCCAACCTTCTTCCTTCGTGCACGATCGCCGGCTGTCACTGCCGCTGTGCATGCGGAAGAAAGGCATGCCGGTTTGGCGCAGGCAAGTCCGGCGGACTGCTCCGTTCCGCCGATATGGAGAGGCGCAGGCTTCTTGACGAAGCGCGTTGCACGCGAGACGATACGCACCGCCTGTGATGCGGGTGCGACGGGGAGGGAAATGCATAGGGCCGATTACCAGCGCGTCTTCTGTGTCGGAATGAACAAGACCGGCACGTCCTCGCTCAACCACTGCTTCCGGACGCTCGGGATTCAGCCGGTCGCCAGTCCACCCGTGTTGCGGCGGGCCGGCATCGAGGCGGTCAAAGCCATACTTGAGCGCGGTGACCATGAGCCCGCGTTGCGGCTGGCCGTGGACTACAGGGGGTTCGAAGACAGGCCGTGGAACATGGGCGACATGTACAGGCGGTTGGACGAGCGGTTTCCGGACAGCAAGTTCATCCTCACCGTGCGCGACCCTGACACGTGGTGGCGGTCGGTATCCCACTGGATAGGTGTAACCAAACCGCGGATTGCCGAGACCTACAGGCTGCATCTTGGCGCCGGTTCGCTTGACCGTGACGAGATGGTGCGCGGGTACCTCGCGCACAACGACCGGGTGCAAGCGCATTTCGCCGGCACGGACAGGCTGCTTGTAATGGACATCGAGAAGGGCGCAGGGTGGGAGGCGCTGTGCGAGTTTCTTGGCCTGGCTGTTCCGCGTGTTCCGTTCCCGCACGCCAACAGGCAGGCGTACACGGAGACCGACAGACTCCTTTTCCGGAACCGGCGGCTTGAGAAGAGGAAGTGGGTTTGCTCGCAGTGCGGTTCGGATCTGCCTTCACCCGTAAAGGAGCCGAAGGGGAGGGGGAAGTTCCGCGCTCTCACGGAGACCGGGCTGAACCTGGCTCACCGTTCGATAGCGGCCTTCACCCTGGCGCGCAGGCGCCGGTCCGCCGGTTGCGCGCAGCACGGGCGGAACGGGCCGCCGCCCGGTTTCGCGGTTGTGACGACCTTCTTCAACCCCTGCGGGTCACCGTCCAGAAACGGGCATCTTCCGGTCTTCTATGAAGGAATGAGGTTGTCGGGCGTGCCCCTGTTGACAGTCGAGGTGGCGATAGGCAGCCAGGAATACGCGAAGGCAGTCGGGGGTTACGGCGAGGTTCTGCGGATGCGTTGCCGCGACGTGCTGTGGCACAAGGAGAGCGCGTTGAACGCCGGGATCAGGCAGCTGGCCGGCGCCGGGTATGACAAGATAGCGTGGGTTGACGCCGATGTGCTTTTTGATGACCCGCGTGACTGGGCGTGGCGGGTGGCCGCCGCGCTTGACGACGTTCCGGTGTGCCAGGCGTTCAGCCACGCATTGCAGGGCGTGACCGTGAGTCGTCGCAGGCCGGGCATCGGCGCGATGTACTATCGCCTGATGGCCAGGCGGGCGATTGTTCAGCCGCCAGTGCTTCCGTGCATGCGGCATCCGTTCGGGCTTCCGCTGGGCCTGACCGGTTTCGCGTGGGCCGCCCGTGCCGAGGTGCTGAAGCAGGTTCCCCTTTATGACCGGGCGATAGTCGGTGGTGCGGACCGCCTTATCTTTGCCGCCGGCCTTCAGATGAGGGAGTCATGGGAGAGCGACATAGAAAAGATGCTCTCATCCCAGAAGCCGTGCAGGAACTGCGGGAGCAGGAACGGTTCGCCTGCTTTCACCGGTCACGTCCTGGAGTGGGCGAGGCGGTGGAACAAGGCAGTCGGCGGCCGTGCCGGGTTCGTTTACCAGCGCATAAGGGACTGTTATCACGGCACGCCTTCCAGCCGCGGCTATATGTGGAGGAAGGAAGTGCTCTTCAGGCATGCCTACGACCCCGAGCGCGATGTGTGCGAGGATGGGAACGGGTGCCTGCAGTGGGCCACGGACAAGCCCGAGCTGAGGGCGGACGTGGCGGCATACTTTGTGAGCAGGATGGAAGGCAGGTGAAGAAACCGGCGATCATCTTGCAGTTGGGCAGGGCGATGCGGCTTGCCGGGATCAGGCCGGCGGCACTGGCGCTGCCGGCGGTGCTGGGCGTTGCCGAAACCGTGCTCCGCCTGATGGTTTTCGGTTTTCTCATTGCGCTGGCAGGCGTGGCACTTTCCGGCTCGGACGGCGCGGTCAGGGGAAAGATTGGTTTCCTGTTCCGGGGGGTCGGCGACGGCGCTGTGCTTCCGTACGTTGCCGGCGGACTGCTGGCTGTTACCGTGCTGCGCGCCGTTTGCGCTTACGCGGGGGCGATACTCGTTTCCGCCGGGACGGAACGGATAGCCGAGCGGCTTTCTGTCGCCATGCTGGGGCGGCACCTTGAATTCGGCCAGCGGTACTATGACGGAAGAAAGCTGGGCGCCGTCGTAGCCCGCGCCGGGCGAACACCGGCCCGGGTTGCGAAGGTGTTCGGCGCCCTTACCGACGTCATGGTGTCCGTCGGGACCGTTCTCCTGTGTCTCGCGGCTCTTGCCGCGCTGTGGTGGCAGTTGGCCGTGCTGACGGCGCTCTTTCTTGCCGCGTTCGAGGCGGTCTTCAGGCGCGTGAGCCGGAGGGTGCGTGAGCTTGGGGACCAGGCTGACGAGGCGGAGGACGCTGCTTCCTCGTCAGCGCAGGAGTTACTTTCCAACCTCGGCCTGGTGAGGCTGCTCCGCACCCGCGACAGGGAAGTTGAAGCGTGGCGTTCCGCGGCGGATTCGACGAGGAAGACGCGCCTTACGGAGTCCAGGTTCACCGAGTTGATAGCGCCGGTGCGGGATGTTCTCACGGTCCTGGTGCTAGCGCTGATCGTCGGAAGCGCTGCCATGCTGGGCGCGGCGTCCGTGGAGACTGCTTCGAAGTCGGCCGTGTTCTTTCTGATCCTGCGGCGCTGCGTGGGCGCCTACTCCGGAGTCCTGAAGTTCCCGGACAGCTGGCTGCGGGTGATGTCCGCCGTCGAACGCTACGAAGATACGATGCGCGATCCGGATGAGAGCATCGTCATCGGCGGCGCGGCGCCGGCCCTGCCGTTGCGGTCCGGGATCGAGTTCAGGAACGTGCGGTTCCGTTACTCGCGCAAGGTCGAGGCGCTTTGCGGTTTTACCGCGCGGATACCTTGCGGCGGGCGGACGGTGATAGTGGGCAGGACCGGGTCGGGCAAGAGCACGGTCTTCAGGCTGCTGCTGAGGTCGTACAACTGCGAACCGGGCACCATACTGCTGGACGGCGCGGACCTGGCCGGCCTGCGTGTGGATTCGCACTTGGCCCGGCTTGCCTACGCGAACGAGACCCCGACGTTCTTTGACGACACCGTGAGGCGCAACGTGACGTACGGGCTTGAAGGCGTGAGCGAAGAGCGCCTGATCGCCGCGGCGCGGAACGCGCAGGCGCTGGACTTCATCGAGCGGCTCGACCGTGGTTTCGACGAGCCGGTCGGAGAAGGTGGCAGGCGTCTGTCCGCCGGCGAGCGGCAGCGACTGGGGCTGATGCGCGTCTTTCTCGCGGACCCGGAGCTCATTCTGCTTGATGAGGCGACATCGGCCATGGACCCGGCGACGGAATCCAGGGTGCTTGCCGCCCTCGACGAGTTTGCGCGCGGCCGCACGGTTGCAGCCATCACCCACAGGATGAACTGGCTGAAGCCCGGCGCGTGGGTGATCGTGATGGATTCCGGGCGCGCGGTTGACGAAGGCTTCTACGAGGATGTGACCGCCCGGGGGTCGCTTTCCGAACTTGTGCGCGGCGACCGGACGTCCGGTCAGGCGGGGCAGGGCGGGCACGCCGCCGCGGGGATGGCTTGATATGCCCTGGTCGGACAGTCATTCCTACGTGCACGTCGCCATCCCGAAGACCGGGACGACGAGCCTTGTTGCCGCACTCGAGAAGGCGCACGAGCAGGGCGGCGGCAGCCTGCTCCTGGTCAAGGAGCAGGTTGACGAGGCGTTCCGCCTGAAGTACAGGCTTGATGCCGGCGATGACGAGGAGCCCGGACACGCGAAGCATCTCTCCGCGATGCAGTTGAGGTGCGTGCTGGGAAGAGAGCGCTTCAATTCGTGCTTCAAGTTCACCGTTGTCCGCAACCCGTGGGCGAGAACCGTGTCGCGCTACAGGTTCATGCTTGAAGATAACAGGCCGGACGTGAAGCCGGACGGAAAGGTCCCGAGCCGGAAGTTCCACGACCTGGGCTTTGACGCGTGGATGGAGCGGCGCTGGGCGGCATGGAAGAAGCGGCCTGGCAGATACCGCATGCAGTTGGACAAGATACGCGACGAATCGGGCCGGGTGATGGTTGATTACATAGGGCGGCTGGAAGCGTTCCAGGAGGCGGTGGATTACATTTGCGACCGTGTCGGGCTGCCGCGCCAGGAGGCGCCGCACGTGAATCCCACCGGTTCAAAGCATTACTCCGAGTACTACGACGGCAGGACCAGCGACATGGTGCTGGAGATGTGCCGCGAGGATATTGAGCACTTCGGGTACGTCTTCGAGAGAGCCCCTGCCGGCGCGAACGGTTGACGGTGCAGACGGCCTGGCCGGCCTTGTCGGCGTTTCAGGCGCCAGGGCCGAGTTTCTCGATTTTTGCGAGCAACGCGGGGCGGAGCGGCCGCCAGCGCCGGTGCGCCCACAGGTACTGTTCAGGGAACTCCCGTACCATGTCCTCGAGCTTCGAGTTCAGTTCCAGCATCAGCGCCCTGACGTCTGTGTTCTTGTCGCCTGAGCGCGGGATATTGACCGGCGGGTAGGCGCGGACGAGGAACTTCATGTTTCCGGTCCTGACGCAGCAGCCGAGAATAAGCGGCGCGCCGCTGACGAGGTGAAGCAGCGCCGCCGACTTGTGCATAGAGACGTGGCGGCCGAAGAAGCGGATCGGTTCCCCGTAGGCGGATCGGGCGTGCTGGTCCACGAGCAGGCCCAGCACGTGGCCCCTGTTCAGGACTTCCAGGAGGCGGCCGGCGTCGGCGTCACGTTTCGGCGTCATTGTGAAATTCTCCCGCGCCCGGCGGTCTTTCACGAGCCTGTCCGTGAGCGGGTTGTTCATGTTTTTCGTTATGCCGACCACGGGCTTGAACGTGGCGAGGACACGGGACGCGATTTCCCAGTTGCCGATGTGGCCGCCGGCGAGTATCGCGCCGCGGCCGGGCGCCTTCAGCGCCTCGTCGGCGGCCGGGTCGATCTGCAGGTCAACCATTTCCCGCCAGCGGCCGGATCGGAAATAATCGTCCGCCTTGAGGGACTCCACGGCGAGCTGCGCGAAGCTGCGGAACGACGCGCGGGCGATGCGGACTGTTTCCGCGCGCCCGGCCGCGATGCCGCTGAGCCGTATGTTCCGTTTCGCGACGCCGCGCCGGTAGAAGTCGAGCGCATACACGATGTCGCCGATCCTTGAGGCCATGGCCAGCGCCCTGTCGACCGGCATCCTGTCGATTGCGCGGAGCACGGCGTGGAAGACCGCGAACTCGGCGCGGTGCCGCAGCGTAAGCAGCGGCGAGCTC